>CAYYNB010000191.1:0-11000 GCA_964472565.1 uncultured Anaerolineaceae bacterium
GTAGGGGCAATTCATGAATTGCCCCTACGAAGTCACGTCCGAAAGCATCTTATGCGGGTGGAGCAAAGCGCTTCGTATAAGCTATAATGGGAGACATGAGCAAAACAACGCAACTCAATGCTTGTCCCATCGCGCGGACAGCCCGCCTGATCGGTGACACCTGGACGCTGTTGATCGTGCGCGACCTGATGAGCGGCAGTAAACGCTTCAGCCACCTGGAAGAGTCGCTGCAAGGTATCAGCCCCAAAACGCTGTCGCACCGCCTCAAGGCGCTCGAAGCCGCGAACTTGATTTCACGCCATGCCTATGCCGAAATTCCGCCGCGCGTCGAATACCAACTGACCGAGATCGGAGAGCGGTTGGCCTCGATTATTGACGCGATGCGCGAATTTGGGGAACAGTACGACTTCACGCCGTAACAAGCTGTGGTATAATCACCCGTACATCAATCAGGTAACTAGGGTTCCGCCGGGTCTGCCGGGTCTGGACCAAGCGTTACAGAAGTCGGTGATGGCGAAGTACCTTAAGGGATAAAAGCCCGGAGGGGGTAGGTTGGTGCGTGATCGCACGCCTATTCCTTTTGCGGAGGTACACAATGTCATCCCATCTGCGCGCCGTGCTTCAGGCGCTCCTCGTCACGTTGCTGTGGTCTACTTCCTGGGTTCTGATCAAACTGGGCCTTAAAGACATTCCCGCGCTGACCTTCGCCGGACTGCGTTATACGCTGGCGTTTGTCTGCCTGCTGATCTGGTCCAGCCGCAGCACGCAACAACCGTTTCAGTCCATCCGGCAGTTGACGCGATCCGAATGGCGGCAGTTGATCGCGCTCGGATTGTTATATTACAGTGTGACGCAGGGATCGCAGTTTTTGGGGCTGGATCGTCTGCCTGCCGTGACGACGAGCCTGCTGCTTAACTTCACAACTCCGGTGGTGGCCCTGCTCGGCATCGTGCTGCTGGCGGAGCGCCCCAGCGTGTTACAGTGGTCGGGGATTGTGGTGTTCCTCGGTGGGGTGGTGCTGTATTTTTACCCGGCGTCGATCCCGGCGCATCAAATGATCGGCTTCGTGATCGTGCTGGTGGGTGTGGTGTCGAATGCGCTGTCGGCGGTTTTGGGCCGGAGCATCAACCGCCGGGGCAGCATTTCGCCGCTGGTGGTGACGCTGGTCAGCATGGGAGTCGGTTCGGTTACGATGCTGGTTGCCGGGGTGGTGTTCCAGGGACTGCCGCACCTCAGCCTGCAAAGCTGGGCGATCATCGGCTGGCTGGCGGTGGTCAACACGGCATTTGCCTTCACACTCTGGAATCACACCCAGCGCACGCTGTCCGCCGTCGAATCGAGCATCATCAACAACACGATGATGATCCAGATCGCGGTGCTGGCCTGGATTTTTCTGGATGAGAATCTGGAGCTGCGCGAGGTCGCCGGGCTGGGGTTGGCCGCTGCGGGGACGCTGATCGTGCAGATGCGGCGAAATTCGCGCGCGGCTAACCTGTCAGGCAAGCGCTGAGGATGCATCATTTTGTTTCATGTAAACCCGGCTATGCTAGAGGGTGCGGGGACAGCGTAAACAGGGAGGACACAAGCGCATGGTACGCCTGAGCGTGATCGGATTTATCGTCTGGGTAAGTGTGGTGCTGGTGCTGGCGGTGTCTGCGGGCACCGCTGCTGAATCAACATCAGGAACAGCAACTGTGACCCAGGACATTGTGCCGGTTATCGTGCTGGCGCTCGTGGACGAGATGCCGCTGACCGCTGTCGATCTGCGGGTAATCAACTATACGCCTTACCGTGTCCCCTGGGAGTTTTACAGCCCGGATGGCACTCTGCGCACCGCGTTTATTCATGATGATCTACCGGGGCGTGTTAGCGTCCAGCAAGACGGCGAAACCCTTTTGACCGTAGAACTGGATTTCGAGGCATGGGGGGCAGCGTTCAGCGCGGATAACACCCTGGTGGCCTACACCGGGAAGAATTCGCTTTCCCGCTATCTCGATCCGCCGCCTGTCGCCATCTATTCGCTGGTTACGGGGGAACGTCTGCCGCTGGATGGCGACATTCCGGGCACGTTCAGCGGCAGTCCGCAGTTCAGCCCCGACGGGACGCTGTTCGCCGTGACTACCGCCAGCGGGGATAGCTGTTCGCGCGCCCAACTCTACGGCGTGCGGCTCTGGAACCTGTCCACCGGAAACCCGATCGATCTGGCGCAGCCTTTTTCGGCGCTTACTTTTGCTTTCAGCCCGGACAGCACCCGGATCGCGCTGGGCAGTTCCGGCGACTGGTGTACGAAAGGTCAGTCACGGCTGGCGGTGGTGGATCTGGCGTCCGGCGAGGTTGTGTTCCAGTCGGAGGCCAACACCGCCGGGGTTGCCTTCAGCCCGGATGGACGCTATCTGCTCTCTGCCGAACGTACCGCGCTGCATCTGTGGGACAGCCAGACCGGGGCGGCACTCGCACACTATGGCATTGATCCAACGCTCCTCAACTTGTATGTCGGGTTTGATGAGGGCTGGATGCAGGTCGCTGCACAGAGTCAGGATGCCTTTTACAGCGGCGCGATCCTGCTGCCCAACCAGTAGCCACCCTGGTAATTTTTCTCAAATCGGCTACACTTTTACGGTGTTTTGGGGATAATCCGCACACAAGGAATAGGTCCGGTGCCATATTCGCGCCTGGTGATCACGGAAACGCGCCTGGAGCGCTTGCGGAAACGCGAACGCCTGCTGCGGGCGGCATGGCGCAACGCCAGGGTGATCTGGCGCGAGTTTCGCCAGCCGATTGTGATCTTTGCGCTGGCGATCTTCGGCGGCGGGTGGCTCTATGGTGAACTATCCGCGCGGGCGGGGTACGAACGCCTGCCGTATGTGGACCTGCCGTACACCATGCTGGCGCTGATGCTTCTGGAAGCGCCGACGGAGATGCCCACCGAATGGCATCTGGTGGCGTTCTGGTATGCGCTGCCCATTGTGGCGGCCTATGTGGCGGGGCGCGGCGTGTTCGATTTTGTGCGGCTGTTTTTTAATTCCGGCGAGCGGCATAGCGACTGGGAGGAAGCGGTGGCATCCACCTATCGGGAGCATATCATCGTGTTAGGGGTGGGGCACCTCGGCCTGCGTGTGATTCGCGCCCTGGTCAGCATGGGGTTCGAGGTAGTTGCTATCGATAACAAGACGGACCCCGAAAAAGAAAAAGAGATGTCCCGGCTGCGGGTGCCGCTGGTGGTGTCCGATGGACGCCTGCCCGCCACCCTGGAAGCCGCCGGCATCCGGCACGCGGAGTCGTTAATCGTCTGCACCTCGAACGATTATATGAATCTGGAAGTGACCATGCGCGCCCGCGATCTCAACCCGAACCTGCGGATCGTGGTGCGCATGTGGGAAGATCAGTTTGCCGATCAGATTCGGCGCTTTATGAATGTCCAGGCGGTGATGAGTGCGACTGATTTGGCCGCGCCCTCGTTTGCCGCCGCTGCGACAGGTATCGAAATTACGCAAACGCTGACGGTGGATGGCACCGATTACAGCATGATCCGGCTGCAAGTCACACCGGGATCGTTTTTGGACGGCGTGACGGTGGGCGAGTTGCAGGGCAGCTACGAGATGGATATTGTGCTGCACAGTTCGCCGGACGGGTCCGTCCAGGTTCACCCGGCCCATGTCACGGAAGTTCGCGCCGGGGATACGCTGGTGATCTTCGCGCAGCACACCAAAATCACTGACGTGGTGAGCCGGAATCACAAACGACACTAAGCATTGAGGAAACCATAGATGCATTACCATATCTGGACACTGGGCTGTCAAATGAATGTCGCGGATACCCAGCGGCTGGCCTCGGAACTGGAAGCCCTCGGACATCGCGCCGCCCCCACGCCGGACGAGGCGGATATTTTTGTGATCAATACCTGCGTGGTGCGCCAGTCCGCCGAAGACAAAGCCTATGGCCGCCTGCGCGAACTCGCCAAACTCAAACAGTCCGCGCCGGACAAAATTATCGGGCTGATGGGCTGTCTGGTCGGCGTGCGCGATCCGCTGCGGCTGCGTGAAAAACTGCCGCAGGTGGATGTCTTTCTGCCGCCGTCCGATCCCACCCCGATGCTCGCTTTTCTGCGGGACCGGGAAACCGAACAGGCTGCGCTGGAACTCGAATCGTCGGCGCGGGCGCAGCGCGACGCCTTGCAGGATGAAGGGCATGACGGCGCGATTATTCTGCCGGATCACGAGCGCGGGCATCTGATCAGCGCGCATGTCCCGGTGGTCTACGGCTGTTCGCACGCCTGCGCGTTTTGTATCATCCCCTTCCGCCGGGGCATCGAAAAATCGCGCCCGGTGGGGGAGATCGTGGCGCATGTGCGCAGCCTGGCACGGCAGGGCGTCAAGGAAGTGACGCTGCTCGGCCAGATTGTGGACCGCTACGGGAAGGATGTGCCCGACGGCCCGAATCTCGCCCAGCTTTTGCGCATTGTGCATGAGATCGCGGAACAGGAAGGCGTCGAGCGGATTCGCTTTTTGACCAGCCACCCCAACTGGATGACGGATGATCTGCTCGATGCGGTGGCTGACCTGCCGCGCGTGATGCCGCAGATCGAAGTGCCGGTGCAGGCGGGGAATGATGACGTGCTGGCGCGGATGCGGCGCGGGTATACGGTGGAGCAGTACCGCGCGCTCGTGGACAAAATCCGGGCGCGGATTCCCGGCGTGGCGATCCACTGCGATATTATCGTGGGCTTCCCCGGCGAAACCGAGACGCAGTTTATGGACACTTACGATCTGCTGGCCGATCTCAAGCTGGATAAGGTGCATCTGGCGCGCTACAGTCCGCGCCCGCACACGTTGAGTATGCGCACCATGCCGGACGATGTGCCCGCCAACGAAAAGAAGCGCCGCCACGTGCTGCTGGAAGAGTTACAGGCCCAGGTCAGCGCTGCGATCAACCGCCGCTTCCTGGGGCAGACCGCCGAAGTGCTGGTCGAGGACAAACATAACGGCAAATGGCGCGGGCGGATTCCGCAGAACAAGCTGGTCTTTTTCCAGGATGACACGCAGGATTGGCATGGGCGGCTGGCGAACGTCGAAATCACCTGGACCGGTCCCTGGAGCATGCAGGGTCGTCTGCCGGGACAGGCGATCCCCGCGCAGGATGAGCTGCTGACGGTGTTGCCGGCTAGCACAGTAGGGGATTGAGATAATGGCGAGAAGGGACAAAAAATCCCTTCTCTGGATAAACTATTGAATAATAATGTTCTCAACCGCAACGCAGGCTGGTGTGATATTGGTAGTATAAAGATATTGGTGGTCAACCCATCCTAAGCCTTTAGGCGCATTAGGATAAAGAACCTGGTACCATCCGTTTTGTTTTCCAACAACCGAAATTTGAGTTTGTGTTCCTACCGGATAAGCGGGATCATTGACTAGATTACCATTGGGTACATCATAGATTGGCACGCCTTGCATCCCGCTTGGAACTTTGACATTCATTACGCAAAGCTGATACATATGAAGTGTCAGCACATAGTCAATGGGCTTTTGCTGCACTGTTCCCGAACTTTGATTCGCTAATAACCCGTAATTGCCACCTTCAGTCGTAGTAAAAGAATAGGTGCTGCCATTGCGTTTTAGCTCTATTGTTTCTCCTGGTGTAAAGGGATATTCATTAGACAGTTTGTATACTGTCACAGAAAATCCATCGTCTGCTACACCGATTTCTATTTCAATATAGGCTCCTCCAAGAACGGGAAATGGCATCCAGTATTCTTTGAAACCGTTCTCACTCGATAAACACCCTTCTTGTTTTATATCGCTGAAGAAAGGGTGGTATGGTTGGCTTTCGTATAGGTATTGAAAACTCACACTATTGGGGATTACCGTTGCTTTAGGTTGGTGGGAGACTTCGGTTGGGCTTATAGTGGGACATTGCTTTTCCTCCCCAGCTATTTTATCCGAAAAATCAAAATAAATTTCTAGCAGGGTAATTCCTGCAACTAGAAGAAGGATAAAAATCCCTAGAAACTTCTTCGACCAGGTCCGCGTCTTCTGTTCGGGAATTTCTCCTCCTTGCCCTCCTTCAGTATTTGTTTCCACAGGTGGGTATTCTCCTCCGCCTTGCGAATCAGGTGGTTTAGTAGGTGGTAGTTCAGTAGAAGAATTTTCTTCCCCCAATAATCCCATGCCAAATTTGGCCCACTCAGTAGCTCCACTAAAATTTTTATTGTCATTGTCTGGTTTTGCCATTGCTTCCCCCTATAATGCAATGCCCAGCAGTTAATTCAATTGAATTAGAAATAGATAATAAACCTAAAATCAACTATTTCAAGTAACAAAATACCATTGTTTTTAATGTGATATATCTATTGTCGGCCCTTAAGGCTTAATAGGAAAATCATCTTATTCTAGAGTTACGAGCTGACATCGAGAGAGTAATATGTGGATTGTTGTCGCTGGGGAATCAAAAAGGCGGGTGTTGCGGCCCGCCTGATTTTATCTCTGCCTGCCTTAGCCTGCGAACAGCGCATTCATCAGATCCGCCCCGGTGCCCGCGTAGTTCACACTGCCCACGACTTCCAGCCCCAGCGCTTTGAGGTCCTCGGTAAAGCCGCCGGTGCTCGACATGGCAACGCCTAACACCAGGATGTCTGGGGCGGGCTTGAACATCATCATCGCGCCGTCAATGCCCTCTTGCGTAATGCTCATATAACCCACCTGTATTCCGGAATCCAGCGTGATGAGTTCGGTAGGGCCGATGTCGGATTCATTGGATGTGTCCGAAAGCATTTGGGTGGCGAAGATGGTCATCAAATCCTCTACCGATGCATCGGCTGTCATGTCGGGAGCCAGCATGGGCATCAGATCGGCGGGCAGCAGGAGCACCATGATCGCCGCATCCCCCGATTCCGATATCTGGTTGGTTGTGGCCGAGTCTAATGCCGCTGCGGAATTGGCGATTGTGATGCCGGGTAAGCCCATCTCGGCGCTCATATCCTGCGCGAGCCAGTCATCTGGGCACAACACCGTCAGCTTGCCGTCCATAAAGGTCTGCTCGGTCATCTCCACCGAGGCCGCGCGCGCGGTGGGTTGGGGCGTAACGATAAATACCTCGGTCCACGTTGGTGTAAAGGTTGGGCGCGGGATGTCGGGCGGGCGTCGTGTCGCCGTGTTGGTCGCGCTGGGGGTCGGTGTATTGGTCCACTGTTCCGCCGTCGCCGTTTGCGCCGCGATCAGCGCCGCCTCTAAGGTCTGCGTCATGTTCGGCGTATGCGTGGCGGTCGGCGTTGCGGTCCACTGATCGGCGGTGGCAGTCTGCGCCTGCCAGAATGCGACCTCGAACGTTTGCGTGAGATTGGGTGTCCGTGTTGCCGTCGGCGGCAGCGGTGTTTCAGTCCATTGGGCGGCGGTGGCGGTCTGCGCCTGCGAAAAAATAAACTCAAAGGTTTCGGTTAAATCGGGGGTAGCAGTGGCTGTCGGTGTGTGACTCGCGTTGACCGTTGCCTGGACCACCCCTTCGCCGTCGTGATCACTTTCTTTCTCTTGCTGGCTGCTCAGGATCAACACGGCGACCAGTCCCAGCGCGCCCACCAGCATCAGGGTCAGAATCCACACCAGCGGATGCTTATAAATCGGGCGCGACGACGACGGCAGCACGTACGTGCCCGGCGTGGGCGGCTGGGGATTGCTCGGCGGCAGGCTGAGATTCGGAAGCTGCGGCGGGCGGATGGTCGCCGTGAAAAACTGCGACTGCTCACCGTGACGATAATAACCCGCCAGTGCGCCCTCAAAGGCCTGCGCGAACGCCGTAATCGTCGGGAAGCGCTGCTCCGGCTGTTTTGCCATCGCCCGATTCAGCACAAATGTGATCGCTTCGGGCAGTTCGGGCCGGATCACCTGCGGGGGCGTCGGCTGCTCGTTGAGGTGTTTGTGCATCAGGGCGTAGGGCGTTGAGGCGCTGAACGGTGCGCGCCCGGTCAGCAGCGCATAAATCATCACGCCCAGCGCGTACTGGTCGGTGGATGGCGAGAGTTCTTCGGCGCGCCACTGCTCCGGCGACATATACGCGGGCGTGCCCATCGATGCCCCGGATGCGGTCAGGGCTTGCGTGGCTTCGGTCAGCTTGGCGATCCCAAAATCGACCAGATAGGCGGTGCCCTGGTTGTCAAACATGATGTTGCTGGGTTTGATGTCGCGGTGGATCACGCCCTGGCTGTGCGCATAATCGAGCGCGCTGGCAAGCTGTTTGAGCAGTTCGACTGTCTCGCTTAATGTCGGCAGATTGCTCTGTTCCATGCGTTCGGCCAGCGTGCCGCCCGTCAGCAGCCGCATGACGATATAACTGTAGCCCTGCTGCATGCCGTAATCATAAATCGGGATAATGTGCTGGTGTTCGAGCGCGGCGGCGGTTTGCGCTTCGCGGTTGAAGCGTTCGAGATAACCGGCTTGCAGCGCCAACTGCGGCGACATCACTTTGACCGCGACCTCGCGCCGCAGCCCGGCCTGAAAGCCGCGATACACTGCCCCCATGCCGCCGATGCCCAGCATCCCGCGCAGTTCATACTGGCCCAGCACCAGCCCGGATAAATTCATCATATTCATGGTTGTGGAACGCCCCTGGAAAGAGAAACTTGATTCAGAAAGCAGTATAAGTCGAAAACCGTTAGCTGACAAGTAAGAGCGCGGCGGGGCGAAAAAAAAGAGCGGGCCGGGCGGCCCTGCTCTTACTCTTCCGGTACGTCTGTCGCTTCCGGTTCGGGCAGCGCGAAGCTGCATTCTCCGGCGGTGATGGCACACGTCGCCAGGATTGCGCCGTCCTGCTCGACGGTGAACGTCGCGTCCGCCTCCGGTGAGAGCCAGAAATAGCGGCTGGTCACGCTTGTCTTAAAGGCAAACGGGCGCGCGCAGAGATCACGGCTGTGGGTGGTCGGCGTGGCGTCCGCCGTGAGAATCTGGTAACACGTGCCGCTCGTCATGGCATCCGGCGGGGTGCTAATATCGGCGCGGCTCCACAGCGTCGCGTCGAAGCGCTGCGCCCCTTGCACGAATGCCAGCCCGCTGATGTCCAGCGTCCGCCCGGAGATATTGGCGATCACAAAATCATCGGTGTCATACACCAGCCGGATGTCCGGCTCGACAGCGGGTGTGGTCGCTGTTTCTGTTGCTTCAGGCGTTGGGGTGCTGGTCGGGCGCGGGGTGTTGGAGGGTTCGGGCGTATCGGTATAGCTGTCGCGTGTCGCGGCGGCATTCAGCGCCGACTGGGTTTCTGTCGCCCGCTCTTCGGCGGTTGCGGTTTGATTGGCGGCGGCCTGCGTCGCCTGTTCAGCCGTCGCGGTGGCGTTCTGCTGCGCGGCGAGTTCGGCGGCTTTAGTTTCGGTGGCCGCGATACGCTGATTGAACTGCGCTTCGATGGTTTGCGTGGCCCCGGCCATTTCCGTAAGCTGCATGTAACCCTGTGCCTGGATCGTCTGGACCTGATCCGGCGATAGTTGCGCCGATTCGCGCGCGGCGGTTAGGGTAAGCTGCACATTCGCCGCCGACAACCCCGGTTCGGTGTTTTTTTCGTCATCCTGGCGCAGCAGCATAAAGGCCACCACACCCAGCGCCACCAGCAGCGCGGCAGCCAGCACCCACATCACCGGGCTTTTGTATACCGGCTGCACAATCGTAATCGTGTTGGGCTGCGGCGGATTGGACGCCGAAAATGAATTACTCAGCGATCCGGTAGCGCGTTTGTTGAGAATCGGCGCGGTGAAAAAGTTAGTGAGTTCGCCCGTTTGCCCGCGTGTCGCCAAAAAGAAATCCTGCGCAAACGCCGTCACGGTCGGATAGCGGTCCGCCGGGCGTTTCGACATGGCGCGTTCCAGCACCGGAGTCAGCGCGGGCGGCAGATCGGCCCGGAAATTCTGCGCCGGGGTCGGCGGCTCGTTGATATGCTTATGCATCATGCCATACGGTGTGGTCGCCTCGAATGGCAGGTGTCCGCCCGTAATCAGCGCGTAGATCGTCACCGCCAGCGCGTACTGGTCGGCGGCGGGCGTCAGTTCTTCCGATTTCCACTGTTCCGGCGGCATATAGATCGGGGTGCCCATCGGCACGCCGGACGCCGTAAACGAGGTGGTGGACTCGACCAGTTTGGCGATCCCGAAGTCCACGATATACGCGAGGCCCTGGTCATCAAACATGACGTTACCGGGTTTGATGTCGCGGTGAATCACACCCTTGCTGTGTGCATAATCCAGGCCACTGGCGAGTTGGTTGAGCAGGTTGGAGACTTCGCCCAAGGATGGCAGCGGTTTGTTCATCTGGACGCGCTGCTGGGCGCGTTGCTCCAATGATCCGCCCGTCAGCAGGCGCATCACCACATAACTGATGTCACCCTGCACGCCGTAATCGTACACGGGCACAATATGCGCATGTTCGAGCGCGGCTGCGGTTTTGGCTTCGCGGTAGAAGCGTTCGATATAGCCGGGTTCGTTCGCCAGCGCCGAAGTCAGGACTTTGATCGCAACGAGGCGTTCCAGGCTTTTTTGGTAGCCCCGATACGCGACTCCCATGCCGCCAAAGCCCAAAATATCACGCAGTTCGTACTGGCCGAACGTTTGGCCGGAGAGGTTTTGAATATTCATAAAACGTGCCCCCTGTGAGGTGCAGCGTAAGCGTATCGATGTGTAATGCAGGGGAGTATAGATTTAAGTGGGTCGCTTTGCAAAAATAGAGCGGCCTTTAAAAGGTCGCTCATGATTTTACTAACGAGATGAAAACTATAAATCAATCGACTGCAACCGGCACGCTGTCCAGATTGCCCTCGATGGTGAGGCCGTTGGAGTTGCTGACCCATACTTCGCGGCTATCCTCCAACCGGACTTCCAACCACTCGTTATTATCCGTGCGCGCGATGATCGGAAGCCGGGTATGGCTGACGACGGCTAGTGGGGTTGTTCCAGGGTTGGCATAGGTCCAGATGCCCACATTGACCACGACCACCACTTCACCGGAAGCGCGCGCCCCATTATCGATCGG
>CAYYNB010000192.1:0-10861 GCA_964472565.1 uncultured Anaerolineaceae bacterium
TGGGGCTAGGGGGGAAGGGGTAAAGAAAATAGTGGCGCAGCCTAAACTACTTCGCCTGCGCCAGCGTCTCCGCCAGCACCTTGACCTGTTCGCGGGGCAGGGTGCTGGCTAACATCCAGGTGCTGCCATCCGGCGTTTGGATCAGCGCGGCGGTGAAGGTTTTCTCGCCTGCGGACTCATCTGCCAGGAAGGAGATCGTCAGCCCGTTTGCCGTCGGGTAGGTTTCGTCGGCTTCGTTACGCAGCGTTTCGGGGGCCGCTGACTGCTGAAGCACCAGATAATCACCTGCTTCGCTGCTGTACGTGATGATATAGGTCACGGGTTCTTCGGAACTCGGCTTGGGCTGCGTGGCCTGGATCATCTGCGTGAACCCATCCGGCACGGGACTCAGCAGGTACACGATTCCGCCGCTGGCGATCACGTCTTGCGCCGTCACCGTGACCGGCAGTTGATCAACGTGTTCGCCCGCTGCATCCTCAACGATCTGGATGCCTTCGACATCGCTCAAGCCCCAGTCAATCGGCGTGCCGCTGGGCAGAATTTCATCCACCCACCAGCGGGTATAGGCGAACATTTTTTCCTCACCATCCTGGATGATGAAGGTTTGTGTTTCGAGCAGTTGGTAGGTGTCCATGTCAAAGTACATCAGCGTATAACCGGCGGGTTCCTCGCCCGCATCCAGCTTGAAGACTTCTTCCGAGCGCAGCACATACGCTTGACGCCCGTCCAGCCAGGTTTTTTCGCCAAGCAGTTTCACGTCTGGATCATTCTGTGCGGCCTCGAAAAGCTCCTGGGTATCCTTAAATGTGGTGGGTATGCTGTCCGCGACTTCCTGCGCCCCCAGCGAACTCTGGTAGACGGTCAGCGGTTGGCCGCTTTCGCCCTCGCTGCTGAAGACGTTTTCGCCGTCGAACGCCGAGACATAAAACACCGCTCCGCTATCCGCATCAGTTATCACCGTGCGAAATTTTTTCGCCTGTAGATCGAGATAACTTTCCACAAACGTATGGCTTTCCGTGATATTGACGGTATTTTGCGCATCCCGGTTGAGCTTCATCCCGTTGTTATAGTTCTCACTGCGGGTGTGCTGAATCCCCTCGGCGGGCTGCTGCTGCGCGGCCTGTTTTAGAATCTCCTGGGCCGATACCGACGTGGTATCCTGCTGGATGAAAAATGCTGCTAGGAGGAGCGACACCACCGCTACCACGCTGGACACGAAAATCATTCTTTTCATGATGCTTGCTCCTTGTTGATTGTGAGTGAAAAGGCGGAACCGTGAAGGGCGCGCTTCCTTCATCAGTCGGGCCTGAAGGTGATCCCACGCCAGCGGCGAGGGCGACACCTGGACTGCATGCAGCGTCCGGCGCGTCTCCGTCTGGATCATCTGGAGTCGCGCCAGTTCATACTGGCAGATCGGGCATTCGGCAATATGTTGCTCGATGATGGCCCGTTGTTCGTCGGTCAGTTCGCCATCCAGATAGGCGAGGCGTGAAGGTTGGATGTCCCGGCATTTCATATCAATTGCTCCATTTCCGTTCCCGGCGTGTTGAGCGCTTCCAGTAGCGTGCGGAGCGCCAGATTCAGCCTGGATTTGACCGTGCCCACCGGAATATCCAGGATGCTGGCTATGTCCGCGTAGGGCAGATCGTTGTAGTAGCGCAGAATCACCACCGCGCGCTGTTTGTCGCTCAACTGTTGGACGGCATTCCAGACGACTTCCTGTTCCGCAAACCGGCTGGTAAACGACTCGCTCGCCAGTTGTTCATCCAGCGGCTGGCATACCGGCTGGTATCTGCGCCGTCGATTCAGACAGTGGTTGATCGTGATGCGGTGCAGCCAGGTTGTGAATGCGCCTTTGGCCGGATCGTAACTTTTCAGCGAGCGGTAAACGTGGATAAACACATCCTGAAGGGCGTCTTCGGCTTCGGCAGCATCGCCCAGCATCAGGTAGGCAGTTTTGTAGACCAGATTTTTGTACTGCTCGAACAGGGCGGCGAAGGCGTCTGGATTTCCGTTTTGGCTTTGGCTGATGATATGCACGCGATCACCCCGGTGATTGTCAGGCTCTACATAAACTATGCACCGTTTTTCACCAAAAAGTTCGCCAGAAATAAAAAAGGGCAGGTGTTTGATGCCTGCCCTTCACAAATGGCCCGGTGGACAATTACAGCCCGTAAATCTCCGAGTACTTGTTCTTCAGATAGCGCAGATACGATTTCACCTGGATCGGTTCGCCCGTGACGCGCTGCGTCAGTTCGGCGGGGGTGAACTTGCGCCCGTAGCAGTGGATGTTTGTCCGCAGCCAGCCCAACAACGTCGAGAAGTCGCCCTTCTCAATGTCCGCTGGAATCGAAGGCACATCTTGCAGCGCCTTGTCCCAATACTGCACCGACAGGAAGTTCCCCAGCGAATAGGTGGGGAAGTAGCCGACCAGCCCCGACGACCAGTGGACATCTTGCAGAATATTCTTCTTACCATCATCCGGCGGCACAATGCCCAGGTAGGCGCGCATCTTTTCGTTCCACGCTTCCGGCGCATCCTTGACCGCCAGCTTACCTTCGAGCAGATCATTTTCCAGCTCGAAGCGCAGCATGATATGCAGGTTATAGGTCACTTCGTCGGCTTCCACGCGCACCAATGAGCGCGACACAAAGTTGATCGCCTTGTAAAAATCTTCGACGCTCACCTTGCCCAGGTTTTCGGGGAAGGCTTGTTGCAGATCGCCGTAGAAATATTTCCAGAAGCCGCGCCCGCGCCCGACAATATTTTCCCACAGCCGCGACTGGCTCTCATGCACGCCCAGCGACGTACCGCCGGCGAGGGGGGTACCTTCCAGCACTTGATCGCTGCCCTGCTCGTAAAAAGCGTGGCCCGTCTCGTGGATCGTACCGAACAGCGCCGTCGGCAGGTAATTCAGGTCGTAGCGCGTCGTGATGCGCACATCGTTGATCGAAAAGTTGGTGGTGAACGGGTGAACCGAGGGGTCCTGGCGTCCGCGCGTCAGATCGTACCCGATCTTTTCCATCACGTATTCGCCAAAAGTTTTCTGCTTCTGGACATCATAATCCTTGAACAGCACGCTGCTGTCCACCTTGTCCATGCGCTCGAAAATCGCCGCGACAAACGGCACCAGTTCTTCGCGCAGTTCGTTGAACAGCCGCTCGACATCGCGCGTTTTTGTGCCCGTTTCGAACTGATCCAGCAGCGCATCATACGGACGATCCTCGTAGCCGAGCGCATCGGCTTTCTGGCGCATCAGATCGAAGATTTTTTCCAGCATGGGCGCGAAGGCGGGGAAGTCATTTTCAGCGCGGGCTTTGGCCCAGACTTCGTGCGCCATCGTGGTCGTACGGGCGATCTCTTCGACCAGCGCGGTAGGAATCTTCGTTTCCAGGTCATAATCATGCCGGGTCACGCGCACCAGGGCGGCATCGTCGCTGTCATACGGCGCGTTTTTTACTTCCGCTTCGGCTTCCTGGATCAGCTTGCCGACTTCATCCGCCACGAACAATTCGTGGGCGATGCGGCTGACCGTCGCCAGTTGTTCGGCGCGGGCTTCTGCGCCTCCCGGCGGCATATAGGTCTGCTGATCCCACCCCAGCAGGGCGGCTGTGTGGCTGAGATGCACGACATCGGCTAACCGTGCCTTGAGCTGTTGTACTTTTTCCATATGTCTCTCTCTCACTCCAGGTTGGACTGATTAAGTAATACGGTGCGAGACAAAAATTTTGCTAAGAAGGCTACCCAAGAATCCGGCGCGCTGCAAGGTAACAATTCTATGCCGCGCCTGCGTATTACTTCACAGCCACAGGAGGATTATCTGATGATTATCGAGCGCTCGCCCAAATCCAACCACTTTCGTACGGCGATTCTGCTTGAATTGAGCCTGACCGGGTTAGCGGGCCTGCCGCTGATTTTCACCCGCGCGCCTCAGTTTTCCGACTACGCCAACAACCTCCTGCTGCTCGGCTTCATCGTGATGATCCTCGGCCTGATTCGCGGCATCGGCTGGCACACCCAGCGAAGCTGCATGGAAGTCAATATGTTCACCTCCGGCGTCCACCACTTTAAAGATGTCGCCAAGCCGCGTTATGTGCGCGGCGATGTGAAGATCGGGACCATCGTGTTTCTGCTCGGACTCTTTAATCTGCTGTTAGGCGGCCTTCTGTTGATGCCGTAACCGCCGCCTGACTCTGCACCAAGGGATCACCGCCAGCCCGATCAACCCGATTCCCACCGCCGCGCCGATCCCCGGATGCCCCGTGCGCTTGAGCGGCGGCGACCACTGCGGATTCAAACTAAGTTCCCTATATTTTTGAGCAAAGGTGAGGCGCTGCTGTTCGCTACCATCCGCTTTCATCCGGTATAGCGAAGAATTGTCGTTTGAATAATCATACGACACAAACACGATCCACTGGCCGTCGGGCGACCATTGTGGTTCCCATTCATCTTCATGACCAAACGTGAGTCTTTGGAAACTGCTTCCATCGGCCTTGATTCGGTATAAGTTGTAATCTGCATGAAGATCCGACGTAAAGATGATCCATTGCCCATCGGGCGACCACTCCGGTTCCCCATTTGTTGTAGGTATATCGTCGCTCTGAGTAAGCGCTTGGATACCGGAACCATCGGCCTTCATTCGATATAAGTCGTAATAATCCGAATGAACCGACACGAACACGATCCATTTTCCATCGGGTGACCACTGCGGCGATTTGTCACTCACCGGGTTTTGTGTGAGATTTTGGAGACTTGTACCGTCTGCTTTCATCCGATAAACATCATTATTGCTTTCACGATTAGACTCGAACATGATCCACTGACCGTCGGACGACCATTGCGGTTTCCATTCATTTGCATCGCTATTCGTGAGATTTTGAAGTGCGCTGCCATCTGCCCTCATCCGGTAGATGTCATGATCGGACTGAAACACAATCCACTGACCGTCGGGCGACCATTGCGCTACCCCCCCAGCAAAGGTGAGCAGTTGGAGGTTGCTGCCATTCGCTCGCATGCGGTATAAGTCCCAATTTCCCGTAAGATTCGCTTCGAATATGAGCCATTGTCCATCGGGCGACCATTGCGGATTCATATGATTGTATTCAGGATGATTCGTGAGATTTTGGATATGAGCGCCGTCAAATCGCATTCGGAATATATCTTCGCGCGACTCAAACACAATCCACGCGCTCGGCGGCGTCTGATCCCCCGGACTGATGCCCACCACCGCGCTGATCCCCACCACCAACACCCCAACCAATAGCCCGACCACCCGTAACAACCGCAGCATTAATCCGCCTTTCGCTTCACCAACACCGCCACCCCGATCAACCCGATTCCCACCGCCGCGCCCATCCCCGGATGCCCCGCGCGCTTGAGCGGCGGCGACCACTGCGGCGACCTGGAGTAGCTCAAATTCGCGGTGAGACACTGGACTTCGCTGCCATCGCTGCGCATCCGGTACACATACGAATTATCCTTCACGGAATTATAGGACACATAGGCGATCCATTCGCCATCCGGCGACCACTGCGGGCCTCCCGCAGTTTTTGAAAAAGTCAGGCGCTGGATGTGGCTCCCGTCGGCATGCATCCGGTAGATTTCCGATGGACCATCCCGATTGGACGCGAATGTGATCCACTGCCCATCGGGGGACCACTGCGCGCCTCCCTCCAGGGTGGCATTGTCTGTCAACCGTTGGGGCATACTGCCATCGGCCTTCATCCGGTAGATGTTCCGGTTTCCACCACGCTCCGACTGGAAGACGATCCACTGGCTGTCGGGCGACCACTGGGGGTCGTAATCATAACCGGGGTGGTTGCTCAGGTTTTGGACCTCGCGGCCATCCGGTCGCATCCGGTAGATTTCCATGTTGCCATCACGACTAGACAGGAAAACAATCCACTGCCCGTCGGGCGACCAGCGCGGTAAGCTGTCCTCCGCCGGGTGGCGCGTAAGAATTTGGCGGTCACTGCCATCCGCGCGTATGCGAAACACATCCGGCAGGCGTCCCACCCGCGAGATGAAGACGATCCACTCCCCATCCGGCGACCACTGCGGGTAGCCATCGCCGGAGCGGCTGTGTGTTAATTGTTGAAGATGCGATCCGTCCGCTTGCATCCGGTAGATGTCCGTATTGCTCGCCTGGGTCCACATAAACGTGATCCACTCCCCGTCCGGCGACCACTGCGCCGCCCCGCGTTCATCCCAATTATTCGCCGTGAGCAGTTGCAGATGGGTGCCATCCGGTCGGATCCGGTACAGTTTCCAATCCGCCTCAAACAGAATCCAGGCGCTCGGCGGCGTCTGTCCCCTCGACGCTGCCCCCACCACCGCGCTGATCCCCAGCACGCACACGCCGATCAGTAGCCCGACCCACCGTACCACTCGCAGCATCGCCCCTACTTTCGCGCCGTCCAATCCATTTTCAGTATAGCGCGTCCGCTCCCTTCCACCTGACGCCTCTCCGCCGTTTTCTCCCCTTCTCTCACGCGGTGTGATCCATTGGCCCATCTCCCCGATTCGCATAGACTCTGTACAGCGCCCCGCACACGAGGAGAATCGATGTCCAATCTACGCGAAGTCGCCACCGTTTTTTTACGCATCGGAGCTACCGCGTTTGGTGGTCCCGCCGCCCATATCAGCATCATGCGTCATGAACTCGTCGAGCGCCGTAAATGGGTCACAGATCAGCATTTTCTCGATCTGTTGGGCGCAACCAATCTCATCCCCGGCCCCAATTCCAGCGAAATGTCGATGCACCTCGGCTTCGTGCGCGCGGGGTGGGGCGGTCTGATCGTGGGTGGCCTGTGTTTTTTGCTCCCGGCGCTGCTGCTGGTCTTGGGCATGGCGTGGGCCTATGTCGAATACGGCACGACACCCGCCGCCGACTGGCTTTTTTATGGCATCAAACCCGTGATCATCCCGCTGATCGTCCTGGCGATCTGGAGTCTGGGGCACAAGGCGGTTAAAAACACCCTCACCGGACTCATTGGGCTGGCGGCGCTGCTCCTCTATTTTGCGGGCGTGAATTTTGTCCTGCTGCTCATCGGCGGCGGCCTGCTTATGATGCTGGTGCAGAACCGCGCCCGCCTGCTGCATCTCGCCGGACTCTCGGCCTTTATTCCGCTCCCCCTCGCCGCATCCAACGCCGCGATCACCGCCCCCGCCGGATTCAGCCTGTGGCAGTTGGGCCTCATTTTCCTGAAAATCGGCGCGCTGCTCTACGGCTCCGGTTATGTGCTGTTTGCGTTTATGCACTCCGAACTGGTTGCCAGTCGCGGCTGGATCACCGAACAGCAGTTAGTCGATGCCATCGCCATCGGCCAGATGACACCGGGGCCGCTCTCCACCTCGGCTACGTTTGTCGGCTATCTGCTGGCGGGTGTGCCCGGCGCGCTGGTCGCCACCTTCGCCTTTTATATTCCGGCTTTTGTCATCGTCGCCATCAGCAACCCCCTGATTCCGCGTATTCGCCGCTCGGCCTGGGCCGGGAGCTTTCTGGACGGCGTGAATGTCGCCGCGCTGGGCCTGATGGCGGCGGTCACGTGGGAACTCGCCCGCGCCGCCCTGACCGGTGTGTTTACCCTGTTCATTGCGGGGCTTGCCGCCGTGCTGCTCTTTCGTTACAAAATCAATTCGGTTGTGCTGGTTATTTTTGGTGCTTTTATGGGAGCGGTGAGCACAATTTTTTAGTCATTTTTTACTACCCATAGGATCGGATTCTGAGCGACAATAGGACTTAGGTCTTGTGTGGAGATTCCGATGACTGAAAACAGATCGCATACCCAGCTTTGGATCGGCGGTGTCCAGGTCGGCTTTGTCAAGTGGACGCCCAACGCTCTGCTCTATAACATGGTTGGCTCTCAGGATACCATTGGGCATCTGTCGCGCGGCACCGTCCAGCGCCTTATCCGTGAGGGGACACTGGTGATCGAAGGGGAACGCCCGGATTGGGCTACCGATGAAGCAAGTACGGGTGTGGCCTAACCGCTGTCTGGCAGCAGTCATTTTGATCGGCCTCATCATTCCGGCGGTAACGGCTGGCGCGCAAACCGGCAGCCGCTTTACCTGGGATGCCTACGCCTTCTCATTGACCCTGCCGGATGGCTGGACCACTGCTGCGTCGGATGAGCGCCTGATCCTGGGCTTGCCCGGCGATGTGACGGCTGCCGAAGCCGGGGATATGCCCGCTGGCCTTGTGGTCGAGGTCTGGATTGTTGAATCCGCCCCCCTCGACTATGACTATCTGCCGCTCGAAACAGATGAGTGGGCAACGTATCCCTTCGGAACAGTGAGCTATCCGGTTTTACCTTTGCCTTCAACTCCCACCCGGCAGGGCTGGCTGGTGTTGGTTGAAGCAAGCTACCTGCTCGTGGTCAGTGCGCCCCTGGATACTGATTTCCCGCCCATCGTCACCGATCTGATCGCCAGCATCGAAGCGACTCCGCTGCCCGCATCGCCTGTGGCTCGCCTCACCAACACCCTCGCCTGGCACGATCTCTCGCTCACCGTGCCCGGTGATTGGGTCGTGCTGAATACAGGCGCGGGTCTGAATATGGTGATGTTCAATTCCTACTACAATCACCTCAACTTCATGCAGACTTTCAGCCTGGAACGCCTGCTGATCATCGCGTCTGACTACCGCCAGTTTGCCCACTTTTATGCGCCCGAAGACCTGTTTGACCTGGAAGCGTATATCTATAAGCCCGGGCGCGTTCAGCGCGGCGAAATTACGTCATATACTCACCCTGGTTATAGAGGCTATGCGGCTGATTTTGCCGATCTTGAGGCCGGTATTACCGGGCGGGTGGTGGTTATTCGCGCTCCCGGCAAACTGTATATGCTGGTTGGCATGGCGGGGTCTGCCGCGTGGACCGCCACCGAACAGCAGCTCTTCGACGCGATTCTGGCGACCCTTGCGTTGACTCAGTAGAAAACCGCCCGGCTTCCAAGTATAATAGGATTTGTTAATAAGGATAACTTAGCGAATAAGGTCTTTAAATATGGCCGTTCCTGATTTTCAAAGTTTGATGCTTCCCCTTCTTGAACTTGCCAAAGATGGACAAGAACACACACTCAGCGATGCAATCGATATATTGGCTGATCTGTATGCTTTATCCGATGAGGATCGGCGAGAATTGCTCCCTAGTGGAAGACAGGCGAAATTTGATAATCGTGTGGGCTGGGCGAGAACCCATCTAGGCAAAGCGGGTTTATTGCGTAGTACCGGGCGAGGAAGATTTTGCATCACAGATGTTGGTTTTGAAGTATTAAAAAATAAGCCCGATGTTATTAATATACGATTTCTGGAACAATTTCCAGAATTTATGAATTTCCGTTCTAAGTCTCGTTCAAATGGAGAAGAACTCGTTGACGGCGATCTAGAGCCAACACAAACCCCCGAAGAGCTTTTGGAGGCAAGTTATCAAACATTGAGGCGCGAACTTGCTCAAGAGCTTCTTGAGCGAATCATGACTTGCTCACCTCGATTCTTTGAAAAACTTGTTGTTGATCTACTGGTGGCAATGGGGTATGGTGGCTCTCGTAAAGATGCCGGAAAAGCAGTCGGGCAAAGTGGGGATGGGGGAATAGACGGAATTATCAAAGAAGACAAGTTAGGGTTAGATGTCTTGTATATTCAGGCAAAAAGATGGGAAGGCTCAGTTGGTAGACCCATTGTACAAACCTTTGCCGGAAGTCTAGAGGGATTCAGAGCCAAAAAAGGTGTTTTTATTACCACATCTCAGTTTTCTCAAAGCGCACGAGATTATGTAGAGCGTATTGAGAAGAAAATAGTATTGATTGATGGTGAACAGTTAGCCCAGTTAATGATTGATCACGGCATTGGCGTGACCGAAGTAGGTAGTTATGTGGTCAAAAAAGCCGATCTGGATTATTTTGGCGGAGAGTAAAGAATGCCCCGTGATAATTTCAGCCGCCGCCCGCAAAAAATGACGACGACTACGCCCCAGTCCCGGCGCGGCGATCCATATGGCGTGGTCGTACCCGATGACGATCCGCTGTCCCAACGCCAGGCGCTGCATTTTACCGGCATGCAGGCGCTGGGCTTGCTGGGCATCATTGCCATTGTGTTTATCCTGCTGAGCGTCATTCTGGGGATCAATATCGGAACCCTGGCGCTTGCGGTTCTCATTGGTTTTGCTGTGTATGAACTGTGGTATATCATGTTTGAGGCAAGTTCCTGATGGCCGAGAAACGTAGTATTTTTTTTGAAAACTGGCGCGACTGCCTGCACGCCCACTATTTACACGTCCTGCGCACCCACGACACCGTGACCGAGCCGACTCTGCGCCGCGTGCTGCTGCAAACCGGCCTTTCCGAAGATGAATTGGACGCGATCCGGGCTGAAGCGTTGGGCACTGATGAATTATCCTTTGCCGAAGATGCGCCGCCCGCCGCCGACGAAACGCCCGAAATCCTGACTTTTCCCGACGAGCCGATCCGCGCCGAGCCGAACGCCGCTGTCCAGGCGGGCATCGATATTCCGCCCGTTGTCGTCGAAGAACTCCCGCCGCCGGAGGATGAATCCGCTGCGGTGGTGGAACCGGACGCCGCCGCTGAGGATGACGGCTACCGCGACGATTGGGATGAACCTGTCGCGGGGCTGAGCCAGCTTTCCCTGTTCTGACCGTCTTATGTTTCACCATCCGAATTAGTCATCCAAGTTAGTCATTCACGACCATGACACGCGCGCACATCTGTGCTATTCTGGATGTAGTGCCTGTCGAACACGCACCTTTCCAACTCAAACCGTTTGCAAGGGGGGGCATCATCCAGATCAGACAATCCCCCTGCGCCCGCTTTCCACGCCCGCAGGGGGGGAGGTTCGTAGGGGCAA
>CAYYNB010000193.1:0-4470 GCA_964472565.1 uncultured Anaerolineaceae bacterium
CGTCTATAATGGCGGGCAGGGCGGGCGCACCGCGCCCCGGTTGATCAAGGAGAAGTCGAGGATGCGCGTACTCTTCATTTCGGCTGAGATGGCTCCCTTTGCGAAGACGGGCGGGCTGGGTGATGTCGTGGGCAGTCTGCCGCGCGCGCTGCGCCAAAAAGAGATCGATGCCCGCGTGCTGCTGCCGCTGTATGGTCCGGTCAAGGCGCAGTACCAGCAGCGCCTGCACTATGTGGCGAAGTTCCAGTTTTCGCGGCGATCCGGCACGGCGGATGTGTATATCCACATGACGGAGCAGGACGGAATCCCGGTGTATTTTCTCGAAAGCTGGCCATTTTTCGGCGCGGGCGAATACATCTACACGGATATGAATTGGGACCGGGAGCGCTTCGTCTTTTTCGGACAGGCGGCGATGGCCTTCGCCTGGGAGATGGGCCAGCGCGAAAGCTGGTTCCCGGATGTGCTGCATACGCACGACTGGCACACCGGGCTGGTGCCGTTTCTGCTGCACGAGGCGCGCTACCAGCCGGGCTGGGATCACGTTGCCAGCGTGCTGACGATCCACAATATGAGCTACCAGGGCTGGGAAGCGGGCGGCTTTTTGTGGATGGCGGGCGTACCGGGGCGGCATGAGCCGAATCTGATCTACCAGGACAAGACGGATAATCTGCTGGGGATGGGGATCGCCTACGCGCACAAGCTGAACACCGTCAGCCCGCGCCACGCGACAGAACTGCACTATCCGCGCTTTGGCGAAGGGCTGGAAGGGTTGATCTGGGCGCGGGACAGCGATTTTTCGGGCATCTTGAACGGGATCGATCTGGAGAAAAATAATCCCGCAACTGATTCACATATTCCCTACCGCTATGATGTGACGAATTTCCGCACGCAGCGCCCCAACAATAAACGCGCGCTGCAAGAGGAATTCGGGCTGGAACCGAACCCGAACACGCCGCTGATCGGCATTGTCAGCCGGTTGGTGGCGCAGAAGGGTATGGACTTCGCCGCGCCGGGGCTGCGCCGTTTGTTGGCGGAGACGGACGCGCAGTTGATCGTGCTGGGGACCGGGGAGCCGGAAGTCGAGCAGGAAATGCGCAAGCTCGAATGGGATTTCGGCTGGAAAGCCAAAGTGTTTATTGGATTCAACGTGGCGCTGGCGCAGCGGATGTACGCCGGGTGCGATCTGATGCTGGTGCCGAGCCGCTACGAACCGTGCGGACTGACGCAGATGATGGCGATGCGCTACGGGGCGCTGCCAGTGGTGCGGGAAACGGGCGGATTGGCCGACACTGTGCAGAATTACGACAACGGCGATCAAGGCACGGGGTTTATGTTTTTGTTCGAGGAGCCGGACGCGGTGCGGCTGACGCTGAAATGGGCGATGGATATTTACAAGCAGCGGCGGGATGCTTTCGAGCGGATGCAGGAACGCGCTATGCGGCTGGATTTTAGCTGGAATAAGCCGACGCAGCAGTATATCCGGTTGTACGAAAGCGCGCTGGCAAAAACGGCGCAGGGCGATCTGCACCTGTCCGACTTGGGGCGGGGAGCCAGGAGATAAGGTATGGGCAATAAGCGCAAACCGGCCTCGCATATGGCGGATTTTGTCACGGTGATGCCGATTGAAGAATGCCGCGAACTGGTGGGCCGCAGCGTGAAATTATATGCGCCGGGACCGGGCGGCCTGCTGACGTCTATCCAGCAGAAGACGATTGTGCGCTCGAATGACCAGTTTGTGATTGAGCGGCACTTTTCCGGCGCGATTAAGCCGATCCGGTTGGAAGGGCAGTTGGATTCGACATCGGATGGCGGGACGCATGTTCATGGCAAAATTACGACGGATGTTGAAAATCAGGTCGTGATCGAAGGCATGCTCCTGTTTATTATTTTTTACGCGCTGATGGGACTGGTGTTTTTGCGCAGCGGGGTGCGCGGGGCGGTGGTGATGATCCCGCTGTTCCTGTTTTGTCTGGGGTTGGGCTGGCTGCGCTGGCGGGCGCTGCGATTTTTCGCGGACGATGTCTCGCGCTGGCTGCGGCGGAAGCTGTATATCATCGAAGGGCAGAGAGTGAGATCGTATGGCGGGGCGGAACAGTCGGAAGAACGACCAGAAGCACAACCCACTGAGCAAGCGCAAACGCGGCATGGCACTGCGTCAGGTGGAGTTTCTGACGCCGCTGACCATTGAGGACTGTATCGAGCATCTCCGGGCGGGACGCTCGCCGTTTGAGCACTTAGCAATGGATGTGTGGACCGGGGAGCGCGATTTTCGGGTGGAGTTAATTCCCCGGAGCGCGCCGCCTGCGGCCCGGTGGTCGGAAGGGGTCTGGCTGGAAGGGCATCTTGAAACGACAGCCGAGGGACTCACGCAGGTGCGGGCGCGCGTGCTGCGCGATATTTTGACGTTCAACTTCATGGGCCTGACGGCGGCGCTGCTCGCGGTGGTTTGGACCGCTATCGCGATTAACAACGATTACAATGGAATGACGATAGGGGCTGGCGTTGGACTTGCAGCGGCAACCTTTGCCCTGTTTTGGGGAATGCGGCGGCGGTGGGTTAGCCAGTTGTCACACGGGCTGTTGGCGTGGCTGGATGAGCGGCTGGATGTGCGGCGCGATCAAAAATAGGAGCGGATCAGGCGGACTATTTTGTATGGTACACATAAACCAAATGGGTGCATGAATATCTTTGAAAGTGCTATACTGGATTCGTGGAGAGCAGTTTAATTCGCGTAAACGCTTATAATTTTAACTAAAAAACATTGTCCCCAACCGAGGAGCAACTATGCGAACACGAGCAGTCATTTTGGCCGGTGGCGAGGGCAGTCGGCTTGGCGTCCTGACCGCAAAACGGGCAAAACCGGCAGTACCTTTCGCCGGGAAATACCGCATTATTGATTTTCCGCTGAGCAACTGTGTCAACTCGAACATTTTTGATGTGCTGGTGCTCACCCAGTATCGCCCGCACAGCCTCAACGATCATGTCGGGTTAGGGCGGCCCTGGGACCTGGACCGGACCTTCACCGGGGGCGTGAAACTGCTGCAACCGTACCAGGGACGCTATGATACGGACTGGTATGCCGGGAATGCGGACGCCGTCACGCAAAACTTAAACTTCATCCGGCGCGGGAATCCTAGAAATATATTAGTTTTGTCGGGCGATCATATTTACCAGATGGAATATGATCTGCTGGTGGACTATCACGAGCAGCAGAACGCGGATGCGACGGTATGCGTGATCCGCGTGCCGCTGGATGAAGCCTCGCGCTACGGCATTATGTCGGTGGATGAAAACAACCACATTATTGACTTTGTGGAGAAGCCCGTTAATCCGCCCGGTGATCTGGCGAATATGGGTGTGTATGTCTTCAAAATGGATGTGCTGGAGGAACTGCTCAAGGAAGATGCGGCCCGCCAGGATTCGCGGCATGACTTTGGTTACAACATCATCCCCCGGATGATGGAAATGGGGATGAAAGTGATCGCGTTTCCCTTTGGCGGCTACTGGATCGATGTGGGGACGATTGACGCCTATTGGGAAGCGCACATGGAACTGCTGACGACGCCGCCCTCATTGGATATGAATGATCGCTCGTGGGTCATCCATACACAGTCGGAAGAGCGGCCCCCGGTCAAACTGGAACGGGGCGCGATTGTGGAAGACAGCCTGATCACGGACGGATCGATTATCTGCGCTGGGGCGAAGGTTGTGCGCAGCGTGTTGTCGCCGGGCGTGTATGTCGGGCCGAACGCGATGGTGTATGAAAGCGTGATCCTGACCGACAGCTATATCGAAAAGGATGCGGTGATCGAACGGGCCGTGATCGATAAAGGCGTGGTGGTCGGGCAGGGGGCGCGCGTCGGCGAAATGGCGGATGTGGGCGATCTGGGAATTGCCTGTGTCGGCAAAAACTCGACGGTTCCACCGGGCTTTGTGGTTCACCGCAACGCCGTGATCGGGACGGATCTGCTGGCGGAAGAGGTCGCCGAACAATACCCGGATGGCACCATTCCGGCAGGCGCAAAAGTCGGGTATAAAGTGCGGAAATAAACGGCTGACCCCCAGAAAGTGAAGGGGGTCAGTTTTTTTAGGCGACTAGTCGTCGTTGAGCGGCGCGATCTGCTGGAGTGTGATTGCTGCATGGTTCTGGGTGCAATCGCTGCCCTTCAGGACAATTTCGGTGGGGGGCGAAAAATAACGATCATCGGCGGTTAACTGAATCCAGAGGCGGCGCTCAAGCACACCATCCAGGGTGAGCGTCCAGCGTCCCGGTTCTTGCCCAGCCATTTCACCCGTAGGAATGACCTGGGGTGGGGTGTAGTCGCCCCAGATGGCAAGATGGAAGGCATCGGTGGGCGTGCCATCGTCGGCCAGAATGATGCCGGTGAGCACCTGGGTATCACAATCGGCGGCGGCAGAATACAGCGGGCCGCCGGGAGCCAGGATAAAGGGTTACTCACCCAGTGTCAG
>CAYYNB010000193.1:4523-10573 GCA_964472565.1 uncultured Anaerolineaceae bacterium
CCGCCCCCCCCCCGCCGCCCCCCGCCCCCCCCCCCCGCCCCCCCGGCCCCCGGCCGGGGGGTGAGGGCCGGTGATCCGGTGGGGGTCTGGTTGACCTGCCGCCATACGCGGGTCAGGGTCGCGTTAAATTGATCCTCCCGGTCTGTTTCACGCGAGCGCGCGATAATGATCAGGGCGGTCACGATGGTGAGCATGGTCAAAACGAGGAAGACCGCTATGGTCAGGGCCACTTTATAGGGGCGGCTGGATAAAACTTGATCACTCGGCGTAGTCACAGGGTTGATCCTATTGTTCGGGCAGTTTCAGGTTCGATTGAGATTGTAATTCGTGCCAGACCCGCAGCACTTCGGAAACGGACCAGGCCTGAGCCATACAGCCGCGCGGCGTATGGGGCGGGTCGCCGTCGAAGATTTCGCTGAGCGTGCCGAGTCCGGCGTCGTGAAGCTGGTCGCCAACCGGCTCCAGATAACTGATCGCCGCGGGCGTATCACGGTAGACCCGGTAGAAGGCGCTGACAAACGGCCCCAGCAGCCAGCCCCACACTGTCCCCTGATGGTAACAGCTATCCCGCTGAAGCGGATCGCCGCCGTAGTGACCGACATAATCGGTTTCGTCGGGGGCCAGACTGCGCAAGCCAAAGGAAACGACCAGTTCGCGGGCGCAAATATCCACCACCGCGCGGGCCTGGGCATCGTCCAGCAGGGGGAACGCGAGCGACACGGCAAAAATCTGGTTGGGGCGCAGGGTGGGATCGTCACCATCGGGGCCGTCGATGACATCGTACAAATACCCGCCGCTGTACCAGAAGCGCTCCTTAAAATTCGTGTGCGCAACGTCGGCTAACTGGCGGTAGCGCGCGGCATCGTCGGAGTGGCCGAGGTGGGCGGCGATTGCAGCGGTGATCCGCAGGGCGTTGATCCACAGGGCATTAATTTCGACGGGTTTGCCGACACGGGGCGTTACCACCCATTCATCAATTTTGACATCCATCCAGGTGAGCTGGGAGCCGGGTTCACCCGCATAGAGCAGATGATCGGACGGGTCCATGCGGATATTGTAGCGGGTGCCCTTGATGTGCCAGTCCAGAATATCGACCAACACAGGATACAGTTCCGCGACGGCGGCATGATCCAATCCGCACGCCTGGAAACAGGCCCAGGCTGCCTGGAAATACCAGAGCGTGGCATCGACGGTATTGTATTCGGGCTGGCTTCCGGCATCGGGGAAACGGTTGGGTAACATGCCCTGATCGACGTAACGGGCATAGGTGCGCAGGATGGTGAGACCGTCCTGCACGCGCCCGGTGGGAATGGTCAGGCCGGGCAGGGCGATCATGGTGTCGCGGCCCCAATCGCTGAACCAGGGATAACCCGCCAAGATCGTTTTGCCGGATTGTCCCTGAATGTCCCGGCTGACGATAAACTGATCGGCAGTCTGCACCAACTGGCGTACCCAATATGGGGCGGATGTGGCATGGGCCTGAATCAGCAGGTCGTGCTGGCGCTGCTGCTCGGCGGCAAGGGCGTCAGGCCAGGGGCGGGGATCGCCGGGGTCGGCGGTAAACACCAGCGCCAGGGTATCGTTATGGCTCAGATTCGCGGTGATGCTGCCCGCCGCGAACAGGTCTTCCTGATTATCCAGCCCGCGCGCTTTTTCCTGCGCGAGATGGAAGGACCACCACCATTCGGACAGGGGATGGAAGGTGCCGTGATTGATCAGCAGGCGATAGGGAATGGCGGGGGCCGGCGAACGATCCGGCTGGGCCTGGATGGTGGCACAGGTTCCGCCGGGCCAGGCCGGGTAGGGCTGAATATCCACATCCATCTCGTAACCGCCCTTGGTCAACTTGTGATGATCGCGGTACGTGCAGAGCGGCTTGATCACCAGGCGGACATTGGCGGTGCCGCGCGCATAGGTGTAGGTGGTATAGGTGGTGTTGTGGCCATAATCCATCCAGACGCGCTGGATAATGCGGACATCGCCCAGCGCCCAGGTGAAGACCGGGATTGAGCCTTCGAGATGGAAGTTTTCGAGATGACGGTAGCCGTCGGGAAGCACGACGCCTGCCGCCCATTCATGTGTGACCAGGGGGGACCGCCGCCCATCGATTTCGATCCAGGAGTCCAGGCTGGCGACCATAACCGTCCGGCGGGTGGGCGGCTGAAGCGAGGCGGTCAACAGGCTGTGATAGCGGCGTGTGCGCGCCCCGGACAGTGAACCCATGGCGTAACCGCCAATGCCATTGGTAACGAGCCATTCACGGCGGAGCACGGCATCCAGGCTCCCGGTGATTTCACGACCAAAGTGGATCATGCGCATCATCTCCGCGTGGTGGAAGGACGCTGCACCCCGCGATGGCGCAGCGTCGGACAAGTTATTCGGGAAAGGTGGTGATGACGGAATTGTCACCGCTGAAGGGATTGGGTGCGTACTTGTCGGCGTCCCAATCATTATGCCATTGGTTGCCATTGACCAGATAACGGAACTGATATTCGCGGTTGGGGTCCAGTTCAATAGTGACTTTGAAGCTGCCATTTTTGAACTTGGTCATCGGGGTTGCTTTTTCGTCCCAACTATTGAAGTCACCGACCAGGAAAGCATCTTCGGCTTCGGAAGCGATGGCTTCGGGCAGGATAAACTCGGCTTTGACTGTGCCGCTTTTGAGATGTTTTTTCTTGAACATAGTTCGCTCCTGTATGCTGATCCCATTCTACCATTTTTCTGTGCTAACACCAGAGTCAGGCCGGTTGATCAGATTTTAACAAGGGCCGGACTGAACTCACCCTAAATACACGGGTTGCAGAATTCAACAATGGCTTTCAACAACTGCTGTAGCCTCGTTTTTCAAAAGTGAGCGGGTCAACTTCACTATCATTGATGCGGATTTCGTAATGGACATGCGGGCCGCTGCTGTTGCCGGTGCTGCCGCTCAGCCCGATGGCCTGCCCGCGATTGACCTGCTGACCCTGGATGACGCTGTAGTCCGAGAGATGGGCGTAGTAGGTGATAAACTGGCCGCTTTCAATTATTACGAGATAACCGTAGCCATCGGTGCGCCAACCGGCAAATTTCACCGTGCCGCTGTGGGTAGCCACAACGGTGGTGCCGCTGGGGATGCCGAGATCGATGGCGCGGTGATACCAGGCATAATATTGAGTCAGCACGCCGGTTACAGGCCAGCCGGACGGCGCGCATTCGGCGGGCGGCGTGTTGACCCAGGGTGTGAAGGTGGGCGGCGGCGGGATGGTGGCGGTAGGCGTGACGGACGGCGTGATCGGGATCGGCGTCGTTGTGGGTGTGGCGGACGGCACGGGGGTCGTGGTGGCGGTTAGCGTTGGCACGGGCGTCAGCGTGGGGAGGGCGAGCTGGGTGTTGCCGGTGGCGGGCAGATAAACACCGAGCGGCGGCATGTCGTCGATGACAAACGCCTGCTGGCCCTGGACCGGTGGGGCTTCGAGGGCGGGGATCAGCGCCGGATCGACGCCTGCATAGGAATAAACGGGCAGCGTGGCGGGCGGTTGTGGGCCGGGGCGGAAGGCTCCCCGCGTGCCGGACTGGAAGACCAACACCAGCGTCACACCAGCGGCCAACAGCATCACGATCAGCAGGCGCAACCAGCGGGCCGCATTCGAACGGTTCATGCTCCCTCAACGAGATGGCGATCACGGACAGCCTGTATTGTAGGCGTGAAGTTGGAAAAAGGCGATCAACGACATACAATGGGCGCTTATTACCTCGGAGCAAGGAACGTCAAAATGAAACGTTATTGGGTTGTACTCGTATGCTGCGTTTTGCTGTTTCCGATGACGGTGTTGGCTCAGGGCGACGAGCCGGATGCAGACGGCGACGGGATACCTGATTATTATGATGCCTGTCCGAATGAGGCGGGCGTGCAGGAAAACTATGGATGCCCGGCAGGTGTGACGCCGCCCGACACGGATGCCGATGGCGTGATCGACCTGTATGATCGCTGCCCCGCCGAGGCGGGACCAGCAGGGCTGGACTGCCCGGACCGGGACGGCGATCAGTTCAGTGATCGGGATGATCAATGCCCCGATGAGGCGGGCACGGCGGAGGTGTTTGGCTGCGTGCCGGTGAAGCAGATTTCGCTGCCCGCGAACCTGGCCGCGCTGACGGTGGAGAATGTGGGGCAGGCGGCGGAACTGGGACGGCTGGTGATGGGCGTCAGCCAACTGGTGTTAGGCTCAAACGGGACGCTGATCATCCAGAAATACGGATATGCGGGGGCGGGGATGGATGTGTATGACCTGAACCAGACGCCGCTGGCTCAAAGCGCGATGCTCGAATCGCAGGGCGGCATTATCGGGATGAGCGCGGATGGCAAGGTGTTGGTCGATACATTTTATAATGCTACGAGTTATGTCCCCACGATTACGGTGTGGGATGTGACCGCCGGGAATGGGCTGCATTATATTGAGGTGCCGGACGATCACAGCATTATGCATGTGGTATTAAACGCGGATGGAAGCCAGTTTGCGACGGCGGATGGCACTGATCTCTATGGCCCGCCGCTGGAACAGTACAACGTGCGGCTGTGGGATACGGCTAGCGGAAGCCAAATCACGGTCTGGAGTATGAAAACCCCGGTGGCACAATTGGCCTTTACGCCGGATGGTTCCCGGCTGCTGATCGGCACTGACGAGGGCGTGACGGTGTATGATGTGGCGGCGCTGGCCGACGTGGGGCGGCTGGATGTGGTGCCGATGTATTCGGACAGCACGACAATGGCTTTTAGCCCTGACGGGAGCAAGCTGGCGGTTGGACAGGCGGGCGGTAGCGTGAGTGTGTGGGATGTGGCGACGGCCAGCAAATTGTATGAGGTGGACCTGCTGACGGCGACCGAGTGGGACGCGATCCGGTCGGTGGCGTGGTCGGTGGATGGCAGTCTGATCGCGGCGGGCGGCGGGCCATTGGTCGATGGGCCGATGCCGTCGGAGGCTAATAACCGGGTCGCGGTGCTGAATGCCGCTGATGGGACGGAACTGGCGGCGATGGATTATCTGAGCAGCGCGCCGCACAGCATCGTTTTTAGCTCGTCGCTGCTGATTTTTGTGGAGGGTCCCAAAGTCCATTTCTGGGGTATTGGGCAGTGATCCGCCGCCGCTACAAGTTCGGGATGATGCTGGGGACGCTGTTCGCGTTTTTCGCGCTGCGCAGCGCCTTGTTTGGTGATATCCTGGCGGGGGCGGCGTGGGGTATGTTGAGCATCAGTCTGTTCGCGTATGAGCCAGTGGTCAATGAGTACGGCGAGATGCTGCCCACTAAATGGACCAACCGGAATATCGTGGCGGTGGTGGCGTTGGGGCTGGCGCTGGCGCTGCTGGTTGTGATGATGCTGATGGATTTTGTGCTCTGAGGGAATGGAAAGCCGCATGGATTTTACACCGGAACAACACGACGCCATTTTTATCCACGAACAAAACCTGATCGTCACCGCCGGGGCGGGCAGCGGCAAAACGCGCGTGCTGGTCGAACGCTTTGTCGCGCTGCTGCAAGCCAATCCGGGGTGGCCGCTGCCTGCGGTGGTGGCGATCACCTTTACGGAAAAGGCGGCGCGCGAAATGCGGGATCGCGTGCGGCAAACCATCGAAGACCTGATCCGGCGGGCGCTGGATGAAGAAGACAGCGCGAGCCTGGACCGGTGGCTGGAACACCAGGGCGCGCTGAACCGGGCGCGGATCGGGACGGTACACGCGCTGTGTGCGCAGATTCTGCGGGCGAATCCGGCGGAGGCGGGGCTTGATCCGAGCTTCACGGTATTGGATGAAAACGAGGCCGGGATTCTGCTGGATGATGCGGTTGATCAGGCGCTGGCGCGGATGGTGCTGGAAGGGCAGACCGAACTGCTGGTGCTGTATGATCCGGGGACGGTCCGGCGGGTGCTGCGCGACTATGCCGCCCCAAGCACGGTCATGGCCCGGGATGAGGCATGCGGGCGGGGAGATCTGCGCGATGGGTGGGCGGGGATGGGGGCGGAACTTTACCGAAATGAGCCGGTTTTCAGGCACGTGTTTGAGCGGTGTTCGGCG
>CAYYNB010000194.1:0-10555 GCA_964472565.1 uncultured Anaerolineaceae bacterium
CGGCGGCTGGGGATGCTGGAGTTGCAGCGTTCCACCCCGCAGCCAAGCGGCGCGTATGTACTGGGTAAATTTCTGGGGAATTATGCCGCCCTCCTGGTGCCGTTAGGTCTTATTTTCCTGCTGTGCGGCCTGGTCACGCTGCTGTTGGGCTGGCCTCCGGTGCTCATCCTGAAATTCATGCAGGTATTTGTCCTGGTCACAATCCCGTCTTCGACGGCGGCAGTGGGAGTGATCTTGCTGCTTACCAGCATTCTGCCGCAGCGGCTCGTCCAGGTGGGGTTTGTCATGCTGTGGTTCGAGTTCTATATCGGCCTGGGCTGGCACGGTCTCGCCGCCAGCGTATGGAATGTCAGCGGTGCGTATGTGCTGGCATGGTTCATTCCGGGTATTCCGGATCGTTATTCCGTGTATCAGGTCGATGCATCGGGCAAAATGGTTGTGCTTAACATCGTGGCGCTGCTCTTGACAAGCGCAGCAGCGCTGGCCCTGACCTACGGCAGCCTGGCCCTTCAGCGTTATCGCCTGGAGCGTATGTAATGGCTATACCCTGGCGAGAAGCAGTCTTGTTAGCCCGTTACCATGTGCGCATTCTGAACTGGTGGATATTTGGACTGATGCTGCTCGGTTTTGGTGGATTCGCTATCCTGAGCCGTAACCCTGACCTTCAGGGCGAAATTTGCCGGTTTGTCATGGAGCCTTATGTGGGGCTGCTGGCCGCTCTGTTAGGCAGTTCGCTGATCATGGGCGATCCCATCCTCGAAGTGATTTTGGTGACACGCACAGGCGGGGCGGGAGTGGTGATCGGGCGCTTCCTGTTAAGTTTCTTCCTGCTGGCTCTCTGCTCTGCCGGATTCCTGGCCTGGTCGCTCAGCAGCGGAATGAACTATGCCCGGCAGCAAAATCTGGGGTTGCTTCTGCTGCTCTGGCTGGCCCCGATGTCGCTTATGGTAATGTTGGGCGTGTTCGGCGCGTTGAGCACCCGTAGTCCCGCGTTGGGGCTGACACTGGCTTTGCTTCCGTTGGCGACATCACTCTTTTTAGCTACACCGCTGTCTTCATGGCGCGTTGCACGCTGGTTTTTCGTCACCTATACCTATTCAGCGGGGGCGGATGCGCCAGACTGGTGGATCAACCGGCTGGTGCTGCTTGGCTGTGCGCTGCTCCTGGTGATCGGCACCAGCTGGCTGCTTCAACATGATGAGCACCTGGTGAACCGCTCTCATTAGCTCAGAAGGGAAACCCAAATGGAAATCGTGATAGAACAGGTTTTCAAACATTATGGCAAGCACCCGGCGCTGCGCGGCGTCGATCTGCATATTGGGCGGGGGATGTTCGGTCTGCTAGGACCTAACGGGGCAGGAAAAACAACCCTGTTGCGTATCCTGGCGACGCTGCTGCGGCCTACCAGCGGTCTGGTGCGGATTGGTTCGTTTGACCTGGGCCAGCCGGCCCAACGTAAAGCAGTGCGCACCTGCTTGGGCTATTTACCGCAGGAACTCGCTTTCTATCCTGACCTGACCGGACGCGAATTTCTTGACTATATGGGGCTGCTCAAGCACCTCTATGATCGATCTGCACGCCGCCGCCAGATCGATCACTTACTGACGATGGTCAACCTGGGCGATCAGGCTGACCGGCAGGTGAAGACCTATTCCGGCGGGATGAAACGCCGTTTAGGGATTGCCCAGGCACTGCTGGGCGATCCCCGTGTGTTAGTGATCGATGAGCCGACTGCCGGGCTTGATCCTGAAGAGCGCATCCGGCTGCGGACTCTGCTCTCCCGGCTGGCAGAAAACCGCATCGTCGTACTCTCAACGCATGTGGTGGAAGACATCAGCCAGACCTGCGAACGCCTGGCGGTGCTCGATCAGGGCCGGGTAGTATTTGACGGATTGACACACCAATTGATCGAGATGGCCGAGGGCTATACCTGGCAGTTTGTCGCAGCCGCCAGTTATCAATTGCCCTCTGCATGGAGCCTGATCTCAGTTCTGCCCCAAAAAGACGGGATGCTTTATCATGTGGTCGGGCCGGAGCCGTGCGGCGCAGTCTGGCAGACCCAGCGCCTGTCACCAACGCTTGAAGATGGCTACGTCCGCCTGCGCCAGCAAACCACAGGAGTCCCAAAGTCTGATTCGGAGCATTTGGCTCCGGTTACGGATTAGCAACAGGCGGCGCAGTCGGCTGCCAACTACGTAAATAAGCGGTGAGCGCATCAATATCCGCCTCGGTCAAACGCCCTCCCCAGGCGGGCATTCGGGTTCCGTCCACACCCATCGCGAGGATCTGACGAATCGCGGCGTCCGGGGTCGTATCTAAAAACGTCTGATTATTGAGTGCGGGTGCGAGCGGCGTCCCCTGACCGGATGATCCATGACACTGGGTGCATAATACGGCATAAAGTTTCTGCCCTTCCGCGATGAGTTCAGGCGAAGGCGGAGCAGCCTCAGTAGTAGTGATCACAGGTAACATCACTTGAGCTTGGTTGAGTGTATCCCATTCGCGCAGGAAAAATACGAGGGTGCTAATCTCATCGGCGGTTAACGCCCGATCCCAGCCCGCCATCAAAGTTCCGGAAACACCCTGGGCTATCGTGCGTTGAATCTGGTCATCTGTGGTATTTGCCCGGAAATCAGCGGTATTCAAGGCCGGAGCCAGGGCCGTGCCTTCACCGTTCACGTTGTGACACGCCACACAATTTTCCGCGTAGAGAGTCATACCAGCAGCCAGTATTGCGCCATCTGGAAGAGCAGAGACATGCGCTAACAGATCTGGACTCACCTCTGCGGCGACAACTTGCGGGGGGACCAAACCGGCAGCTTCGACATAAGCATAGACGGTGTCCCAATTTCCATACTGAATGAGGGCCACCAGGTCATCAATTTCGGAACGGTAGAAGACGCCCCCCTCGTCTACGGCCCAGGCTGCCATATTGGTATTGTAACGTCCCCGTGAGATGATATTGAACAGGGTCTCATGCTCTGACGCACGCAGTGCATCTGATATCAGGGCGGGAATCGAACCAATCCCTTCCCCGCTTGCCCCATGGCAGGCCACGCAATTTGTGGCATACAATGTGGTGGCCCGGTCAATTGCTTCTTCTTGCAGCCGGGCAGCCGCATCCGTCTGACGTGCGTTTTCGTGCCATAAGGCAAATCCTAGAGCCAGCATGATCACGCCTAAAGCCAGCAATCCTATAAAGTGTTGTTTTTCGCTCATCTTATACTCTCCGGTGGCATTAGGCATAAACGGGTTGCGAGTCGGTGGCATGGTCCCGCCGAATCTTGTCGCCAGTATCGACCATCACCTGTCCATTCTCAATCTTCACCCGGAACAAATCTAGCGGGCGCGGCGCAGGTGCATTGAGTACGGCCCCATCTACTTCAAATTCCGAACCGTGACAGGGGCAAATAAACCGACCTTTTTCGGCATCCCAGGGAACAGCGCAGCCCAGGTGAGTACAAGATCGATATAGGGCTAAAAATCCGCCATCTTCCAGCCGCACCAGGAAGAACCGGCCCTCAGTGAATGGCGTAACACTGCCCGGCGGAAAATCATCAACCGCTCCGACCGGAAATATCCCCCCGAATTCCCCGGCTACCGTGCGTGGGGCAATGAACCGCAGACTAGCATAAGTTATTTCCCCAGCGGCAAGGGTACCTAATCCGGTCCAACCTATCAGTTTTAGGAATGTTCGACGATCTAGTTTTTTTTCCATGGCTATATCTCCCACGGCCACATCAAAGCCATACCTTCGCCGCGAAACCAGATGCCAATAACAGTCAACACCACAAACCCGACCAGCAGCAGCACGAAGACACTCTGGCGGGCTTCGCACGCTTTGGCATGGAAAACCGTGCGAATACTCTCGTAGTACAGCCACAACCCCAGGAGCAGTCCGGCCAGCGGAATCCACCCATTACTCAGGGCGGTAGGCAGGCTGGGCATCAGGTCAGGCAAGCTGACAATGTATTCATCCAGCAGCACCAGGGTCGGGGTGAATACCAGCCCCACCACAGCGCCCAACAAGGCTAGATAACGTCCCTTGCGGCTGCGGAACCAGATCCCTTCGCTGCTCATATCGCGATCCAGATAAGGCAGAAGCGCCAGGGTGCCCAATCCCAACAGGGGGATCACGATAGCACCAAAGACGGGGTGAAAATGCAGCAGCAGTTCCTGCAACCCCATAAAATACCAGGCAGCTTTGGCAGGATTAGGACTGTGACTGGGATTAGCGGCCTCTTCCAAAGGAGCGTTGACCCCCACTGACCAGACCAACAAGATAGCGATCATCACCAGTGCGAAGATAAACTCGATGCTCAGGAGATGGGGAATGGTGGTAACTTTGTGCTGAGACGCGGCGGGTTGCTCGTCAAGATTGCGCGGAATGCTGAAGCCATCCTTGCGTACCCGCCAGATATGAAACGATGCAATGCCGAATAGTCCCAACGGCACCAGTGCGATGTGCAGGGCATAGAAACGGGTCAATGTTGGAGCATCAACTTCCGGGCCGCCCAACGCGAACGAAATCAATTGATCCCCAACCAGTGGAACATATCCTAACAAATTGGTCCCCACCGTAACGGCCCAATACGCCAGTTGGTCCCAGGGAAGCAGATAGCCGGTAAAATTGGCAGCAACAACCAGAAGCAGTAGGATCAGTCCCAACTGCCAGTTGAATTCGCGCGGTGTACCGAATGCCCCTGTGAAAAAGACACGCAGCAGATGCAGCACAGCTACGACCAGCAGAGCATTACCGCTCCAGTGGTGCAGATTACGAATAAGCTGTCCGAACATTACCTCAGTTTGCAACGACAGGATGTCATCGTATGCCTGGTCAGGCGTGGGGGTGTAGACAAATAGCAGCAGCACACCAGTTATAACCAGAATCGACAGCAGGAGCAGCGCCAAACCTCCTAATCCCCACGTATAGCTGAATTTGAGAGCGCGTGCATTGACTTTAGTCGGGTGCAAGTGCAGTACCAGATTATCCATTACATAACGCAGCCTGCCGCGTTCATCCTGCGGGGGGAAGTCCCCCCGCTTGATAGATGAGGCAATCCGTTGAGTGAGGCTGGGTGGGCGTGTATCGTTCATCGTGTCCCCTCTTGCATGTGTTATACCGGTCAACGACACAGCTTAGCTCGTGCGACCACCGCGATATCCTCGTCCCTGACCACCTTGTCCTTGCCCTCCTTGACTACCTTGACCACCTTGCTGCCCACGCTGGCCCTGGCTTCCCTGCCCGCTTTGCCCACCAGTAGAGCCTGGCCCAGCCCAAAGCGGACGACCATTGGGATCCAACAGCATCAAACGGCCACCTTGGGTGAGGTTATCAATTTCCCCTGCCCGGAACTGTCCCATATTGTCATAGCCAATCACTCGAACCTGATCCCCAATGACGAAGTTAACAGCCTGTTCGGTTGCAAAGCCGGGACGACCAAGCTGTAAAGTGAGTGTGCCAGCGTCTGCCGTTTCGACGGTCAGGCTGTTTTGAGCTACTGCTGAGACAACACCTTCCACTGTGATCCATTCATCCACTGCGACCTGAGACTCCGGAATCTGTGTGCCGCTGCTTTGACCACCACTTGCTCCACCGGACCACAACGGCTGACCGCTCGCCGTATCGCGGACGCTGATTTGGCCGCCGTTAAGCGTAGACACAACCGCGGCATGGTACAGCCCATCCTGGGCAAACCCGATGACGGTAACGCTTTCCCCAACTACCAGACTGACACCCTGTGCCTGCCAGTAAGTCGTCGGGCCGAGTTCGACGTAGATAGTTTCGCCGCTGACATCTTCCGCCAGCTCAAAACCAAAATCATCGACGCTGATAACAGATCCACTGGCAGTCCAGGACTGTCTTACTTCGGATGTCTGCGGCGGAGCCGACGTGGCAGCCAGGAGATTCTGGTCTGAGAATTCATTGACTGGAGTCGGGTCTGTTACCGCAGTCGGAGTAGTCGATAGGCTGTTCTTCGCCTGTGCCTGATCCGGCTTGGAGCTGTCATAGACCGCGATTCCCGCCGCACCAATAATCGTGATGACAAGTATTGCGATGGCGATTACCTTGAACATGTTGTTATCCTCCTGATGAGTTAATGTCCCGATTTTGCCGGAGGATTATGTGGAACTTATGAAAGCGTTGTAGGGACAATGTGTAGTTGTTGAAAGGGTAGAACTCGTTTGGTTGAAGCAGCGTGGCTACGTTATGAAGTACGGATGCATCCCATCTGCGCGGTGTTGTGGTCGCTGATCTTTATCATTGTTTGGTTATGCTATCAAAGAAATGTTGAGAGCTTGTGGCTCTGTGGTATTCAAGCGAACGGTGCAAAGCTGACGCTATTGGGTTTTTAATGTAAACCAAAACGTCGATCCCTCACCCAATACACTCTCCACGCCAATATCACCGCCATGCATGGCGATCAGTTGTTTCGTGATGGCTAGCCCTAAACCCGCGCCGCCCGATGATCGCGCCCGTGATTTATCACCACGCCAGAATCGATCAAACAGGTGGGGTAAATCGCTGGCTGGAATGCCGGGACCATTGTCGCTGACGATCAGTTTGATACCGTTTGGGGTTTGTTCCAAAGAAAGTGTGATTTGCCCGGTAACTTCGGGCGAATAGCGCAAGGCATTGCTCAACAGGTTGGCTATCACCTGTTCGATACGATGCGGATCGGCATCAACCAGGGGCAAATCTTGCGGTATGTTCCCGCGCAGGATCATCTGTTTTTCAGCCGCTTCAGCTTCGAACAACCGGAGCGTATTCTGGGCGATATCACCCAGATGAACAGGCTGAAGGTTTAGCGGCAGTTGTCTTGTTTCGGCTAAGGTTAACAGGCGTAGGTCTTCTACCAGATGATCCAGGATATAGACTTCCTGCAAGACCTGCGCCACTTGTTCTTCGGTGAGCGGATACACCCCATCCAGAATACCTTCAACACTGCCCCGCATAATCGTCAGGGGGGTACGCAATTCGTGGGCAATATCGGCCAACATATTACGCCGTTCGGTGTCGTTGCGTTCAAGCGCGCTTGCCATCTGGTTAAAAGAGTCGCTCAATAAACGAATATCACTGGCACCGTGGACATGGACGCGCGCGGAAAGATCGCCTGCTGCGACTTCCTGGGCCGTTGCGATAACCTCGGCGAGCGGAATCACGATCCGCCGAGTGAGCATGATTCCGATTAAAAATATGAGTAGGCCACCAAAGATTATTACTGGACAGATCGGAATAATGAAAAATACAGTAACGAAAGCGGATCGGGGTGGGATGCGGTCGGTATAAATCACGGTGCCGACTTGCTTATCCTCAACCATAATCGGATACTGGTGATCATTTTTATTCGGGATGTGTTGAAAACCAATCCGGTCCCCCGTCGATGATCCTCCTTCGGCTAACACCTGTCCGTTTTGATCGATGAGAATTGTCTTATCCCATTGTTCAGCGAAGTTAAACTCACGGTCGCCAAATGTTTCTGCGACCCCATCCCAACTGCCGTTTACCTGATAATAGAGTTGCAGCGCATCAAGCAGTTCTGTGGGAATAAAAGGATTCTCCGCATCGGGGACGAGGCTGAATAACCAGATAAGTGAACCTAACCCCAGAAGCGATAATACCGCCAACAGGCCGCCAGTGGTTAAGGCGACCAGGGTAACTAACCGGCGGCGAATCTGGCGGATGGTTTGAGGGTGAGCGGACACGAGTTACCAATCCGCTGTAAACTTATACCCCACACCATACACAGTGATGATGTAGGGCGGGCCATCTTCTGGCTCAATCTTCCGCCGGAGGTTGAGAATATGGGAATCGATTGCCCGTTCATAGCTCTTAAAAGTAACTCCACGGATAGTGGTTAGAAGCTGTGCACGGGAAAATACGCGCCCCGGTTGTTCGACCAGCATGGCTAACAGTTCGAATTCGGTTGGCGTCAAAGTGACTTCTTTATCGGGCAGGGTGACTTTATAATACGTTCTGTCGAGTGTAATACCGGCTACCTGTATCACGTCCGATGAAACCGGGTCACGCTCAGTACGACGCAAAACTGCCCGCACTCTCGCTACCAGTTCGCGTGGGCTGAACGGCTTGGTTATATAGTCATCCGCTCCAAGTTCCAGCCCCACGAGTTTGTCCACTTCCTCAACTCGCGCAGTTAACATGATGATTGGAATATCCTTCTTTTGTACGTTCTGCCGGAGTGAACGGCACACATCAAGACCATCCATACCGGGCAGCATCAGGTCAAGCACGATCAAATCGGGATTGGTGTCGAGTGCATTTTTCAGTCCCGCGGGGCCGGTTGCCTCACTGACAACGTTGAATCCCGCCTGCTTCAAATAATCGGTGCATATCTGCACGATTTTTGGCTCGTCTTCAATAATGAGGATGGTTTTAGTCATGATCTACCTGTCCAGACAACACAGGTCGATTATCACACGCGGCTCAACCGCCTGCAACCAGGATCGACCGTATTAGGGTGAGCGCCGGGTTTGCGCCCGGCGACTGACTGCTTGTATTGAGCCATACCACTCTTTCGCTTAAGCAGTTATCAGAACAGGATACAACTGGTCAGCCCATTTGCGAATTGCTGGAAAATCACGGTAGTCTCCCGCGTCGCTGTCTCCGGCCACTCGATAGAGCACTTGCATCGCCGGTGATAATTTGTCGTAATCAAGCGCACCGGCAAAAAAGCCGAGTTCAACCGGAGAAACATCGGATATATCGTCCTTAACCTGCTCCAGTTGTTTGGTTAGGTCGTTTCGTTGATCGTCGCTGGTGGGCTTAGCCAGGGTCATGCAGATCAGGAAATACGCGGTGGGAATATCGGCCAGTTCTACGTGATGTTCGGTGATAAAATCCTTCGCATCAGACATCCATTCGCCCATATAGATGGGTGCGCCAACCACAACCGCGTCGTAACCTGCGACTTCACGGGCGTTACGTGTTCGCATCACATCAACCGCCGCCCCTTGTTCATGAAAAGATTGGGCGATGGCGTCAGCAACCCCGCCGGTTGAGCCACAGCGACTCGCGTAAGTCACCAGGATTCTGGGGCTGTCCGCGGTTGCACCGGGATAGTGGGTTTCAGTGAACTGGACCGTTGGCGCTTGCATGGCCCAATACCCCAGGCCACCGCAGGCGACAATGCTAACTCCTGCTGATCCGATCAGAAATTGCCGGCGGGTGATGGTTTTGTTACCACTCATTTTTACTGCACTCCTTGTTTAAACATGCCTTCCAACCCATTTGAATTGACGAGATATCCATTTTCGGTTGGTGTAGAGATGGATCACGACGAGTTTGGAGAATATAACGACTGACGCCCTGTGAAAGTCTGCTATGGTGGGGGCATAAATCAACGCGACAATCATGCCGCTCAAAACCGTGGAAACGAAGGCCATCAGCATTACGACGTTCAGCAGCCGTTTCCACTGTAAATGTAAGCCATCTTCCTTGAATACCGCTGCCAAAAGTCTCCAATGAAGGAATAGATGAATATTGATTACGAGTATCAACATGATTCCCAACCGGATATGGAGACGCGGGCTGACAAACGCCGTGAGCATAGTGGCGAATAAGACACCCAGCAGCAAAACATCAAGCCCAAAATTTGCGGTTGCTTTTCGGCAAAGGGTGAGTAGGGGCCGTTGATCCATATTGATAACTACATGCAATTTCACGTGGCCTCCGGTATGGCAATCGCTGTTCTTTATCATTGCCTGGTTATGCTACCGAAAAAATGTCGAGAAATTATGGAGAACTTTTAGAGAGATTGTTGCTTTGTGGTGTTCAAGCGAAAGAAAAACAAAGGGTGATTACGATGGTGCGGTAATTATCCTCAGTTCCCAAACTTGTGTACCGGGTGTATTTTATGGATAAGGTGCGAAGACAGCAGGCCTGTCTTGTTATGCCATACAAAGCTTGCCCCGATCATTATCTGCAAGCTTCGAACAATATTAATCTTATAAACCACATAACCACCCTAAACAGGTGGTTTTGGAGTTTGCATCTTGCTTGTGGACCTGAGGGGAACATTTCTGTTCCGCACAGAGTCTTACTAGTGAATCGGGTTAATGAAAGGACAGACCATGAAGCTGCAAGTGGGGGTTTCGATCATCATGATGCTGGTCCTGACGACCGGATGCACGCTGTTCAATTACGTACTGCCGAACAATTTAGCTTCCTCTCACGAGGTGACCATGACGCCGGAATACACCCTGGTACCGGAATACAACGGGGTAATCATGTCTTCTGCGCGACGCATACCATTTCCATTCTGGAAGGTTGCCGACCAGATCACCGGGCAGTGGTCTCCCACTCCTAACGATGTGAAAGCGATGGAAGCGGGCATCCCTGCCTACCTGGAAAGTGCGGGGGAAGATGCGTTTTGGGGCGAGCGCGTGTGGGAGAAACTCGACCTCTATCGTCGCCAATACGGCGGGGTTCTGATTGATGACCAGCCGATGATCTACGCCTTTTTCTTACGTACCAATATGGACCTCGATACGCAGCAGCACTGGATCCAGGTTGACGATGCGGGCGCGAGCTTTT
>CAYYNB010000195.1:0-10531 GCA_964472565.1 uncultured Anaerolineaceae bacterium
ACCCGCGCACCATCTGCCCCCCGCAGCATTTGATCTGCTTGCCGCAACCCTGCGTAGGGGAATCGGTGTTTGACCCGCCGCTCACCTATCCTCTATCCTCATAGGCAGCGGAGGTAATGATGTTTATGCGCGTATTGTTACTCTTGACCGGACTGCTTTTGCTTATCGCCGCGCCCACCGTGCGCGGCCAATCCTCGGAGAATTGGCAAATTCCAGAAATTCGCTGTGATGCCGAAAATTGTATTTGGCTGGAGCGAGCAGACGACGCGGGGAATCTTTATGTCTACACCGCCTATTATCAAGGATCATGGCAAGAAACCGTGTATGTCGTTCAGCGCAATTCAAACCAGGCTGTCGAGTATAAGCTGTCGGATTTTTATCCGCGTCGAGGTCCAACGAGAGATTTTGTCCCGTTTTCAAATGGGGAAGTCGTGATTGTTGACTATCAGGTGCCAAACCCTGTCGCGGTAGTTAATCTCCAAACGCAGCAGGTCACTTCGGTGAATTTTGATTTCCCTGTAGTGCAATGTGTTAATCGTATCGCAGAGGGCTTAGGTCCGAATGTCCAGCGCGTAGGACAAAACAAAGTCTTATTTTGTTCCTATGGAGACGATGGACGACATTTGGTTCTAGTTCGTTATGAAAACAACACTTTCCATGTAGAAAATACAGTATCCATGGGCTTTCCAAATTCAACCGAGTCAGGTTCAGGGCCAATGTGGCGTACACTCGTGGGCGGGTTAGATGGAAGGATCTATGTCGTATCCCTTCCAGGCACTCCGGTCATGAACCAACTCGCCCCCGACTATGCATCCTCGGACATGTCCGATTACGTCGTGCTTCGTTACGATCCTGCCACGCAGCAGTGGGATACCGTATTTATTGAGGCGAGTGACGAACGCTGGAGACAATCGGAAGTAGCAGGCACCTTGATCTACATGAGCGTTGATACCGCAGGTAATTTGTACTTTGCAAATAGCGGTGGCACCAAACTTCAACCTATCACCGATTTCGTTAAATACGATGCTCAAGGCCACAAAGTCTGGCATCTCACCGAAGCCGACTTCGACGGACGCGCCTTCAGACCCCTCCTGATCGATGAAGACCGCTTCATTTTCAATTTCGGAGATGGTAAGTTGCAGTATGTGAACCTGAAAGACGGTATCGTACATTGAGCGTAACTTCCCCCTCTGCCAACTTGGTTGGAGAGGGGGAACGAGGGGGTGAGGTTCGGCGGAGCAAATTGCCCCGCCGATTATTTCCCTGACATCCTACGGGCAGGCACCCTTCGACAGCGTATAGCTGATCGCGCGCGTGTTGTCCGTTTCCACCGACTCACCGATCTGGTTGCCCGGATCGATAATCAGCGTGATGGTGTGCGATTCCTCATACCATGTGCTGATCGTCAGCGGCATGGTGACGCGGAAGGTCTGCCCCGGCTGCAACACCGGGAACCCGCCGATGGTCGTGCCCTGCTGTGATCCGTCCGCCGTGCGCACATCCACCAGTGATACTGTGCCGCTGGCCGATGTCGGCACCGTGCCCAGGTTCGCCACGTCAAACCCCACATTGAACGTCTGCGCGCACACCGGTTGTGACGGTTCGAGCACCACAACCCCCGCTACCAGGTTCGCGGACGATGCCGGGATCGGTGTCGGCGTCGGCAGCACGGGCGTGGCTGTCGCGGCTTCGATGAAGGCCACATTCACCACCGGGACGGTAGCCAGATCAATGTTGATCGTCAGCAGCGGCGCATACACCCAGCCCGCCGGGCTAGCGATCTGCACCCACGAATTATCATAGTAGCGCCCGACAATATCGACTACCGTGCTGGGCGCCAATCCGCCCACGATCCGCGCTCCCGGACCTGGATTCGCGCGCACATTCAAGCGGGTGCCGCCCACCACCGCATCGCCAGCCGGGGCTGCCACCGTCGGGAACGGTGTGCTGAGGCTCGGTGTTGGCGCTGTGCCCGGTAGACCGCCGCCCGCTCCGGCCATCGGCCCGCGTTCATCTGCCGCATCGTTCGTCAACTGCCGGACGACGCCCGTTTCTACCGTGATGATATACACATCCCACAGGCTGTTGACATCCGACACATACACAATATCGGCCCCGTTGGGCTGCCAGCGCGGTTGAATATCATTTTTGTTGTTATTGGTAAGCTGTTCCAGCCCGGTCCCATCGAGATTGACGACGAACAGTTCAAAATCGCCATCCCGATCCGACGCGAACACGATCACTTCCCCGTCCGCCGCCAACTGCGGATCAATGTCATCCGCCGGATCATTGGTTAGCTGGGTGGTCAGCCCCGTTTCCAGGTCCAGCACATACAGTTCATAATTCCCCGAACGATCCGACGCAAAAACGACGAATCCCGGCTCAGAATCATCCTGCGCCAGAACCGGCGTCCCGAAAGCGGTCAGCAGGAGCATCAAAACAAGCCCAATTCTTTTCATGACTGGTTCTCCTTGTGCGAATTGTTTCTCTCATTTTAAGAGATACATGGTGCTCCCGACAATGGGAAGAACGGCGCGTATCCCCACCTTTTAACCTACGCTTGCCAAATACCAGAACTGATGTATAATAGAACATGGGTTCTGAGATCGTTCATCACCGCCTCATCACTGCCTCATCACCGTTTCGGAGTTGTTTCTTCGTTCGATAAATCTCGCAGTCGAATATCAGGGCGCTGTCTCGGTTTACATCCCGGCACAGTCGCCACCGCTTGTCTGTTCCTCATCGGGGATGGACTGTTTCGGCACGGATTAGCAGGAGAATCTTCCATGATGAATTGGGGCGAACTTTGCTTGTTGATGGACTTCTTCCACGAAGAAAGCCAGCGGCGTGAAAAGCGCCATGCGCGCCGGATGAACCGTCCTATCTCACCGCATCGTCGCTTTTCGATCAAGCGTCGTCGTTAAAACCAACGGTGCCCGCAGCGGGAGATTCTGCGGGCACGGCTACCTTATTCGATGGTGGGGGTCACGAGCGTCAGCGGCTGATTGATCGAAGTGAGGGTGGTGCTGGTTGCCATGGTTGCCGAAATCGTGGCGGTATAACCCTCATACGTCATCCGCGACACGATCCTCCCCAATCCACACCGCGAGCAGTTCATCCGATGTATCGGCCTGGGCTTCCTGGTGAAAGTGGGGGGAGCCAACAACGATTAACAGCAGGAGGATCAGTCCAACTCGTTTCATGCTGTTTTACCTTGGCCTATTGTTCAAATGGGTAACTAATTAATACGATAATTATCTGATTTATGCAAATCCAGCGGTTACTTGCATTTTTCGGCGTGCCTAAAATATACTTGGTGTACGGGTACTGCACATTAGGAAGGGCATGTGGACAATCATTTTTCCTCACAGACGGCGCACAGCGAAGCGATAGAGGATTTTCTCAAAGCGGTCTATCTGCTTCAGCAGGAACATCCTCGCGTTCAGACCTCGATGCTGGCCGAGGCGCTCAGTATCACCCCCCCCTCGACTACCGAAATGGCGAAAAAGCTGGCGCGGGCGAACCTGATCACCCATGAGCCGTACAAGGGGGTCCGTTTGACCGTCGCGGGCGAACGGGTGGCGGTTGAAATTGTGCGTAATCACCGTCTCATCGAGTTATTCCTGGTTGAGGCGCTTGGTTTTGGCTGGGATGAAGTTCACGCCGAAGCCGAACGCCTCGAACACGCCATCTCCGAGCATCTGGCGGAGCGTATCGCCCAGTATTTGGGAAACCCCCATTTTGACCCTCACGGCGATCCCATCCCCTCACTTGAAGGCGATGTGGAGGAGCGCTCGCTCATTCCGCTGTCCGATTTGGCGCTGCATACGCCCGGCCTTGTGGCCCATCTGCGCGATCAGGCCCCGGACATGCTGCGTTATCTGGGCGAAAAAGGTCTGGTGGTCGGCGCACAGGTCGAAGTCACCGCCAGTGATCCGTTTGAGGGGCCGCTTACGGTTCAGGTCGATGGACAGGAGCAGGTGATCGGTTCGAATGTCGCCCATTATGTCTTGGTTTCACAATTAAAAGGGATGTAATTCATGGCTGATTTCCGCATCGAAAAAGACTCATTAGGCGAAATGCAGGTTCCCGCAGCGGCGCTGTGGGGGGCGCAGTCTCAGCGCGCGGTCCAGAACTTCCCGATCAGCGGCCTGCGTCCCTATCCCGCGTTTATCTGGTCCCAGACCATGATCAAACGCGCTGCCGCCGAAGTGAATCACGACTTGGGTTTGTTTACGGCTAAAACGGTGGGCGACCAAACGATCTCCGGTGATCAGCTTGCCCGCGCCATCATGTCCGCCGCCGATGAAGTGCTGGCGGGCCAGTGGAACGATCATTTTGTGGTCGATCCGTTCCAGGCGGGCGCAGGCACCAGCCACAACATGAATGTCAACGAAGTGATCGCCAACCGCGCCAACCAGCTTTTAGGCTACGCGATCACCGATGCCGCCAAGCCCGTCAGCCCGAACGATCATGTCAATATGGCCCAGTCCACCAATGACACCATCCCCACCGCGATCCGCCTGGGGGTGTTGTGGCGGCTGGATGAGCTGGTCGCCGCGCTGGAGGGGCTTCAGGGCGCGCTCGAACAAAAGGCGCTCGAATTTGACGACGTGGTGAAAAGTGGCCGCACTCATCTTCAGGATGCGGTCCCGGTGCGCCTGGGGCAGGAATTCGGCGCGTATGCCAAAGCCATCGAGCGCGACATCGAGAAGATTCAACTGGCGGCGAATGGGTTGCGGCGGCTGGGTATCGGCGGCACGGCGACCGGCACCGCCCTCAACGCCCATCCCGAATACCACGCCCGTATGATTCGCAAATTGTCAGAACTGACCGGGCTGGAACTGTTCGAGAGTGATAACCTCTTCGAGTCGATGCAGTCGATGGGCGACGCCGTATTTTTCTCCGGCGCGATGCGCACCCTTGCGCAGGACTTGATCCGCATTGCCAACGATTTCCGCCTGTTGAGCAGCGGCCCTTCCACCGGCCTGGACGAGATTCGCCTGCCCGCTGTGCAGCCCGGATCGAGCATCATGCCCGGCAAAGTGAATCCCGTGCTGGCCGAAATGCTCAATATGGCGATGTTCCATGTCATGGGCAGCGATCTCACCGTCACCCTGGCGGGGCAGGCGGGTCAGCTTGAACTGAATGTGATGATGCCGATCATCGCCCATAATTTGTTTGAGATGATGCATGTCACCATCGGCGCGGTGAACGCCTTCACCGAAAAATGTGTCGTCGGCATCACCGCCAACCGCGAGAAAGCCGCAGGCTGGCTGGGCAAAAACGCGATTCTCGTCACCGCCCTCAACCCGATCATTGGCTATCTGAAGGGCGCGGAAGTCGCCAAAAAAGCCATGTCCACCAACCGCTCGATTCTCGATGTGGTGGTCGAATTAGGCTATATGCAAGAAGACGAAGCCCGCGCCGCGCTGGATGCGCGCGCCATGACCGAAGGCGGCATCACGTCCGGCGGCGGTGGTGGCGGCTAACCAGCATAAGCGGCCTATGGCAGCATGAGCGTAGGGGCAGGTTTGCATACCTGCCCCCGCTGCTTGGCCTGTTAGCTTTGCGCCATCAGGCGATCCCGCAGCCGATCCGGTAGATGGGCAATGAGGTGCCCTGCAATCATCGCGTCCCTTCCCACCAGGTAGCGCGTTTTAGGCCGTTTCGTGATGAGGGCGTATTCGATTATTTCTGCAACCTTCTCCGGTGGTAGCCCTTGTTTGAATGCGGAGACTGCATTAGCCTTTGTCTGTGCGATTTGCGGGGCGTACATTTTGGCGGCGGTTGATGAGATAATTCGATCTAATGTTGCCACCGACGTTTCCCAAATGGGCGTAGCAATCGCGCCCGGCTCGATACAGACCACCTCAATCCCCCAGGGCTTTAACTCCACCCGCAAGGTATCACTCAACGCTTCGAGTGCAAATTTTGAGGCGTGGTATGCGCCAATCATACTGCCCGCAATGCGCCCGCCAATGGAACTGATATTGATGATCCGCCCTTTGGCTAGCCGGATCAGAGGTAAAACGGCCTGCGTCACGGCGAGTTGACCGACCAGGTTCACTTCAAGCTGATAGCGGAACTCATCAATCGGCAGGAATTCCAGCGGGGCGGCGGCAGCCATTCCGGCGTTGTTAACTAACCCTGCGAGTCCGCTGCTGCCGACACACTGTTCAATTTGTTTGGCTGCCTGTGCAATCTGTTCCTGATTGGTGATGTCCAACATCACGGGGAGCAGCCGTTCCGACGCCCCCTGACAGAGTGCCTCGCCATCTTCAGGATTGCGCACGCCTGCAAAAACATGGTATCCCTTCTTATCCAGATAGAGCGCTGTTGCCCGCCCAATCCCCTTCGATGCGCCTGTGATCACCACATAGGAGTTCACCATTTTGTTTTCACTTCACCTCACTGGTTGTGACTGATACCAGATTAGTATAAACTCTGGAGTATACTCCAGAGTCAAGGGGGGCTTATGCGTATCGGCGCATTGGCAAAGGCCGCCGGGCTAACAGTGGACACCATCAGATTCTACGAGAAACGCAAGCTGCTTGACAGCCGGCACTTTGTCCGCAGTGAGAATAGCTATCGTGACTATACAGATGCTGCTGTGCAGCGCCTGAAGCTGATCCGGCAGGGGCAGGTAGCAGGCTTGACCCTCGCTGAGATTAGTTATTCCATTGACGCCTGGGAATCGAATGAGCTAACTCCACAGGAGAAACGCGAGTTTTTTGATAACAAACTGCTTGAGATCGACGCGCGTATTGCGGAACTTGAGGCGATGAAAGCCTACATCCGCAACAAGATCGAGATGTTTTTTCCAGAGACAATCGCCTGAAGCCGGAAATTTTCAGGTTTTTTCGTTCCAAACATGGCGCTTACTTCGAATTGCAACCCTGGATAACCTATGATCACTTTAATGGAAGACCTGCACCCCGTCGTGCAGGCACTCATGGCTACACTCTTTACCTGGGGATTAACCGCTTTAGGCGCGGCAGCGGTTTTCCTGACTCGCTCGATGGGCCGCCATATCCTCGATACCATGCTCGGCTTTGCCGCCGGTGTCATGATCGCCGCCAGTTATTGGTCGCTGCTCGCCCCGGCTATCGAACTGGGCGAAGACAGCGCCTTGCCCGCCTATGTGCCCGCTGTGGTTGGTTTTCTGCTGGGCGGTGTTTTTCTGCGCGGGCTGGACCTGGTGATCCCCCACCTGCATCTCCACGAACCGATTGAAGCTGCCGAGGGACCGCATACCACCTGGCGGCGCAGCATTTTGCTGGTGCTGGCGATCACCATGCATAACATTCCCGAAGGCTTGGCGATTGGCGTGGCTTTTGGTGCGGCGGGGGCCGATGTCCCCGATGCCAGTATTGCGGCAGCGCTGGCCCTGGCGCTTGGCGTCGGCATCCAGAATTTCCCCGAAGGCATGGCCGTCTCGATGCCGCTGCGCGGGGAGGGCATGTCGGCGGGGCGTAGTTTCTGGTACGGCCAACTGTCGGCGGTGGTCGAACCCATCGCCGGGGTGCTGGGCGCGGCGGCAGTCCTGATCATGCGCCCGCTGCTCCCCTATGCGCTGGCATTCGCCGCCGGAGCCATGATTTTTGTCGTGGTCGAAGAGGTCATCCCCGATTCGCAGAGCAACGGCAATCAGGACCGGGCCACGATGGGGGCCATGCTCGGTTTTGCGCTCATGATGACGCTGGATGTCGCTCTGGGTTAGCGACTGCCCACACCCCGCTTTGCTCCCCTTTCTCCGCGCGGGGAAAGGGGTTAGCGGCCTGCGCGTAATTTATTATCGCATATAATAGATAGAGAAAGAAATGAATCCGCCTTTGTAAGGTCGTTCGGATGCTAACCAAACGCTCCGTTACACTTAAGCCTTTTTATCTTTCCGCTCTGGCTTTGTTTGCCCTCATCGCGGTTCTTGCTTACGCCCTGCTTTCACACTATACCACCTCGCAGCATGCAGCGTCCGAACGCGCCCGTCTCAGCGTCCAGCAGCAGGTGCGTCTTTACACCCTGGTGTTTTTAGCCGACCAGTTGCTGACGGTCAGCGATTCCGTCGAGCGCGACACGATCCGCACCGAAATGCAAACGACGCTCACGGCTTTGTCCGCCGATCATGCCCATCTGCGGGACCATATCGATTCCGATGCCCTCCATGCACTCTACTTTGATCCCCCTGTTGTCTTTGACCAGCAGCTCGGCCTCTTTGTGCAGGCGTTGCGTGAGTTTTTCGAATCACCTGAACCCGCTGCCTATCAGACCCTGCTCGATCTTCAGCCCGTTTTACGCGCTGGCGCTGCGGCGTTGGTCGATCAGTACCAGCAGGCAGGTGAGGCCCGCGCCGACCAGACACAAAGCGCCGAACGGCTGGTGCTGGTGTTAACGCTTGCCTTGTTTGGCCTGATCACCCTGCTGATCTTCCGTCCGCTGGAACGTTCGATCCGTCGCCATGAACAGCAGTTGCGCGCGACTGCCGAAACCCTGCGTCTCAGCGAGAAACGATTTCGCCTGTTTGCCGACCAGATGCCGCACAGCGGCGTGGTGATCTTTGACCTCGACTACCGGCATATCCTGGCGGCTGGCCCGCTCTATCGCCGGATGGGGACCATTGCCAATGACCCCACCGGCAAAACGCTCCATGAAGCAATGCCGGAGGAATCCTTTCGGTTTCTCTTTCCACTCTACCAGCGTGTCCTGCAAGGCGAAGAGTTTACGGTTGATCGGATTATTTCGGATGATCTCGCTTACCAATCCTTTGGCACCCCCCTCCGTGATGAAACCGGGGCAATCATCGGCGGCATTTTTCTGAGTCATGACATCACCGCCGCCCGCCGGGCCGAACAGGCCCTGCGCCGCAGCGAAGAGCGTTACCGCCAGATGTTCGAACTGAATCACGCCATCAAATTGGTTATCGATCCCCAAACCGGGCAGATTATCGAAGCTAATCAGGCCGCCTGTGACTTTTATGGCTACACCCGCGACCAGATTCAGTCCATGAATGTCTCGCAGATCAACATCCTGAATGAGTCTGAAATTAAGGAGCGCATGGCTCACGCGCAGACCCAGAAACAGTCTACTTTTCAGTTTCGCCACCGTCTCGCCTCTGGCGAAATTCGGGATGTTGAGGTGTTTTCCGGCCCCTTAGAAATGGACGGCAAATCCTATCTGTTTTCCATCATCCAGGACATCACCCAGCGTAAACGCCTGGAAGCCGCTTTGCGCGGCAATGAAGAACGTCTGCGCCAGATCACCGGCAGCGTGCAGGATGTCATCACCCAAACGGATGCCGAATGGCATATTACTTTTGCCAGCTCGTCGTACCGCGCCGTGTTGGGGTATGAACCCAACGACATGCAGGGCCGTGACGGGATGACTTTTATCCATCCCGATGATCATCCGTTGGTGAAGCAGACCTTTGACGACGCCCGGCGCAGCAGCGATCATCACTTTAATATCCAGGTCCGCATTTTACATGCGGACGGTCACTATATTTGGGGCGATATTGCGGGCAAGCTGCTTTTTGATGACCAGTCGCTGTGTACGGGCGCGGTATCCGTAACGCGGGACATCACCGAGCGTAAACATGTCCAGGAACTGCTCATCGAACAGGAAAAGCTCCGTATCGCCCTGGAAAAAGAACAGGAACTCCATGATCTAAAATCCCGCATGATGGAGCGCATTGTCCACGAGTTCCGTACCCCGCTGGCCATCATCCAGACCTCGACGGAAACCCTGAGCACCTATTTCGATCAGTTAACCCCCGACCAGCGGATCACCAAAGCCCGCTCCGCGCGCGAGGGTGTGCGCCGCATCCGTGACATGCTCGATGAAATCGGAACCGTGCTGCGCGGCGGCCTTGCTCCTGATGACTTGGAATTAGTCCCCATCGATCTCAGCGCCCTGTGCCGTCACAGCGTCCACCTGCTGGAAAAGCAGGGCGACTCGCCGGGGCATTATGTGCTTGATCTGGACGACCACGTGATGGTTTCTGCCGAGCCGTCGCTGCTTCAGGATGCCATCATCCATGTGCTGCATAATGCCGCCCGTTTTTCCGATCCATCCGCTGAGATCAGGGTGAAACTGGTCTGTCATGGTCCCGGCGCGAAATTAACCGTCACCGATCAGGGTGTTGGCATTCTGTCCCATGAATTAACGCGCATCTTTGATCCATTCTTTCGCGGCACGAACATCGGGGAAATTCGCGGGTTGGGGTTGGGCCTCACCATCGCCCGCGCCACTATCGCCGCGCATCATGGCACGCTTTCGATCACCAGCGCGCCCGAACGCGGCACTACCGTTACGCTCTGGCTTCCGGCCCTTTGTTCAAAAGACTATTGACGCGTGAGGCTGGTCCATTTTTCTCGGTGGAACGCGTTGGGGCGCTGCTTGCTCCGCGCGGGGCAGGGAGGGGGGGCATCGGGGCGTTCACGCGTCAGGGAGATAACGCGGATCGCCCCGCCGGGGGGTTGCCCGGTTCCCCCATGAGGTAGTTATAGAACGGCTCGTTCACCCACCGGTCCCC
>CAYYNB010000196.1:0-10315 GCA_964472565.1 uncultured Anaerolineaceae bacterium
CGCCAAAACTCACGACGCAAAATACCATTTCACGTCGTGAAAATGACAAAAAACCTGACTTCTTGCCAGGATCTCCCCCCTTTAGTCGGTAACTTTCCCCTCAAAAGGCCTAAAAGAGGGGTCTAAAGGGGGGGGGAGGGTCTACTCGTTCGGTTTGCAGTTTTCGCTGATGTCAAAGGTCGAATCATCGTAATCAAACTGCACCCGGTCATGGCCTAACGAATTTAACAGGTTATACAATGCAGCTTCTGCATTTTTATAGCCTTCAGCCAGCAGCTCGCGGCCATCGTCGGTCAACACTTCGCGGCGTTCGATCTTTTCGCTCATCTGCCGCAAAGAGTTGAATTCAGCCGCCGATCTCATTTCTTCAATCGGGCCGTCGCAGTCTTGCACGAAAGGTATTTCTGTACAATCACTTTCAACTTTAGTATCACGAATATTACATTCAACCTGAAGCGCAGGCAGTTGAACCGTAATCAGCCCTTCGTCATCGGCTTGTATATGGTCAATCGTGATCAATGACACATCAACTCCCGCTGTAATATCGCCGGTGCTTTCCATAACCAGCGTCGAATCCGGTGAGGTGCCATCATATACCCGTTTTTCTGTAACAACGACTTCAGCCCGCGCGGTCTGAAGCAAACTCAGCTTGTGAATTTCGAGCACAATCAGCTTAATATCGACTTCTTCCGATTTTCCATCGCGGTCAAATCCGAAGAAACTGAGAAAATTATCGACGGGTTCATCCAGCCAGCCGCCAATGTTATCCTTAACCACAATAGCGAGCAGCAGACAGCCCAGAATCACAGCCAGCGCCAATCCCGCCAGACATCCGACTCGCACCGTTCGCTCAACGATCGCCTGTCGCACGCTGTACATCAAGGAATTTCTCGGTTCACGACGCGGTTTTTCCTGAACCTCTTGAGTTCGTCTTACCATCGGTTGCTCATTTTTTTGCTTTTCTTGCTTCATCCGTTTAGCCCTCGGAACTGGTACAGTTGCCCATCATAAAACCCGCGTTGCCGGTAATATCCGCGTGTTCCCACCGCCGAGATCACCGCCAGCCGTTTATATCCATGTTCCCGCGCAATTGCCGCCGCGCGTTCAATCAACAGTTTACCCAATCCGCTGTGTTGCGCCTTCCCGACCATTTCTTCTCCCACCGCCAGCGATTGTCCGTACACATGCACCTCGCGGATCATCGCCGCCCCGTTGAGTTCTTCAATAATCGGAGTTTCTGTCGGCAGTGACAGCCGCAGAAAACCGGCGATCAGCCGGTCTTCCGTGATATACTGCAAGAACACTTCTTCCCCCGCGCTCGTTGCATACCGTTGCTCATCCTGCCGCAGTTGTTCCAGCGCTACCGCCTTCCCGCGAATTTCCCGCGCCCGAATATCAGGACTTCGCACGTCCTGCTGCGCCAGTTCATCATCCACAATCTGCCGGAAATTTGTTGTGAGTTCTCCGGCGACAATATCCGTTGACGGAATATCGCGCACCACGCGCGTCAGTCGGCAGTATTCCGGTGTGCGCTGAAAACACGCCATGAGCACCTGAACCAGTTCTTCATGCGTATAAGGTCGCCACGAGCCATCTTGATAATTTTGCATCAACTCCGCGCTCTCAATCAGCGAGCACGGATAAATTTTGAGTTCGTCCGGCTGAAAATCAAGTTCATCAAAGAGCCGTTCATAATCCAGCATATCGTCTTCCGGCGACGACCCATACAGGTTCGGCATCCAGTGCGCATGAATCTTGAATCCCGCTTGCCGCAGCAGTTTAACCGCTCGCCGCGTCGCATCCACCGTATGTCCGCGCTTGTTGAGCTTCAGCACCTTATCATTGAGACTTTGAATCCCAATCTGCACTTTGGTTGTTCCCAGCCGCCGCACACGGATCACTTCCTCCACACTGATATGATCCGGTCGCGTTTCGACTACTAACCCTACACAGCGACATTCTGCCTGCTCATTTTCTCGGTGTGCGGCTTCCAGCTCTTCCCAGCTTGCATATTCATCAACTAGGCCGCGTTCTCGCGTTCCCGCCGCAATCGCTTTCGCCTGTTCCCGTGAACGCCGCATTTCATCCTGATAAATCGCCTGCACAACCTGATTGTATGTTTTGTCAATCTGCACGCCCTGAATGACAGCCGTTGTTGTATTGTCAAAAAACTGAGACTCGTCCCGCAGCGCCGCGCGAATGCGCTCCGATTGATCGATCCCCTTGCCAAAGTCATGCAGTGCATCGAAAATTCGTTTGACAAACCAGATTTGGTAAGTTTCAGGGTAAAATGACCACGTACCGCCGAGGATAATTACCTCGATTTTGTTGGTTGGATGTCCCGTATTCCGCAGCGCCGTGAGACGATTGTAGGTTTGCAGATACGGATCAAAGAGATTTTGTTCGGCCCGTTGTGCGCCCGGCTCATTCGACAGATAACTCTTGGGCATTCGCACGTCATTCGGGCAAAATATACATTCACCCGGACACGGAAACGGCTTCGTTAGCACGGTAACAGGTGTCACGCCCGACATACTGCGAATGGGTTTCATCCGCAGGCGATCCAATACTGCCGTGTCGAATGGTGGAAGTCCATTGCTTCCGGCCAAAGCGCGGTAAGCTTTGATCAATTCGTCTTTGCTGAACAGGCCGCGCCCATCTTTCGGATGTTTTTTGAGCAGCCGCGTAAGCTGTTCGCGTGATAAACTGGGCTGTGCAATCACAGCCTGAAGAATTGCCAGCAGCGGTTCGCGATATTGTTCGTAATCAAATGCCGGATTGTATTTCACAGCTTGTCCCATGAATAACTTAACGATTCAGCGTCTCAACCAGCTTAATCAAACATTTTACCAGATCACAGCAGTCGATTTTAATGAGTCGCGTGCCGAACCCTGGACTGGTTGGCTGCCGCTGCTTCCCTATCTGAAATCACCCTTATCTGTGTTGGATGTCGGCTGCGGTAATGGTCGTTTTGGTGCTTTTCTGGTTGAGCATCTCTCCGGTGAACTGACTTATCATGGGATCGACAGCAGCCCGGAACTGCTTCAACGCGCGCAAGCCGCTGTGCCCAATGGTCATTTTGAACAGCGCGACATCATCCAGCAGCCGCTTGCATCTGGCGAATACGATCTGGTTGTGCTGTTCGGTGTGCTGCACCATATTCCCAGTGTGCAGCAGCGCCAGGAGTTGATGCGAAATTTAGCCCAGCAAGTCAAATTAGGTGGGTTTCTCGCTTTTGCAGCATGGCGTTTTTATGAATATCCACGCTTCCGTGAACGTTTCCTTCCCTGGCCCGATGATTTGGATCAGGAACCTCATGATTATCTGCTCGATTGGCGTCGCGGTGCGCAAGCTGTCCGTTACTGCCATTACGTAGACGATGCCGAACATGTTGCACTCGCAGCCGTAACAGGTCTGTGCGAACTTTTGAGCTACCGCGCCGATGGCCGGACTCACGATATTAACCGCTATAGTTTGCTTCAAAGAGAAAATGCATGACTGAACTTCAACAATCGCTTATTGCTTGGTTCGAAGCACATCAAGCCGATCTTCCCTGGCGGCGTGATCGCGATCCCTATTACGTCTGGCTGTCGGAAATAATGCTCCAGCAAACCCAGGTCACAACGGTCATTCCCTATTTTGAACGCTTTCTGGCTCGTTTCCCCACAGTCCAGGTGTTAGCCGCCGCGCCGCTGGACGATGTGCTAAAGCAGTGGGAAGGTTTGGGTTATTACAGCCGCGCCCACAATTTACATCGCGCCGCACAGGTTGTCGTTAATGAATACAATGGCGTCTTTCCAAATACCGTCGATGAATTACAAAAACTACCTGGAATTGGTCGCTACACCGCTGGAGCCATTGCGAGTCTTGCCTTCGGCGTCGATGCACCCATTCTGGACGGCAATGTGATCCGTGTTTTGGCACGCCTCTTTAACATCACCGACGACGTGAGCGCTGCTTCCACTCGCACCCAATTGTGGGATTTGTCCGAAAAATTAGTTCCAAGCGGACATGCAGCCTCTTGGAACGAAGGATTGATGGAACTGGGGCGCACAATTTGCACACCCAAATCACCGGATTGTCCACGTTGTCCCATCGAAACCTCCTGTGAAGCGCGACAATTAGGTGTGCAAACCGAGCGTCCGATCAAAGCGCCGCGCGCCAAAGTTCCCCATTTTGATGTCACAGCCGCCGTGATTCACCGCGATGATGGCCGGATTCTAATCGCGCAGCGCCCGCTCGAAGGCATGCTTGGCGGCTTATGGGAATTTCCCGGCGGCAAGCGTGATCCGGGCGAAACACTAACCGAATGCCTGAAGCGCGAAATTCTGGAAGAATTGAATCTGGAGATTGCTGTTGGCGAACAAATCGGCGTGGTGCGACATAGTTACACCCATATGAGCATTACGCTCTATGCATTTCATTGTGAATATCTGGGCGGCGAACCACAAAAAATCGGTGTAGCGGACTACGCGTGGATCATGCCAGATGAACTGGATCGCTATGCTTTTCCTGTGACGGATCAGAAGATAATCACCATTCTGCGGAATGGTGGCGGACAGTTGGGCATGGATTTTCTCGCTTGACATATTGATAGATTTCGATATAATACAGACTATGAACATTGACCCATTGATTTTTGCAAAGGCAATTGCGGATGATACGCGGCAGGAGATGATGAAACTGCTCTGCTGCGAATGGTTGAGTGTCAACGAAGTGGTTGAAAAGTTGGGCGGTAAGGTCAACCAACCCACAGTCAGCCACCACTTGAAGAAGCTGGAAGAAGCCGATCTTGTGCTGATCCGGCAGGAAGGTCGCCAGCGTTTTTATACGCTCAACCAGAAGCAGGTAACAGTTTGCTGTGGTGTGTTGTCGCGCGTCTTCGCACCTGATCATAACGACGAATAACGCTAGGGGCACTTTTGTCGAAGTGCCCAAAATTTTGCTCAATTCTATCGATAATTATCAATGCATCGGAGGGATGTATGGCCCAGAACGATAAAATCCACGAAGTAGTGCAGAACCACTATGCTGCATTTGCCCGTCAGATTAAAGTGATGCAACCGGCGCAAGTTCCTTGTTGCAGTGGACCAAGTAATGTCAGTGAAGTCAATGTAACACCCACGTCTGCCGAGTGTGGCTGCAATTCAAAGTTGTACGATCCTACCTTGTTGGAAGGTCTGCCTTATGATGTAACCGGACTGTCGCTGGGCTGTGGTGATCCCGTTACAATCGCCAGCCTCAAACCCGGCGAAACCGTGCTTGATCTGGGCAGCGGCGGCGGTATCGACTGCTTTTTGGCAGCCCGTCAGGTGGGTGAAGCAGGTTATGTGATTGGTGTGGACATGACTCCCGACATGCTCGAACGGGCGAACGCCAGCAAAGTTCGGATGGGCGTGAAAAACGTCGAATTCCGTCGCGGGCAGATTGAAGCCCTACCGGTGATTGATGACAGCATTGATGTGATTATGTCGAACTGTGTGATCAACCTCTCACCCGATAAACGCGCAGTATTTCAGGAAGCACTGCGTGTGCTTAAACCTGGCGGGCGCGTCTCAATCAGCGATATTGTGACCGAGGGTGAATTCACGGATGCTCAACGCGCTGATGCCGCACAATGGGCCGAATGCGTGACTGGGGCGATTGATGTCAATGATTATCTTGGCATTATGCGGGAAGTGGGCTTTACCGACATTCAGATTGTTGACAAAGTGAATGCCGATGAAGAGAGCGAACATCCGGCTGGAATGCCACGTGTTTACAGTGCGCGGATTGTTGCTTATAAACCTGCATAACATAAATTGGTGCTGGTCGAACCAGGATCAGCACCGTTCTTTTCTCCCTATCTACCTCGATATAAACTGGAAATTTTTCCTGATCTACGCCATATTACAGTGGGATCGGAACTCAGGAAGAAAATCACCTTGCCTAAGCGCTATTTACGTACTACCGATATTGCCAGAGCCGTTGGGGTGCATCCCAATACGGTACGGCTGTATGAGGAATGGGGCTTTTTGCCGCCGATTCCACGCAGTCGCAGCGGGTATCGCCAGTTCACGCCTGCCCATTTAGAGCAAATGCGGCTGGCAAAAATTGCCCTCGGTTGGCCGTATCCTGGCGGGAAATCACTGGTCGTCGATCTGGTGTTCAAAGCGGCGGCGAATGATCTCGGCAGCGCACTTGAAATGGCGTATACCTACCTGGGACGAGTCCGCGCAGAACAAGTTCAGGCTGAAAGCGCCGTTCATTTTTTGGAACGCTGGGCTGAAGGAAGTGTCACTGATGTAACACCGCAGCGGTTGAGAATTGGTGAAGTCGCTGAACTGCTGGGATTGACTGTCGATATGCTGCGTAACTGGGAGCGAAATGGGTTGCTTACTGTGCCGCGCCATCCAACCAGCGGATACCGACAGTATGGCGCGAAAGAAATTGGCCGGTTGCGAGTCATCCGTATGCTGCGGCAGGCCGGATACAGCATTATGGCAATTTTGCGGATGCTGCTTAAATTTGATCAGGGTGAAACCAAGAATTTACGGCAAACATTAGACACACCGCGACCAGATGAAGATGTTTATTCGGTGGCGGATCGCTGGTTGTCTACGTTGGCGGAACAGGAACAACGCGCCCAGAATATCATTACGCAAATCGGGAAAATGATGGATCAGAAACCTCTGCGTTAACCTCGTAAAACCCTCCATTTGTTTACCAAGCTCAGCGGCTGTACCTGCCCGAAACCATCCATTTGCACACCAGGGTGATATGATGGGATCAGCGCATCGAAATAACCAGCCTGGAGGCACAAGTATGACTAAACCACGCGTTATCGTTTTCTCTAGCGCGTCCGTGGATGGGCGGATCACGATTGCACCGGATACTCTGCTGCTAATGGGGGAACCGCGCTGGGAAGCGGTCGCGGGATCGAGCGGCGACGCTTATAAATGGGTGAAAGCAACTTTTCAGCCGCAAGCCACAATCGAAGGAAGTGGTTCATTTATCCTCGAAGGTACTCAGCCTGATCCTTTGCCACCATTTGAAGGCGATTCGACTCTGCTCTATGAAGACTTTCTGCCGGATGAAATTGTGAAACAGCCGGGACGACGGTGGTTTACGGCAGTGGACAGCCGCGGACGGATTCGCTGGATGTATAAAGAATATCCGGGCGAGGATTGGGCGGGATGGTATGCACTGGTGCTGGTGTCGCACCAAACACCGACGAACTATCTCGCGTATCTCCGGCGCGAAAATATCCCGTATCTTGTGGCAGGTGAGGGAAAGGTTGATCTCGGACAGGCCATCGATAAAATGCATGACAAACTTGGCGTTACTACGCTGCTCTCGACAGCAGGCGGAAAACTGAACGGCGCGCTGCTGAGAGCCGGGTTGATTGATGAAGTCAATATCGAATTTTTCCCGGCGATTATCGGTGGGTGCGAAACACCTTCACTCTTCGATTCACCGGCGCTCAAACCGGGCGAGTATCCTGTTCAACTTAAGTTGATGGCGGCGCAGGTGCAGGCGGAAGGTCGCATCTGGCTACGGTATCAGGTGGTTGGAGCCACAACGCTGTAGTTATCCGCAAACAGGGGATCCCTATAACCGAATGGAGAAGAGAAACGATATGGCGCAAGCGCATATCCTGGTTCAAAGACTGTCTAAAACCTACCGGATTCCAGAACGGGAAGCCGGACTCAAAGCAGCTATGCGAAGCCTTGTACAGCGCAAATATACCGAGGTTGAAGCCGTCCAGGAAATCAGCTTTAGCATCGAGAAGGGGGAAATCGTCGGGTTTATCGGGCCAAACGGCGCAGGAAAAACCACAACCCTCAAAGTTTTGTCGGGCTTGCTGCATCCGACACGTGGAGAGGTATCGGTTGCCGGATTCGTGCCCTGGCAGCGCTCGACCGGGTACCTGAAATCGATCAGCATGGTTATGGGTAACAAAAGCCAGATGATGTGGGACATTCCGCCACTGGATACATTCCGCGTGTTGGGTGAAATCTACCGGGTTCCGGCAGATCGCTTCAAACACACACTGGATGAACTGGTTGATTTGCTGGATATGAAAGAGCTACTCACCAAACCGGTACGCAACCTGTCGTTGGGTGAGCGGATGAAATGTGAAATGGTCGCTGCACTGCTGCATTCTCCATCTGTTTTGTTTCTCGATGAACCGACGATTGGATTAGATATATCCACACAACGGCGACTGCGGCGATTCGTGGGTGAATATAACAAGCGCACGGGAGCTACTGTCATCCTGACGAGTCATTACATGACGGATGTAGTGGAACTGTGCCCGCGCGTGATTCTGATTCACCAGGGAAAGCTGTTGTATGATGGCGCGTTGGGCGGGTTGGTGGAACGGTTGGCTCCTTTCAAACTGATCCGGCTGACACTGGATCAGAGTAACGGTGATTATTCGCTGCCCGACGGTGTTGATGTGATCGAGCGTGAGAATGGTAATCTGACACTGCGCGCTAATCGGAACGAAACTCCGGCAATCACAGCACAAATTTTGAGTTCGATGGCAGTTGTCGATCTGGTGGTTGAAGATCCGCCAGTCGAAGCCGTGATCGATCAGATTTACCAGGAGGGTATGGTATGAACTGGCGCGGCGGTTGGGCACTGATTCAGCGAACATGGCTATCGTGGATGCAGCATCGCGGCTTCTTCTTTCTGCTGGCATTCGGATGGATGATTCCACCGCTGATCTACCTGTTTGTATGGGCGACGGCAGCGGGCAGTGAAAGCATTGAAGGATTTTCGCGACATGAATTTGTGACCTATTACCTGGTGCTGATTCTGATCAACCAGCTTACGTATGCCCAAACCAACTGGACCGTGGGCGATTTGATCCGCATGGGCGATATGAACCGGCTGCTGCTGTATCCGATGTCACCTTTTCTCAACACGGTGGCCAGCGAAGTGGCGGGAAAAACCGTGATGATGGCGTTTGTTGTGCCTGTGACCGCTGTGTTGGCGGTGGTGCTGCGCCCTGAACTTCACGCAAGTGCAAGCGATCTACTCCTGTTCATTCCCGCGTTGGCAATGGCATGGGTGCTGCGATTCCTATGGGGATATTGGCTGGCGCTGCTGGCTTTCTGGTCCACGCGGGCAGATGCGTTACTCGCCGTACAGGATTCGCTGCTATTTTTGCTGGCAGGGCAGGTTGCTCCGGTTGCGCTGTTACCCCATATTTTACAAAGCGCCGCCGTGTTGCTGCCGTTCCGGTACATGATTGGTTTTCCGGTAGAAGTGCTGATGGGTGGGTTGAGCCGGACTGAACTGCTAACCGGATTTGTATTTCAGGCTGGCTGGCTACTAGTGGCATTGATCCTCTATCAATGGGTCTGGCGAACCGGGCTGCGCCGCTATTCAGCAGTGGGCGGGTAGAGAAGAGGGGAGGGGAAAACCGAATATGCAACGCTATATAAGGTTGATCGGAATGTTCATGCGGGCGTCGGTCCAGCAGGAAACAGCTTACCGGGCGAATTTTTTCATCGCCATACTGCACGCGAGTCTGAATCTGGGTACGGGGGTGTTGGGTACGGCGGTGTTGTTCGAACAAGTCGATTCGATTCATGGCTGGGATTTTGCCTCTACGCTTGTCGTACTTGGAATCTTTCTCACGGTTGGTGCGCTGCGCGATCTGTTTATCAGTCCCAGCCTGGAAGCACTGGCCGGGATGGAAGGCGAAATCTGGACCGGACGTTTTGACTTCACGCTGCTGCGCCCGGTGGATGTCCAGTTTTATGCAACCTTCCAGCGGTGGCGAGTGTTCGCCCTGCTTAATGTCGCGCTGGGTGCTGGCGTGCTGGTGGTGGGTATCCTCGAAATGAGCACCTCGGTATCGATTCGTAATCTGCTGAGTTTTGTGATCGCATTGAGTGCCGGTATAGGTGTCTTCTACGCGATTCTACTCGGATTTACGGCACTGGTTTTCTGGAGTCCCGGATTCCTGTTCACCTGGGTATTCGATGGGTTATTCCAGATGGCGCGGTATCCGGTGAAGCTGTATCCAGGCTGGCTGCGACTCGTACTGACCTGGATCATTCCGGTTGGGTTGATTACGACTGTGCCCGCTCAAGCGCTTACGGGAGATCTGGGCATTAGTCTGTTAGTTGGCAGCGTCGCCTTAGCCGGTGGATTGTTCGCCGCAGCGTCACTGCTCTTTCGCACCGGGCTGCGTCGATACGCCAGTGCGTCAAGTTAAGTTGTCCAGCCTCGGCAGGTCTGCCGAGGCTACCCCCGCCCCCCCTTTGCGACCTGTTTTGAGGTAGTTTGAGGGAAAAATCGCGCTGAGGAGTAAAAGATC
>CAYYNB010000197.1:0-10204 GCA_964472565.1 uncultured Anaerolineaceae bacterium
GGCAGCTTGTCCCGCATATCGACCATATACCCGGCGGCGGTCGGGCGTCCCGCCCACAACCCTTGTTCCTCCCGCAGTGACCGGCAGCGCACCAAACGCCCTTTGATATGATATTCGAGGTGATCCGCTGCGGCCTGCGCCCGCTCGCGGAACATGGCGATGTGATAGCGTCCTTGCAGGGGGTGAGCGAAGTCATAGAGCATGGTCGGCGTGAGCACCTTCACATCGTTGCGTTTGCAGGCGTCGATGAAGATGTTGGTCTGGATCTGGGTCACGTCACGGAAGAAGCGGTCTACTTCCTGGGACGCGACCGTGCCGATCTCACCACTTTCGATCAGGTCGAAGAGATGCGACATGCCGGGGCGTTCGCGGATTTTCAACTGCCCGCTGAACCCGGCATCCATGTCGATCATGAGCACCTGTTCGCGCATCCAACCGGTGCGTTCCAGGTATTCGACCATGTCCACCGTTTGCAGTGTCGTCGAGACATTGCCGACCTGCGCCTCAGAGGACTGGCGATAGTACACCGCCACTGGACGATCTACCGGCGGCGGATCGATCTGGTACGAATTCTTCGGCGGCGGTTCAGGGCGTTTGTATTTCCTCAAGGTCATGGTATTGTTCCTTTTTCCTCTTATTCCAACAAAAACGCCCTGCTCGGCGAGTGGCTACGCAAAAGCAAGGCGCGCATGGTAGAATGCACCTCAGCCCTGCCGAGTGCGTGTTTCACTCGCCGGGTCAGGCAGGTCGTTGTGTCCCCACACAGCGTCCTGCCGTTCACAATCTGAAGTGTACTCTTCGGACTCCAATTGTGCAAGCACGCGAAGAACGGTGCGGTAGGCGGTCAGCAGGTCAATGCCTTCGGTCTGTTTCATCGGTTCCTCCGGTTGTTCGATGGGGTCCTGGTCAGGCTGCATCAGCACCATCCTCGGCTCGTCGGGCATTGAACTGCGCGGCGGCTTGCAGCAGGTAGTGGCGTGCCACCTGCGAAGCGGACAGATCTAACTGCCGGGCAAACTCGAAGATAGCGGCTTGCTCCTCCGCTGTGCAGCGAAAAGCGAACACCTCAGTACGGATCGGTTGTTTGGTTGGAATGGTCAGCGTTTGCTGGGTATGCATCGTGCATCTGCTCCTTGTTTGAACGATACACACTCATCATATCAAATCAGGCCGTTGGAAAGGCTGTAGGATTACGGTTTTTGGCAGGGAGATTTACGGGTTTGACGAGCAAAGTTACATATTGACTTTTCTGGCGATATCTGCTCAACACGGCCACAGGGGAACACACATAAATCGAGGGAATTCCGGCAGGCAACAAAGCAAGCACAGAAGTGACATTCGGAGAAAAGACATTTTTTCGGAAAATCAGATGAGCGGCGAAAACCCGCTCGTTTTGCTTTTGATAGCTGAGCTACATATGCGCATCGATCAGTGATCATGTCTATACGATCAAAACACTATTTCATGATCCCCAGACTCGTACTGTACCATCGTAATGCGCGCTGATAAACTGGCTGCCATCCGAATTCAATGCGGACGAAACCACCCCTTCAACAATGGCTAATTCTTCCCATGTCTCTGCATCCCAAACAAGTATCTCTTGGCCAACACTACCTATCAACCTCTGACCGTCAGAGCTCCAAAAAAGTAGAGATATGGGTTGTCTGTACCGTCGAGAAGTAAATACCAGATCACCAGTTATGAGATCCCAGATCTGTAGCTCATTCGGTGATGATACCCCGCTTGCCAACATGTTTCTGTCGGGTCGCCACGCTATAGTAGATACAGGCCCACCATTAGGATCTACCAGTTGGATCAGAAGGCGCTCAGTAGGTGCCTCCCATATCTGGATAGTATCCGAATATCCCCTAACAGCTAGTTTGCTTCCATTGACACTCCAGACTACTGAAATATCTTTAGTAGGAGGTTCTTCCAGGATAGTAATCGTCTGCCCAGTGTTGGTATCCCAAATCAAAACCGGGGAACTTGTCGAAATGCCTGTCTCGCTAGTTTGGACATTCCAAGTAGCCAGATATTGATTATCTGGACTCCAGGCAGACTGTCTCGATGAAAGTGGTGTATCTGCCGAATATGCCAGGAAACTAATCAAGAGTCGCCCTGTGCTAGCTTCCCAAATATGTATTGTCCCGTCATTGTGGGCAGTCGCTATTTTGCTTTTGTCCCAGGTCCATGCAGCCCAAAGCAGATGATTTGCTTGAATGATGCTGAGAAGGCTGTTAGTTGCTACATCAAGAATTAGCAAACGGCCTTGTTTTTCTTGATTGGCCGCCAGCTTCATCATATCAGGACTCCAAAATAACCGGTCAAACCCTGAATACTCTTGAAACACATCTTGAAATTCCCCTGATACTAGATCCCAAATGCGTACTACACCAGTTGAGTTAGTTACAATAATTTGGTTTTCACTCGGGCCCCAGGCTATCGACTTTAGATCTCCCATGTGTCCATTATAGGACGATACTATCTGCCCTTGATCAACATTCCATATTTTGATTTCATCCCTCACACTAACGCTTGCCAGTTTCTCTCTATTTGGTTGCCAATCGATATAGGATATTTCTGCACTTTCATGGAACGAAGTTTTGATTTTCCATGGACTTGCACTCCATATGGCAACCTCACCATCCAACTTAGCCATTGCCAACATGGAACCATCCGGGCTCCAATTCACGGCGGTGACTAAATCGCCGCCATTATCTGCCAGTTCAGTTGAGAGATTTCCTGTTGTCACTTCCCAGATTCGGACCACTTGGTCCCCATCCGCACTAGCCAGCATTTTTCCATCCGGACTCCATGCAAGCGAGCGTATAACTGCGGTGTGTGGCTGAAACGTGATGAGTGGCTGCCCCGACGCGACATCCCAGAGTTGTACGAGACTTTCAGTTTCAAATCCTGGGAGAGGATGATTTCCGAGCACGACAGCGACCTTGCTGCCATCGGGACTCCATATAACGCTTGAGCGAGAGTAGGTTTTGAAGTTCTCGAATATAGGATCGTCGAGTTTCATTATAAGCTTACCAGTTGTGGCATCCCAGAGTTTCACCGTTGAATCACTTTCGGCGGTGGCTATATAGTCCCCATTTGGACTCCAAGCCAAATCAAGTGCAGCATAGGTTTGAAATGCTACAATAGTCTGTTTTGTAAATGTGTCCCACACTCGGACGATTGCACTATCCCAACTGAGAGCAGCAAGTCTATTGTTATCTGAACTCCATGTAATGGAACCAATATCTCCCCGCTCCCCCAAATACGCTATATCGTCGAGAGTGTCAGTATAAATCCACACGCCAAGACTTCCCCCCACCGCCAATGCCTGACCATCGGGTCGCCAAGATATACATGTCACTGAGCCTCGACCGAGACGCAGAAGCTCCCGATATATCGGGATCTGTTTAGAAAGATGCGCGGTAAATGACTGGTATACTACGCTATCCTCAGTTGCCCAGTTAACGTCAGTGAATAACAGCATTATGCATAATGATATAAATATAACGTTCTTTATATTATTGACCGCCATCCTATTATTCCTCCCATCACTGGTGACCATATAGAATAGGTTCTGCTGGAACCTATTTTGAGTATTCCACCCATGGCCCACTGCCTTCTCTCTCAATTATTCCTACAATTGTCCCGTTGACTACAATTGGACTTCCCGACTCGCCAGGACGAACACTATCTTCGGATTCGAAAACTATGAACCCAAAAATATGGGAGTCTTCTTCGATAGTAATAGTACCCAAATCAAATTGCGGGGTAGGCGAATTAACGTCATGTCGAACGAGGCTAGCGCTGTAGCTATCACACTCCGTCATAATCTCTTGAGGGTTGCGGCGGAGCGGGGCTTCCTGCAAAGCCAGGTTTCCCATTTGATTTCCTATGCAAAATAGGCTCTGGCCCCCATAGCTATAATCTTTTACAACCACATCCCAAGGGATGAAACGATCTCCAGTTTCAGTGGCGGCCCAAGCATCCGCTGTCTGTCCAATTGCCATAAATGTTGCGCTTGGGCGTAAGGCCCAGTGATTATGTGTTAGGAAACAGTTTGAACCAATTCCGGTAAAATTCCCTACATAAGTACCTACAGAAGCTTCGCTATATGTCTCTCCGTTAAGGATTTGCTCACGCGTTCCTTCAAAGAGATAAATACGGACAACCGAATTCAAGATTCTACGATCAATCGATTGGTCCGTCATACAATCGCTTATACACATCGAACGCTCACCCAATTCACATGCAGCTACACAAGCCCAGTATTGAACGAAGGGAAAACCAAGCAATGGCAGGCAACAATCTTTACAACTTTCCTCTTCTTGCCGTGTACAGCTATCCCACTGCCCTGGTTTCTCCATCAACATCCCGCTTGGATCAACTCTGTTTGTCGGATTCCACTGAGTGTATCCATAGCGGTTCAGCGACATAGCTTGCTGCATCACACCTTCCACCGGGTCGAGGTTAGGGAACACACCCAACGCCGGGCTGTAGTACCGCGCACGGAGGTACACCAGCCCATTGGCATCGGTCGGTTCACCCGTGAACGCGAACGGCAAACCAAAGGTCCCTTGACCCCCAAACGGCACGCCATACGGCCCATAATTCTGCGCCGCTTGCACCGCCAGATTATCATCCACTTCCATGCGCACGCTGTTCAACCCATCCTGTACAATCCCACTCCAATTTCCAAGACCATTCTGATAGGCGAGGATGCCGCGTGGACCATACACGAAGCGGGACGTATTTCCGCCAGTAGTCTGTGCCAGCACATTGACCAACCCCGGCTGTACATCGAGCAAGTACTGTGTGACGATACTGCTCACCGTCTGTGAGACGCGGCTCCCCATTCCATCATACGCATACTGGTAAGCGGTATTGTTGACGGAAAGCAGGCGATCGGCGCGGTCCCAGGCATAGGTGTTTACGCCGTCGCTGGTGAGGTTTCCGTTGTTGTCATAGGTGAAGCCCTGGTTGGAAATCTGGTTGGCGGCATTATAGGTGTGGCTGGTGACAGTTGGTGTGCCGCCGTCCAGCGCCACCGCCTCCGACAGCCGGTTGCCCGCGAGATCATAGGTGTACTGGTAGCGGCGCAGCAAGTCGGCGTCGGGCGCGTCCAGGTCAGACGCCGGGTTGTACCGCGCTTCCTGCAAACGGGACAACGCGTCGTAGGTGTAGCGGATGAAGGCCGTGTTCGGCGTCACCAACTGCCTGAAGCGCAGTGTGTAGTCGGTTGAAGCCAGGTTTTTCTCATGCCGGTGGCGGATTTCCAGCAGATGCGGTCCCATGCTCGCCAGGGGAATGTCAATCGCCCGCTCACCGGTGGCTGAAGCGTAACCGTCGAACGACTGCCAGAAAGAGTGATTGACGTACACATCAAAGAGACCGTGATCAGGCCCGGTGCCAACGGTCAGGGTGGCCGTGTCGCCGAAGAACATCAGGGAAAGCGCTGCGCTGAAGCTGGACGAGACATTGTAAGGCGCGCTGTCCGTCCACGCGCCGTATAATTCTATCATCCGGGCGGAATTTGCTGATATTCTTTTACTGACGTAAATCCTAACCAAGTTACTTCGTCCTCAAAATGACGCTTAGCTCTAATTAATTCCAGTAGATATGGGCGATATTTACCGTCAACTATAATAATATCCATTACTGGCGAGGAATATTCTACTTGTCCATATCCGGTTATTTGCACTATGACCTGAGGTTGATTGGAGAACGTCAATAATAAAGCAACTGTGTCAGGACCACTGGCTCGACTTCGAAAAACTTGCTCTGGAACATATCCGGCATCGAGCAGGTTCCCAAGAGAAGTAATTGAACCATTTCCGTGAGTCGAGAGAGTAATCTGCTGTAGGTATTCTAGACGGGGATCCTGCAATTCGAGAGTGATAAATATTCGAATGCTTTTTCCCTTCGCCTCTATCCAGAATTCATTATCGCTTATTATCTGGTTATCCGGCACCGACGATGCGGCAATCTTTAATGCCTGTTCAAACGTTGTTTTGCCAGGGGTAATGCCAATTACGCAGGGTAGGGAACAACCTGGCGGATTAAAGGAGAGTACCTGGTTGCCCGGAGCTTCAGTCTCAGGTTTTGCTAGTAAAAGATTAATGATCCAAACTACCAGGACAATACTGCCTACAATGAGGAATCCAAAGGCTAAAATACGTTTACGTTTTTTGATAACCATACTATCTCCAACAGAAAGTAAGCCCGGATACTGCGGGAAGTACGATCAAGCAGACCTCAGCTCTAGTTACCTACATCGCGTCATTCTGTGGATATTAATTACACCTAACAGCAAATCGAATGCCTGTGCCGACGATTCTCAACTATTACAAGTTCGTGGGTCCGTAGGATCAGTACAGTATGTTCCGCACCCTGGCCACCCTAAGCTCGCGAGAATTAGCGAAGTTTCCATAAAGTTGGAATAAAGCAAAACCACGCCATTTCGCTCCAGGATATTTGCCCTAAGTTGTCCCACACTGCGAGTACTTGGAGAATTGGCATTTATCCACCATTGACCACAACCAGTGGGATATCGGATAAGATCAAATTGTGCCTGAGCATTGATTTTTATCGCGCCATTAATGACTTCGGGCCGGTTAGATACCAAGAACCAAAGCGAAGTGTTAGTGGGATCACTTATTCTGTACCAAGCCTCAGTAACCGCTTGCTGAGCTGTTGGCATATGGCTGCCAATATATAGTTCAGGATTGTTGTAGAAGTCGTAGATTTGCTGACAAGTGCTGTTCTCAAAACCACTGAGTAATTGTTCTCCACCAATTTGATTTGTCCGAATCATATCTTTTACGGTAGGAGCTCTGGATGAGAACTGCGGGTCACGTAGGCGGTTAACGCCGATATGAGCAATAACGCGGGCAATATCATAACCGCCCTCGGCCATTTCATTTGCCACTGCTACTGTTAATAGCTGCTGATCGCAAAGCGTTTGTGCATCAGGTGTTGGTGACGGTCTAGGTGTATTAGTGGGTGGCGGTGTTGGTGGCACCGGTGTTCCTCTAGGAGTATTGGTTGGTGGCGGTGTTGGGGTGAATGGCGGTAACTGTGGCTCACATTCGGGGATAATCCCATCTTGGCACCATGGCAGTAAATACGTTGTACCAGTATAACATGAGCAGTTTTCTTGAGGGTCGGGATCCCTACACGGATCCCACGGATAAGGTGTCTCTCCGATAAACCCGCTAGGATCGATGTAGCTAACTGGATTTCCGCCCACATACTGATAACGATTGAGTGTTTCTGCAAGATCGAGACTAGGGAATACCCCCAACGTCGGGCTGTAGTATCGCGCCCGCAGGTACACCAGTCCGTTGGCATCGGTTGGCTCACCGGTAAAGCCAAACGGCAGTCCGAAAGCACCTTGTACTCCGAACGGCACACCATATGGCCCGTAATGCTGCGCTGCTTGCACTACCAGATCATCATCCACTTCTACGCGCACCGACCCTAACCCATCCCGCACGACCTCACCCCAATCACTGGAGCTATTCTCATACGCAAGGAGGACGCGAGGACCATACAGGAAGCGGGACGTATTTCCGCCAGTAGTCTGTGCCAGCATATTGACCAACCCCGGCTGCACATCGAGCAGGTACTGTGTGACGATGCTGCTCACCGTCTGTGAGACGCGGCTACCCAGCCCGTCATACCCGTACTGGTAAGCCGTGTTGTTGACCGAAAACAAACGATTGGCGCGGTCCCAAGCATAGGCATTTACGCCATCGCTAGTGAGGTTTCCATTGTTGTCATAAGCGTAACTTTCGTTCCATACGCCCTCGTTTATTCGCGACCGCCAAATTTGGTTAGCTTCATTGTATTGGTAGTCCGCTTTCGTCTCCGCTACGCCATCATTCACAATTTCTTGGGTGCGGTTGCCCGCAAAATCATAGCTGTACTGGTAGCGGCGCAGCAGATCGACGTCCGGTGCATCCAGATCAGATGCCGGGTTGTAACGTGCTTCCTGCAAGCGGGACAGCGCGTCGTAGCTGTAGCGGATGAAGGCCGTGTTTGGCGTCACCAACTGCTTGAAGCGTATCTTGTAGCCGGACGACGCCAGGTTTTTCGCGTGCCGGTGGCGGATTTCCAGCAGGTGTGGTCCCATGCTCACCAGGGGAATGTCAATCGCCCGCTCACCGCTAGCCGGGGTATAACCATCAAAGGATTGCCAGAAGGAATGGTTGACGTACACGTCGAACAGGCCGTGGTCCGGCCCGGTGCCGATAGTCAGGGTGGCGGTGTAGCCGAAGAATATCAGGGAGAGCGCCGCGCTGAAACTGGACGAGACTTTGTAAGGCGCGCTGTCCGTCCATGCGCCGTGATAGGTGATGTACCGGTTGTCGTAGGCGTACACCATCCCCCCGCCCGAAGGAGGCGCCAGCGCTTCCAGCGCCTGGGTGCGGTTGCCCCGTCCATCCACTTCGTAAGCGAAATGGGCCAGCGCGCGCGTCCCCTCGGTGTGGCGCAGCAGGCGCAGGCGTCCCGCCGCGTCGTAGCGGTAGCGTGAGCGCAGGCCGTTGGCGCGCGTGGCATTCGCCAGCCGGTTGGCATCGTCGAAGGCGAATGTCGTGGTATGGCTGGCCCAGTCGGTCAGGCCGGTGAGCCGCCCCTTCGCATCGTAAGCATAGGTTATGCTGGGGTCGCCTACTCCCGGCAGGATCAGCCGGGTGCGCAGGCCGCCTGCGTCGTATTCGTAGCGCACCGTCTCGTCGGTGTTGCTGTCGCCATCCGTGTCGAAATCCACCCGTGTCAGGCGGCGCGCCCGGTCGTAGCTGTAACCGGTGGCGCGGACGTTGGCAGCGCCGTCGTCCTCGACCATCGCCGCGCGGTTGCCTGCCAGGTCGTAAGTGAAAGTCACGTCGGGCGTTCGCTTGGGGCTTTCGTTGAGGTAGTCGATGGTCTTCAGCCGCCCCAGCCGGTCAAACGCACGTGCCGTGTCGTGGCTCGCCGGGTCGGTGAGCGTAATGCGTGTTCCACCGCCCACCAGGTTTTCATACTCGGTCTGCCAGGTGTGGCTGAGCGGGTCGGTCAGCGCGGTGCGGCGGTTGAGCTGGTCGTACTCGTAGCCAGTCTCGTTGTGGCGCGGATCAAGCAGTGTCGTGCGGCGGCCTGCCTTGTCGTATTCGACGGTAGCGATCACATTCCGGTCATTGTCCGGTGCGTTATGGTCTACGGCGTGCCCCCAGCCGTCTTCCCAGGCTTGACTGGAAGGGTTCCAAACCCACTCTTCGGGCTGAATCACGCGGGCCACCGGCGACCACACTGGTCTCATATCGGAAACGGCGTTGTTCGTCAGCCGGGTCTCTTGGGTGCCGTCAGCATTGACCCGGTAGATTTCCTGCGAAGACTCAAACACAAGTTGGCTGCCATCCGGCGACCACGACACCCGCACGCAGTTGCCCACCGTCGATACCTGGGTCTGGCTGGAACCATCAGCATTCATCACAAACACATCGAAGTTGCCGTTACGATTCGAGATGAAAGCGATTTTTTCTCCATCGGGCGACCAGGTGGCAGCCTGGCTGCGCCCGTCCATGGTCAGGCGGACGACAGTGGTGCCGTTCTGCGCCATCTTATACAAATCGGCATAGGTCTGCCCGTTCCGGTTCGACTCAAATAAGATCGTGGTGCCATCCGGCGACCAGGCCGGTGCCGTGTCGCTGGCCGAATGTTGGGTAAGGTTCACCGGGCGGTACCCATCACGGTACATCACGTAAATCTCATCATTCCCATCCCGCTGAGATACAAACATCAGCCGTTTCCCATCCGGTGACCAGACAGGTGCGTAGTCATCCGTATCAAGGGGTGTGAGCCGGGTGGGAACGATATCCCGCAGGCTCATGACGTAGACATGGTTGTGGTTATCTATCCAAACATCAAAGGCGATGCGGTCGCCTTCCGGCGACCAGGCTATCTGACCAATCGAGCCGCCCAGGTGGGTCAACTGCACCAAGTCGCCCCGGCTGACGTTCAACAGATGAATTTCCTCACTCCCGCTTCGGTCAGAGACAAACGCCAACTGACTGCCGTCCGGTGACCAGGCGGGGAGATCGTCCCGTCCAGCCTGAGTGGTCAAACGGGTGGGGTGGGAACCGTCCGCATTCATCAGGTAGATTTCGTAGTTTCCATCGCGGTTCGAAACAAACGCGATTTGGGCCAGCAGTATGTCGTG
>CAYYNB010000198.1:0-10152 GCA_964472565.1 uncultured Anaerolineaceae bacterium
CCCCCTTTGATCCCGCTTGAGGGGAAAACTGGCGACGCGAACAGTGTTTTCGCGTCGCCAGTTATTTCACTGAACGAAATAACCATCCATTCGTTTAAATTGTTAAAACTCCCTGGCAGCGGTTGGAGCTATAATCAAGCATAACATGGAAAAGCGACTCTGTCTTCGTCATCCGATGGCTAACTTCAGTGACTAACTTCAATGGTTAACTTCGATGGTAAACTTCACGAGGGGGAAGATCGGGCGCGGCAAGCCAACGCCCCTACGAGCTGCCTGTTTTGCGGGTGAATAAGGGCTGTTTTTCGCAAAAAAAGACTTGAGTTGATGCCTAACGCCCCTACAAATGGGTGTGAGTCATGGATAGCTGACCGGGTTGGCGAGGGGGGTTGGGTGTTGTCCGAAATTTCAGCAGAGGGGAAGTTGCAGATGACTGTACCGAATTTGGATCGTTTTAGCGGAATAGCCGATGTTTACGATCAGTTTCGCCCGAAAGTCCCGGCGGCGTTCGCGGATTTGTTGATCCAACTGGTGGGCGCGCCGAATTGGGTGGTAGATGTGGGATGCGGAACGGGGCTATCGACGCGGATATGGGCGGGACGTGCCGCGCAAATCATCGGGATTGAACCGAACCAGGATATGCGAGAAGAGGCCGAACGACGCACAACGGATACTAACATCCGGTATCAGGATGGGATCGGGGCGAAAACAGGATTACCAGATGGAAACGCGGATATTGTCACGGTGTCGCAGGCGCTCCACTGGATGGAACCTGAACCGACTTTCGCGGAGGTGGCGCGGATTCTGCGTCCGGGTGGGGTGTTGGCGGCGATTGACTGCGACTGGCCGCCGTGTATGAACTGGGAAGCGGAAGCGGCATACAATGCGTGTATGGAACAAGCGACACGACTGATCGAAGAACGGGGATATGTCAAAGCAACGCGCCTATGGGATAAAGCAGGGCACCTGGGGCGCATGGAACACAGTGGGCACTTCCGGTATGTGCGCGAGGTGGTGCTGCATCACGTGGAACAAGGCAACGCGGAACGGCTGGTGGGAGTGGCACTCAGCCAGGGGCGGGTGGCGATTGCGCTGCGGAACGGGATCAGCGAAGATGAGGCAGGCGTTACGGCGCTGCGGGATGTGGCCGAGCGCACACTAGGAAATGAATTGAAGCCCTGGTATTTTGGTTATCGGGTGAGGCTGGGGATTAAGTGACATGGAATTTCGAGTTCCGTATGGGAAAAGCCAGATAGGATTCAGCGTACCGGATACGTATACGGTGGAATGGATTGGGCCTGAACTCAGAAACGTAAAACCCTACCATTCCGTTCAGGATGCGATTGAAAATCCACTGGGGGCCGTGCCCGACTTACGGCAGGTGAAATCGGTGGCGATTGCGGTGCCCGATAAAACACGCCCGATGAGACCGGAGGCGCTGTTCACTCTGCTGCGCTGGCTGCACCGTCATGATTTATGGCCGGAAGCGATCACCATCCTGATCGCAACGGGAACTCATACGCCGATGAAAGCGGAAGACTATGACCTCGCGCTCACAGATGCCGCGAAAAATTACCGGGTGATTTCACATGACTGCGATGATGTCGAGAAACTGGCATATTATGGGGAAACGACGCGCGGTACGCCGGTATGGGTCAACCGGGAATTTGTCCGCGCCGATTTACGGGTGGTGATTGGGAATATTGAGCCGCACCAATTTATGGGATTTTCGGGCGGGGTTAAAAGCGCGGCGATTGGATTAACCGGACGGGAGACGATCAACCGGAACCATGCGCTGATGGTTGAACCCGGCGCGGATTTGGGACGGTATGAAGACAACCCGGTGCGGCAGGATGTGGAAGAGATCGGGCGGATGATCGGCGTGAATCTGGCGATCAATACCATTCTGGATTTTGATAAAGACATCGCGCATGTCTTCGCGGGGGATCCGGTAGACGTGATGAAGGCGGGGATTCCGCTGGTGCGCAAGGAATACGAGATTCAGGTGGAGACGCCATTTGATGTCGTGATCACGGCTCCGGGGGGACATCCGAAAGATATTAACCTGTATCAAGCACAAAAAGCACTGTCACATGCGTCGCGAGTCACGAAAGATGGCGGCACGGTGATTTTGGTGGCGGCGTGTCCTGAAGGAACGGGGAACGCGCGGTATGAGCAGTGGATCAAAGGGATGGCCTCACATGAGGCTGTGCTGGAACGATTTGCTCAAGAAGAATTCCGGCTGGGTCCGCACAAGGCTTTTCAGATTGCGCGGGATGCGGTGCGGATCAAACCGCTGATCAAATCGGAAATGGCGGATGAATTCGTGCGATCTCTGCTGCTGACGCCGATTCAGGATGTGACGGACGCCTTACAAGTCGTGCTGCGGGATTTACCGGATGATGCACGGATTGGGGTGATTCCGATAGCAAATGCAACGATTCCCGTCCTATGCCCGAAGCCCTAAACGTTCTCTGGTGGAGCGCGCGCACCTGGATACGAAACCTGATCCCGCTGACGCTATTGAGCATGGTGTGGGCAGGGCTGGGTGCAACGGTGGTTTTGTTTCCCTTTGTTACAGCGGGGTTATTCGTGGTGGCGAACCGGATCGTATATGGGAAACCGGCACGGCTGCGGGATTTCGTCGCCGGGGGGCGGCGGTATTGGTGGCAGGGAACCCAATGGGTTATCACAAATGGGGTGGCCGGGCTGGTGATCAGCGTGATTGTGTACGCGTGGCCCGTTAAAGTCGAACTCAACGAGTGGATAGCCCTGCTTGCTGCCCTCAGTACCCTGATATGGTTTGCGCTGCAATTCTATTTTTGGCCGCTGATGCTGGAAACGACGCAAAAACAATACAGCACCGTTTTATTCAGCATGCTGATGCTGCTTATGTCTGCGCCGATCTATACGCTGACCCTGCTGGCCGCCAGCGGCACCTTGATGTGGATCACTCTTCAGACGGTGTGGCCGGTGGGATTGTGGGTTGTAAGTTATGTGGCGGTGGTGGCTAACCGGGCTGTTATCGAGCGGCTGGAACAGTATGGGGGGGAACCGGATGAACGGCGACTGTGGCGATAGCGTATTTTTGGGTATAATTAGAGGCGATTTCTAGAGGAAAAAATGGGGTTGGTATGGATATCACATGGTATGGGCACAGTTGTTTTCGGATCGCGGATCGGGGACGCGCAGCCGTCGTCACGGATCCGTTTGATGAGAGCCTGGGATATGAAGTTCCCAAGCTAAAGGCCGATATTGTCACGATTAGCCATCAGGCTCCAGGGCACAGCAATCTGGCAGTGGTGAAAGGCTGTGAACACATTGTTGAGGGGCCGGGCGAGTATGAGATTGGGGGCGTGTTTATCATCGGCGTGGCGACAGTAGACCTCAAGGCGGAGAGTCCGCGCCGGAATGTGGTTTATGTGCTGGATTATGATGGATTGACGATTGCCCACCTGGGTAATTTGGCACATGTGCCCGATCAATCGATGATCGATACATTCGGCCCTATCGATATCGCGCTGGTTCCAGTGGGCGGCGGCAGCAGCCTGTCATCGAGCCAGGCAGCGGAAGTGGTCAGTTTGCTTGAACCGAGTATCGTTGTCCCGATGCATTTTCGGACTGACGCCCTGCGCGAAATGGACCTGGATCCGCTCGACCGATTTTTGAAAGAAATGGGAGTCAACGCGATCCAAGAAGAACCTATGCTGCGCGTGGGTGGTTCAAGCTCACTGCCAGAACAAACCCAAGTGATCCTGTTGGACTACCGCCATTAGTCAGGAAAGCTCTATGATCAAACTGTTGCTCAGTTGGGATATCAAACCCGGTCAGGACCAGGAATATTTCGAATTCATGGTCCGGGAATTTGCGCCGGGGATCACCCGGCTAGGTCTCAACCCGACCGAAGCATGGTTTGCCGTGTTTGGTGACTGCCCGCAGATTCTAATGGAGGGCGTTACCGAAGACCTGGGAACGATGCGGCAACTGCTGGAGAGTGATGAATGGGACGCGCTGCACACCAAACTGCTGGGATATGTGGATAACTACCAGCAAAAGATTGTGCGGGCCAGCGGCGGGTTCCAAATCTAGGGTGGGGTTAATCCTCTGCTGATACCCAACGACGCAACGGTGTAGTAACTCCTCCTGTATCTTTCCACAATAGCGAGATGGCCATATGATCATGGCAGTCGGCTGGGTTTTCGCGTAAAACTTGCGTGAAACCCTGCGACGGCTGCCCATTTTGGGGTGGCGAGGAAATCTTAACGGTTGAAACGGCGCGAGTTATTCCGAGGTTGGGAAGAAAGTCAGTTCAAAAAACAGGATTTTGCTATCTAGCTTTTCAGGTTTGAGCCATGTTAAGATTAGACTGAGCTTTCCCGCGCGCGTTCAAGCACAGGAGCAAGACTATGCGGCGCTACTTAAGTTTTTTCTTGATACCGCTACTAATCGTTTTTCAAACTGCCCTTGCCCAAGAATCCATTGCAGCTCTCGTCGAAATTGGGACGATTAATACTGAGAATTTTCCACAGATCACTTTTTCCGTTAACCTGCAAGACGAATTCCATGCTCCCATCGCCAACCTGACGGCTGAAGATTTTCAGGTGTACCTTGATGGGGAAGTAGTACCCATATTGTCTCTCGAAAATGTGACACAAAATGATCTTCCGATCTCCGTTGTGCTGGTTATCGATACCAGCGAAAGTATGTTGGGACAAGCCATAGACGATGCGAAAGCAGCAGCACTCGCCTTTTTGGATAACCTTGCTCCAGGAGATGAAGTGGCGCTGATTGACTTCGATACCACCGTCAAGGTTGCGCTGGAATTTACAACCGATTTGGACGCCGTGCGAAACGCGATCAATACCCTGGAAGCCAACGGAAGAACCGCCCTGTATGATGCCAGCTATACAGCGGCAGAATTTGCAACCCAAGCCCACAACCCGCGCCGATTTGTAGTGATGCTGACGGATGGGAATGAATATGGGGGATTGAGCGTTAATCCACGAGAGGCTGGGATTGCATTGGCAACCGAGCAATTTATCCCGTTTTATGTGATCGGGATAGGGTATGTGGATGCGCGTTATCTGACAGCCCTGGCTGAACAAACGCGCGGATTGTCGTACCTATACCCGAATTCGGCTACCCTGACTGAGACCTATCAGTATTTATCTACCTACCTGCGTTCGCCATACTATGTTATGGTTGACAGCGGGTTGGAGCCAGATGGGACCGAACATACGCTGCGCGTTGAGGCTGCTGGGGGAAGCGCCGAAACGACCTTTACCGCGCCGGATTTATATCCTCAACTCGCGTTTGAGGGACTACCGGAAGGTGAATTAAGCGAAGCTACAACGGTTACGGCACAGGTGAGCGCCGTACGCGGGATCGGTGAAAGTGGGCTGCTCGTGGATGGTGAAGCGGCTGAAGTCGATTTCAGCCAAGCTGGTGAAAATGCAGTGAGTGCAAGCCTGACACTTGATCCGTATGATTTTGAACCGGGTGTACCCCATACGGTGCGACTGACGGCTACGGATGCACAGGGCGGGATGCGCGAGTTGAGCGCGCCATTCACTGTCGCGGATATGCCGCCTGTTGTTCAAATTGAAGGGCTGGACGAAGGGGCGGAAATCAGCCAGAGTGGGATGGTCAATTTTGCGGTGATTGTCGAACAAGCACAACAAGAGATTCAGCAAATCAGCGTGAATATTGATGGACAACCTATCGCAGAGGATAACAATTCACCCTATGAGTTTGGGGTGGATGTGCTGCCGTTTGGTCCAGGCAACCATACGCTGGAAGTTGTGATGATGGATGCAAGTGGCGAAACGATCCTTACACGCCCGTTTTCGGTGTCGGCTGCACTTTTTGTGACACCGTCGCCCACACCGACGAATACTCCGACAGCTACACCAACTTTCACAGCAACGTACACGGCGATGCCGACAGACATGCCAACTGCGACCGCTACTGAAACGGCAATGCCAACTGCTACCGACGAACCGACGAGCACCAGCACGGCGACAACTCAACCATCGAATACGCCAGATGTGGCGGCAACGGAAGCCATGCAGGTAGCTCAAGCGATGACATCTACGGCTGAAGCGGCGACAGAAACGCCGCTGCCAACCGTTACTGCAACCAATACGCCCACCGATACGCCAGAACCAACAGCGACCAATACCCCCACCGATACGCCACAACCGACGGCAACGGACACACAATCTCCGACAGAAACGCCGCTACCAACTGAAACGCCAACGACGACACCGGTGCCACCACCGGCGGATGTGGATACTGATGATGATGGCGGCGTGGGCAGCGGAACCTTGATAGGGGGCGGAATTTTGCTGCTTTTGATCCTGTTAGGCGCGGTTTTATTCGCCAGACGACGGCATGTAAATTCAGCAGACTGAAAGACAGAATAACGCCGGGTTAACAGCCCGGCGTTTTATTCAGGCTGCGCCCCTATTTTCTTTTTCCCTTCCCTGGGTTGCTACATATTAGCCACAAGTGGGAGATGGGGGGGGAATAGGCGTTATGCGGTTCACCCCTATCCTCCCGACCTCCTTTCCCCGCACGCGGAGAAAGGAGGAGCAAAGCGGGCGCGGCAAGCAGCACGCCCCTACGAATGGCGCGTCATGAGCATGGCGGAAAGCGAGGGGCGTATCGCACACAATACGCCCTTACGAGGAACCGCTAGATCTGCACCTTAAAAGATGTGATTAGCCGCGTGAGTGGAGAAGGGATGAGCAGGGCGCAGAAAGCAGCATGGCGGAAAGCGGCGGGGCGTATTGCGATACGCCCCGCCGAGTATTGTTTGATCTGCACCGCGAAACGGCCTTAAATGGGCAAATGTTCCTCGACACCAATCAGGCGGCGGAGTTGAATCAGCGGATCGGCTGATTCCTCGAAGCCATTCTTGAGAAGCTGTTGTACCTGGGCAAAAAAGACCAACGAATGGAAACCATTCTGATTACGGACTAACCGCACAATATCCGGGTGCTTGGTGGGGACGGCGATTTCGGTTCCGGTATGGAGTTCTTCGTGGAGTTTTTCGCCAGGGCGAATCCCGGTATAGACGATAGGGATGTCGGTATGGGGGCGCAAGCCGCGCAACCGGATCATCCGTTCGGCTAATTCTACAATACGAACCGCCTCGCCCATACGGAGCATGAACAAAGTATCTCCCGTTGTCAGACATGCCGCATGAATGACCAGATTGACGGCTTCGGGGATGGTCATAAAATAACGGGTCATTTCTTGATCGGTGATCGTCACCGGACCACCAATTTCAATCTGACGGTCAAAAGTTGGGACAACACTCCCCCGACTACCCAGCACATTGCCAAAGCGGACGGCGGTGAACAAGGTTTGGCTACCAGGGGCGAAATGATGGAGAAGCATTTCGCACAAACGCTTGCTGGCTCCCATCACGCTGGATGGATTAACCGCTTTATCGGTGGAGATGAGGACAAAACGCTCGACATGTGCCGCTTTTGAAATCTCGGCGAGATTCAGGGTGCCACCTACATTTACACGCAGCGCTTCTTCAGGAAAATTTTCTAGCATGGGCACATGTTTGTAGGCGGCGGAATGGAACACTACCTGGGGACGATACTGATCGAAAACATGCTGAAGCGCCGCCCGATTGGTGATGTCTACCAACATTGAGACGATGGGGCTTGTAGGATGTGCTGTTGATAAATCGGTATAAAGATCATGCAGGCCACTTTCATTATTGTCCAACATGATCAGCCTGACGGGGGCGTAGGACAATAACTGGCGGCACAATTCAGAGCCGATGGACCCTGCCGCGCCGGTTACGAGGATTACTTTATTGGAAACAGGGTCCACTTCCACATCTTCGTGCCAACTGACCGTCTGACGGCCTAATAGGTCTTCTGGCGTAATATCACGGAGCAACGGCGCATTATTGGTTTCTTTGAGCATCGCAAACACATCAGGAATAATTTTGATGCGCGCTTTGGTTTGCTCACAATAGGACAGAATATCGCGAAAATCTGATCCGCCGATGTTATGAATAGCAAACACCAGCAGATCAATGTTGTGCTTTTCAACCAGTGCCGGAATATCGTGGCGGCAGCCCAGGACACGTGAGCCTTCGACAAACATACCTTGATTGGCGGAGTCGTCATCGACAAAACCAATCACCTGATAGCCGCTGCGCCCACCTTCAAAACGATGTTTGAGCCGCCAAGCGGTGGTTTGTCCGGCCTCACCTGCACCGATGATCAGCACGCGGGTTTCTTGTTCGGGAAATTGCTGGTACCAGATAGCTTTCCAGCGCCAGTTCAGACCGCTAATTAAGCGGGATTGATAGCGGACGGCAACAAACCCCATCAGCGCCAATAAATTGCCTATCAAGATGACGCTTAGCGGCAGCGGGCGAGGCTGTAGAAAGTAATCGGCTATGATAAGCAGTGAAGTGGACATGAGCACGGCTTTGATGATCACTATCACTTCGTGACCGCTGGTTCGGGACCAGATTCGGTGATAGCCGCCGAAGAAATACAATGAGAGGACGGTGATAAAAACGACAAAGGCAGAAAAAAGTTTTTGCTCAACGACAAAGGATAATTGCGTTGTGCGGACACTATAAACGGAGGTATAGGCGAACAGGACAATAAGAATATCTGAGCAGGCCAGCGGTCCTACCCGTTTGAGACGTCTGGTTGTGCGATGAACCAATAGATTTGCTTGCGCCAATGTTGCCATGACTGATGCTCCCCACCCATCACTGTCAGGTATTTTTTAACAGAGTACCATTAATAAAACTATAATATGTATTTTTAAGTCCTACTATTATACTTCAGAAGTGAAGTTTACGAAAATGCAGTCTACTCATCCATTTTTCGCGTGGCTCACTGGATGATGGATAAAGGGATGTATTGATAGCATAAGCACAGACTGCTTCTTGGTCTTGTAACTGTAGGGGAGATTCAGTAGCTGATTCAAGGATGGCGATTAATGGTTCAATATAAACCTGAGGCATTCGAGCAGGCGTTAATTGAACATAAAGCGGATTAGAGTTACCGTTAAAGTTGAGCGCTCGCGGTGCGTTATCAAATTTGGTCTTGAGCTTATTGAAATCCGTCATCGACCATTCCCCCTGCATATTTTTGATGTACCGCATTTATTACATATTGTAAATCAGGTCTCTAATTTGAGGTTCTTTACTCCTGTCGATGAAAAGGGCTAAACTATAAGTTGCCTGAGAAAGTATCTCGTTATATTATGATGTGATAAATTGACCTATCTATAGTCAATATAAACAACAATTTCAACACAATAAGAATAAAAGCATCTATTTTAAGCGCGCTGCTTGGCAAAGTATTGTATCAATTGCGTGTTTCTGTCGCAAATCGTCACAGTAAAATCAGTTTCATCATACAGCATAGATTTTGTTTTTGAGTTATTATCTGTCCGCATGGCGACCAATAATGGGCAATGCCAGCTACAGGGGAAGCTGTTCCAAGGAGTTATACAATGCGGTTACGATACATTGTTCTTGTCATGGTTTTATTGGCGGCCACTTTTGTTTCGGCCCCCGAAAGAGGACAGGCGCAGGATGGGGGCGGTACCTGCGAACAGGTCGTGCAAAGCGCTATCTCTGATATGGGAATAAACTGTGCCAATTTAGGTGCCAATAGTGTTTGCTATGGGTACAAAACTGTCAAAGGCACACTGGTAGAAGGTGAAGTAGAGCCGGATGACTTTTTCGGCGAACCAGGCTACCAGACGGAATTGACCCTCTTAAAGACCGTTAGCTCGACAGAACTTAACACGGCCAGTTCGGAATGGGGCATTGGTGTCATGAATGTCCAAGCCAATATTCCGAATGCGCTACCGGATGAGACGGCAGTTTATCTGCTTATTGGAGATGTTGAAATCACCAATGAAGTCGATCCAGGCGAAGCGCTTCTGCCTCATGCGACTGTCGCTATCACCACGACCGGACAGGCGAATGTATTAAATGCGCCAGGGGCTGCCGCTGGAATTCTGGCAACAGTGAATGCGGGGACACCTTTTGAAGCGGATGGCCTCAGTCCAGACGGCGAATGGGTCCGGGTCGCTTATGAGAATCAAGCTGCCTGGGTTGAACTCGCGCTGCTTGATACGACGGTGGATTTAAGC
>CAYYNB010000199.1:0-10052 GCA_964472565.1 uncultured Anaerolineaceae bacterium
GGTTTACATGAAACATGTATGGTGTGAAGGTCGTACATACGCATAGAGAAGACAGCGAGGGATGATGCGTCTATGCTTGACCAACACCAATCTGATACGCCCAACCAAAAACGTTCGCGCCTGACGCTCAAATCGGTGAGCTGGCGGCGCTTGTTTTCGTATCTGAAGCCGTACCGCGGACGGATGGCGCTGGCGGTTGTGGCGCTGCTGCTGTCAACCGGATTTGGACTGGCTTTTCCGGCGGTGATTGTCGGTCTGCTCGATTCTGTCACGGAGACCTCTGATTTTGGCCCGCTCAACCGGATGGCGGGGATGCTGATCGGAATTTTTCTGCTCCAGGCGACTTTTAGCTTCCTGCAATCGTATCTCATGACCTATATCGGGGAGCGGATCGTGCTGGACCTGCGCACCTCGCTGTACACGCACCTGCAAACCCTGTCGCTGGATTTTTACGCGGAACGACGCGTGGGGGATGTGGTGTCGCGGCTGTCGAGTGATGTCACGCAGATGCGCTCCATGCTGACCACGAATGTCACGTCGCTGCTCAGCCAGACGCTGACCCTGGTCGGATCGATCATCATCGTGCTGACGATGAATACGCGCTTTACGCTGTTCATCCTGGCGATGATCCCGGTGCTGATCGTGGTGGGATTTCTGTTTGGGAGCCGGATCGAAAAAGGGAGCACGCGGATTCAGGACCAGTTAGCCGCTTCAACCGTTGTCGCGGAAGAAGGCTTACAGGGGATCCGCGTGGTGAAAAGCTTCGGGCGGGAACGGTATGAAACGCAGCGCTACAATACCGCGATGGAAAAAACCTTCCGGGCTTCGCTGCGGCTGGCGGTTTACAGTTCGCTGTTCGGCTCGGTGATGATGTTTCTGGGGTTCGGCTCGATTGCCGCGATTATGTGGTACGGCGGGCGCGAAGTGATCGCAGGGCGGCTGAGTGTCGCTATGATCACGGGCTTTTTGATGTACGGGGTCTCCATCGCGGGCAGTTTGGCGGGACTGGGCGGACTGTACGGCCAGTTTAGCGCGGCTATCGGCGGGGTGCGGCGCGTGTTCGAGATTCTGGACACGCCGCCGACGATCCAGGATGCGCCGGATGCGATGGCCCTGCCCCCGGTGCGCGGCAAGGTCACGTTTGATGATGTGTCCTTCAGCTATGACGCGGTGGCCCCGGTGCTGCAAAACGTAGCGCTGGATATTCACGCCGGGGAGATTCTGGCGCTGGTGGGTCCGAGCGGCGCGGGCAAAAGCACGATCTTTAACCTGATCCCCCGGTTCTACGATCCGACAAGCGGCAGCATCAGAATCGACGGGCACGATCTGCGCGATGTGACCCAGATCAGTCTGCGCGAACAGATCGGGATCGTGCCGCAGGAAACGATCCTGTTTGGCGGAACGATTCGGGAAAATATTCTGTACGGGCGGCTGGATGCGTCTGAGGAAGAAATGATCGAGGCGGCACAAGCAGCGAATGCGCATGATTTTATCGCCGGGTTCCCCAATCAATATGATACGGTGGTCGGTGAGCGCGGCATGAATCTGAGCGGCGGGCAGCGCCAGCGGATCGCCATTGCGCGGGCGATTCTGAAAAACCCCGCTATCCTGCTGCTGGACGAGGCGACCAGTTCGCTCGACAACGAATCCGAGGGGTTGGTGCAGGAAGCGTTGGATCGGCTGATGCAGAACCGGACGACGGTCATCGTAGCGCACCGCCTGAGCACGATCAAAGTGGCTCACCGGATCGCGGTGCTGGACAGCGGGCGCATCATCGAACTGGGATCGCATGATGACTTAATGGAGCAGAATGGGCTGTATGCCCGGCTCTACTCGATGCAGTTCCGGCATCCCGACGAAGAACTGGCGGGCCTGCCCTCGAATGGCAAAAAAGCCAGAGAGCCAGAAACCAGCCCCGGATTGTTCGGGATCATGTTGGGACGCTAACGACGTTCTCGACCAAAAAAGCCGCCCCTGGTGCAGGAGCGGCTTTTGTTATGGATGACCAACGAGAAGCGGATCAGGATTCCGGCAGCACCCAACCACCCTCATCCGCCGGCGGAAGCTCAGTCGGAACTTCAGTCGGAACCACTGCCGGCAAAATCCAGGCGTCGGGGGTCGTGGTGGGCGGGATCATGTCGCTGACGGCCAGTTCATCGATCCACCAGCCGAACGCGGATTGTCCTTCCGGCACCTGCCCCAGCGTATCGAGGCGGAAACGGAGCTGGATGATCGCGCCGCGATAGGCGGTGAGGTCCACTGTATGCAAGGTCCAGGCGCTCGCGGTGCCGATCTGGACATCCAGCGGGAGCCAGGTCAGGCCGCCGTCCAGACTCACGTCCAGCGCGGCGACATCTCCACCAGTCAGCGTCATCTGCTGCCAGAACGTGAGCTGGGGAGCCGCTGCCGTCCGCAGATCAAGCTGATAGCCTGCGGTGAGTGTGCTGCTTTGATTGCGGGTGAGCGCCTCGACAAACCAGCCCGATCCCTGGTAAGCGGATTGGGTATCCGGCTGCCAACTGCCGCCCGGCGTCCAAGGCAGACTGCCAGCGAAGGAGTCGGTCATGGGCACGAGCAGAACGGGCAGCGGCGCGGGAGTCGCCGGTGTGGCGGTTGATTCCGGCGTTCCGGTTGGAACGGGCGTGGCGGGCACATCCGCCGGGATGATCTGGAAGGCGTCGAGCGCTATGGTTCCAGCGACGGCATAAACGCGCAGGGTATGTGATCCGACGGCCAGCCCATTCACCGCCACCCGCGCGCCGAAAACGGTGCGGTCGGATGTGCTGATGATGGTTTGCTGAATCACGCCATCGATCTCCACGGCCAATGTCCCCATCGCCGGGTGCTGGACATAGACGATGTCCACGCCCGTGCCCGCGAAGGTAAGACTGAGCGCGTCCCCGGCGGTGCCGCTGCTGTAGACGTAGCGCCCGCCGCTGGCGGCATCAGTGTCATAGGTGGTCCAGACTCCGGTTTGCGCGACGGTTTCGGCTTCGATGAGATCGGCGGTATTGTACGGCGCATCGAGCACCAACGGGCTGTCGATGCTGATGGTGTTGCCCGCGACCAGTGTGAAGGTGCGAACTTCACTGCATGCCGACACATTGCCCGCCTTGTCAATCGCCAGCACACACCACTGGTATTCACCCTGAGAAAGCGGCTTGAGCGGGGTGTAGGTCAGGACATTGCCGAGCAGAATCGACGGCTGGGTAAAGCTGGGAGTGCGGTCCAGCAGCAGTTCATATTTCACCGCATCGGGGACGCGCGTCCAGCTTAGCTTGAGTTTGGCATTGGTCACAGATGCATCGGTGAGCGGCGCGACCAAAACCGGAGCATCCGGCGGGGTGGCATCGACGGTGAAGTTGAAAACCGTACTCCACGCGCCGGGCACGTCGTAAATATTGTAGGCCCGCACGCGCCAGTAGTATTTGCCATCAGGCAACGGAAGCGCGGTGTAGGTCAGGATATTTTCGCCGCCGGTCACATTCTGGATCGGATAGGCGAAGGTGGTGTCGGACGCGATCTGAATCTGGTAGTACAGGCCACGCGCCGCTGACATCCAGGCGAAGGTCGGAGCCGTCTCGCTGGTCAGCGCATTGTTCGCCAGCGTCACCTGTTTAGGCGCGGCGGGTGGGGTGGTTGTGACGGTGACAGTCCAGACCTGGCTCCAGGTACCGGGCACGCCGCCGATCACCGGACGCACGCGCCAGTAGTAAGTGCCATAGGCCAGCACCGGGCTGGTGCGGGTCGTCGCGCCGCCCGAATACTGATCGGGAAGCGGCATACTGTCAAATGACGGGGAGGTGTCTAACTGGAACTCATAGCTTGCGCCCGTCACCGCATTCCATACAAAGGTAGGCGTCGTATCCACCTTCGCGCTGCCGTTCAACGGCGTTTTGAGCATGGTGACGGTGAAGTGATAGGTCGCACTCCAACCGCCCCAGTTACCCGCGCGATCCTGGGCCTGAACACGCCAGTAGTAGGTCGTGCCATCGGCCAGCAGGCTCAGGGTATAGTTGGTTGTGAGGATGGGATCGATGATGTTCAGTTCAGCGCTATCAAAGCTGGCCACCGTATCGACCTGGAGACGATACGCCCCGGCCCCCGTGACGGCTAACCACACCAAACGCGGTGCGGTGGTCGGTGTGCCGGTGTTGTCGGCGGGGAGACTCAACTTCGGCGCGGGCGGCGGCGTCAGATCGATCTGGATATTCCAGATGGCTGACCAGGGGCCAGCGATCCCTTCGGCGCTGATCGCCCGAACACGCCAGTAGTAACGACCTGGGGCAAGTGATACACCCAACGTATGGGTCAAGCCGCTGACCGTCACATCCTCGTCGGGGCTGGCGAAGGTGTTCACGCTGTCGATCTGGAACTGGTAACTGGTACCATTGGCCGCTGTGTTCCACCCAAAAGTAGGCTGTGTGTTGTTGGTCGGGCTACCCGTCGCGGGACTCGCCAAAACAGGTCGAGCGGGCTTGATAACCGTGTTTACCACACTGAACTGCCAGGCGGCACTCCATACGCCGGGATTACCTGCCGCGTCTTCGAAACGCACGCGCCAATGATAAACCCCCGGTCCTGGCAGCGTGACTACCTGGGTCAGCGTGGTGGTGGTGAATTCGGTGTAACTGCCAAAGAGCGGATCATCATCGATCCAAATCCGGTACAGGGCCGCCGTCGCGGACGCGCTCCACTTCAAGGTTGCGGTGGTGAGCGTCGTGCCGGATTGGTCCGCCGGACTCAGCAGCCGGGGCGCAGCCGTATCGATGATCACGAGGCGGGCGGCGCTCCACAACCCGGCAGTAGCGACATCGTTAAAGGCCCGCACGCGCCAGTAGTAGCGGCCATCGGGCAGATTATCCGCTGGGGTGAAGCTGGCTGTGGATTGTGTGACATCCAGGCGCGGGCTGGCAAACGTCGATACTTCGTCCAACTGGAATTCGTAACTCACCGCATCGGACACCGTGCCCCAACTGAAGGCCGGAGTCGGGTCAGCGGTGCGGCTGTTCGCGGCGGGCAAACCGGGCACGAGAGCAACCGGGATCGACGCGGTGATCGTGAACGACCAGCCGGGCGTCCAGGCGGCGGGATCGGCGGCGGGCTGGACTTGCAGCCGCCAGAAATACTCATGGGGAGCCAGATCGGGCAGCGTATAGCTGGTGACCAGCCCCAACGGGTAACTCGTCGCGCCGGTGAAGTTCGCATTATCCGCGATTTGCAGAGTGTAACCTGTGGCTCCGGTCACGGCAGACCAACGCAGCAGCGGAGTCGTGTCGGTGCTAAAGCTGCCGTTGGCGGGCAACTGGTGAATGGTGAGGTTCAGCGTAAAAGCAGCGCTCCAATCGCCCCATGTATCCGCCGCATTCCCCGCCTGCACCCGCCAGTAATACACACCATAAGGCAGCGGGCCAGTCAGCGTATAGGTTGCGGTGGTCGGGGTATAGGTGAGCGGGCTGTTAAAGCCGGGATCATCATCGATCCACAAATGATACTGGGTCGCACCCGCTACCGCACTCCAGCGGAACAACGGCGTGGTGTCGGGTGAATTCGTCTGGTTGACAGGGGCGGTCAGCGTGGGCACAGCCGGTTGTTTGGTGTTCACGGTGAAACGCCTCACCGCGCTCCAGGGGCCAGCATCGCCGTAGGATGTCACGCCGCGCACACGCCAGTAATACAGCGGCTGATCGGGCAGCGCCGGGCTGGTATAGGTCAGCCCCGTAACATCGATGTTTTGTTCGGGGGTGGCGAAAGTCGCTACCTCATCGATCTGAATCTGGTAGTGATGCGCATTGGCAACCGCTTCCCAGGTAAATGCCGGCGTGTTGTCGGCAGTTACCTCGCGATCAGTGGGTGTGAGCAGAACCGGCCCGGTTACAGGTGAACAGGGGCGGGTCGCCGCGCTGGATACATTCGAATAGCCGGATAACAAGTTGCCCGTGCTGCGGACGGCGCGAACCCGGTAGTAGTAGGTGGTGCCGCAAGTCAGCGCGGTATTCGAGTAAGCCTGGGTGTTCGCGGCGAGTGTCTGAATCTCAGCCCAGCCGCTGGTCCCATCCGGGGAACGTTCGATCTTAAAATTGGTTTCGGTGGCCGCGTTATCCGTCCAACTCAAATCGATCCGAGTTTGCGAGATAGCGGTGGCCGTTAAATCACTCGGCGCATCAGGCATACACGCGATCACGTGTGCCGCAGACGAGAAGAGTGAATACTGGCCGTCACTGCTGCGGAAGGCGCGCACCCGGTAGTAGGCTTCGGTGCCGCAGACCAGCGAGGTATCGGTATAGGTTGTGACATTGGCACTCACATTTCCGATCTGGGTCCAGTTGGACAGGCCATCGGGCGAGCGCTCAATGCGAAAAGCGGTTTCGTTAGGGCTGTTATCGGTCCAATCGAGTTTGATTTGCGAGGCCGACAAAACTTTAGCCGTCAAATCGCTTGGCCCATACAACGGTGAGCAAGCGGTCGCATGCGCTTCGGAGGTCGCGGGGGAGAACTGCCCATCGCTGCCGCGGAAGGCACGCACGCGGTAGTAGTACACCGCGCCGCAAATCACCGACGGATCGCTGTAGGTGGTGACATTGGCCGCCGTGGAGCCGATTTCTTCCCAGCGGCTGGTGCCATCGGGCGAGCGTTCCACGCGGAATTCGGTTTCGTCGGTGGTCTGATCGGTCCAGTTCAGGTCGATCCGAGCCGTAGGCACGATCACCACGGCTGACAAATTAGTTGGCGCGTACAGGGGTGAGCAGGCGGTGGCATGGGCCGTGTTCGAATACAGTGAATACTGGTTGTCGGTGCCGCGATAGGCCCGCACGCGGTAGTAGTAAACCGTGCCGCAGGTGATCGCCGTATCGCTGTAGGTAACCGCGCTGGCGGCTGTCGAACCGATCTGCGTCCAATTGGATGATCCATCCAGCGAACGCTCGACCCGGAAAGCCGTATCATCAATACTGTGATCGGTCCAGTTCAGGTCGATACTCGCCGGAGATACCACAACCGCTACCAGATCGGTGGGGGCGTTCACCGCCTGGCAAGCCTGCGTTGTCACCGTCGCCGCGGGGGAGAAGGTCGAATATTGATTATCGGTGCTGCGATAGGCGCGCACGCGGTAGTAGTAGAAGGTGTTGCAGGCCGCCGCCGTATCGGTATAGGTCGTGTCATTGGGACCCACCGCCCCCACTTCGAACCAGCCCGTAAACCCATCAAAGGACCGTTCAAGATGGAAGGAGGTTTCGTCCGTGCTGTGATCGTTCCAGGTCAGGGCCACGCGAGTGGGTGAGATGGCAGTGGCGGTCAGGTTATTCGGCGGCGGCAGCGGCGCACAAGCCAGCGTCGTAGCGATGCCCGCCGGAGAGTAGGCCGAATAGCGGTTGTCCGAACTACGGTAGGCGCGCACCCGGTAATGGTAGGTCGTGTTGCAGGTCAGCCCGGTGTTGCTGTAGGTGGTGCCATTCGCGCCCACCGTGCCAATCGAAGTCCAGGATGATACCCCATCCGGTGAACGCTCAAGCTGGAACTCGGTTTCGTCTGTCGAATTATCGCTCCAACTCAGATCGATCTGGGTCGAAGAGACAGGGGTAGCTGTCAGATTGGACGGATCGGGCAGGGGCGCGGTGTCACGTACGAAGACGTAAGCGGCGCCTTCTGAGTTATCCTCATAACTCGCGCCCACCAGAATCGTATTTCCGCCCTGGTCAATCGCCGCCACATTGCCATGATCATACTGGCCCATAGCAGTCGATAACAGTTTTTGCGTTTTGGTCCACTGTCCGCCATTGAGGGTATAGACGTAGACAGCTCCCGCTGTTTCTGATGCAGCACTTTGGTCATAGGCGGTAATCAAGGCCAGTGTGCCGTCCGAACTCAAAACCGGGCCGGTTCCGAACCAAATCCAGGAGCCGGGATCGGGAGCAGTGAGTTTTTGCTGCTGCATCCAGGTGCTGCCCGAACGGGTAAAGTAGTAGGCGGCTCCTGCATTGGTTTGGGTACCGGATGATTGCAGGTTCGCGCCGATCAGAACCGCGTTACCATTTCCACTGATCGCAACCGTGCTGCTGCTGAACCAATCTTCGGGCAACAAATCGGCAGGGGCAAGTTTGGCCTGCTGGGTCCAGGTCGTGCCGCTGCGAACAAAGATATACGCGGCTCCCGTATTCGCGGATGCCCCATCACCATAACGTGAGGCGACCAGCAGTGTATTCCCATCGTCGCTGATACTGGCATCATGTCCAAACAGGTCGCCCGACTGGCTGTCGGAACCCACCAATCGCGCCTGCTGCACCCAACTGCTACCATTAAAGGTATAAATGAACACGGCACCCGTGCCACCGGAGCGCGCGGCACCAATGGCGATGGTGCTACCATCGCGGCTGATGTCCACATAAATTCCATAAATATCCATGTACGTCCCAACGGGATCGACCAGCTTTTGCTGCTGCGTCCAGGTCGTGCCGCTGCGGGTATATACATAAGCCGCGCCTGTATGCCCATTTTGCAGCCACGCGCCGACCACCGCGATATTGCCATCGCCGCTGATCGCCACGTCCTTGCCGAAATTCGCGCCGGAAACGACATCTGCCGGCAGCAGTTTGGCCTGCTGTGTCCAGGTGCTGCCACTACGCACATAAATATAAGCTTCGCCGTCCCCGACATCAAAGCCCTGCAAATGGCTCACAATGGCGGTATTTCCGTCCGAACTGATGTCCACCGACCAGCCATAATGCTGGCTTGTGGTTCCGGTGGGAGCTTGCAGCTTGGCTTGCAGCGCAAACAAGCCTTCAGTAGGCGTACAGGCCTGGGTGGTCACGCTGGCCGGGGTGGAGAACGGAGAGACTTCGTTATCATCGGTGCGGAAGGCCCGCACACGGTAGGAGTACAGGGTGTTGCATGTCAAGCCACTGTCCATATAGTGGACTGTGTTTGCGCCAACCGTCCCGATCTGAGTCCAGGCGCTGGCCCCATCGGGCAGGCGTTCAATCAGATAGTGACTCTCGTCGGCGTTGGGATCACTCCAACTCAGGTTGATTTGAGTTTGTGACACCGCACTCGCCTGCAAGGGATCAGGAGCGGATAAGGGTGAATTACCATACGCAGCTAAAATGCTGCGCCAGCTAAAGTCGCCATAGGGCAAACCAACTATCAAAAAGAAGCCGGTCACTAACAACGCGATCAGGCTCATGATCGTAAAACGGTTTTTTCCCATACAATGAGACCCCCTTATTCTAATGAAGATAAGGGCGAAGCAATGTAGTCATCGCCCCAAACTACCCTGTATGCATTCTGACATAGTTTAATGGGGACGACAATCATTTTTACAATAAAAATATTATAGGATTAGTATATTAACAATCATAGAAATAAGGCACTTGAAGATAAACTACTGATACAGAGGGGAGTATAACCAGAATGTCTACCAAACAGATTTCGTTAGCAGACATTCTGGCACACTAAAGGCGAGGGTTACTGCGAGACAAGCACCAGGGTTCCAGGTCGATCAATCTGCGTGCAGGCGTAATTACCTTCATAATGCACGGGCATGTTCACCGGCACACGCGGGGCCTGATCAGCAGCCAGAAAGATTAGCCCCGAACCCAAAACCGGGTCTTTCAGACAGACCGTAATCGGCAACAGAAATGGCTCGGCGGAACTGCGACCATCGATGTACAGCACAAAGTCATAAGCGGTAAGGGCACGATCAACCACTGCGCCAACTCCAATATTCGCGAGGGGGACAGCGGGGGCGTATAAAACACTCCCTTCGGGAAGGGAGTCTTCGACACTTGAACCTTCCGTTTCATCAATGTAAACAGGAGGGGCGCTTTCAGGGTCCACATCGGCAAGCGGTTCCAGCGGCGGCGTTTCTGCGGTGGGAACTTCGGGCACATTATAATCGGTCACGACATCTGCCCATGTAAAATCGGCATAGGGCAGCCCGACAAACATAAATACGACGGTCAATGCCAGAGCAACAACCCCCAAGATGGTGAAACGCTGTTGTAACTGCATATGGCCCTCCGACTATTTTTTCAAAAGCGGGAGCATCCATTATAGAG
>CAYYNB010000200.1:0-9917 GCA_964472565.1 uncultured Anaerolineaceae bacterium
CTGTCTTCTCTATGCGTATGTACGACCTTCACACCATACATGTTTCATGTAAACCTAATTTAAATTAGAGCCATCCCTGTGTTTATCCTGTTTGCCTCCCCTTCTCGTAGGGGCGTATTGCGCTACGCCCCGCGCTTTCCGCGACACTCACGACGCACCATGCGTAGGGGCGCAGCAAGTGTCACCCGTTGTAGGGTTATGCTAAAGAATCCGCAACCGGGTTTTACCAATTTTTGAGGAAACATTCCGCTCCGTCGCTCCCTAAACCTCGTTGTTCAAGGGTGCGAGGATGGACTTTGAAACGGGTCAGTCGCCGGATAGACCCTCATTAATTGGCTTTTAGCATCCTGTTGGTAACGCCTTGAGCTTGTAGGGTGAGTAAAACCCTATGCCGTTTTTATTGGTATAACCCTACGTCGCCTGACACTTGCTGCGCCCAACTTCCCCCTCTGTGCCAGGGATTTAGGGAGAGGTTCCCCCCGGTTCAACCGGAAGGTATACCGTGAAGGTGGTCCCGGCACCGAATTGGCTTTCGACCGAAACCGAGCCTTTATGCATATCCACAATTTTGTGGACAATCGACAGCCCCAGGCCGCTGCCGCCGTTGTTCGTATGCGTCCGCGCCGCATCCACTTTATAAAACCGCTCGAAGATATGAGCCTGATCCGCTTCCAAAATCCCGATCCCGTTGTCCTGAATCGTGAACAGCACGTTGCCATTCTGTCGGCTCGTCCCGATCACAATCCGCCCTCCCTCCGGCGTAAATTTGATGCTGTTATGCAGCAGGTTATTCCACACCTGGCTCAACAGGTCTTGATCAGCGGTGATTTCTGTTTCTTCCAAAACCACTTCCATTTCCAGGTTTTTCGCGGACCACTGCGGCTCACACGTCAGCACCAGATTGCGGATTTGTTTGTCCAGACGGTAGCATTTGGGTTCAAACTTCGCCTGTTCCGATTCGAGCGCGGCCAGCCGGAGCAGATTCTCTGTAATGCGTGACAGCCGGGTGCTTTCGCTGTCGATGATGCTCAGATAATGGTGTCGCTCGTCCGCACTCAACGCATCATTCCGCAGTGCTTGCGCAAACCCTCGAATCGAGGTCAGCGGCGACTGGATTTCATGCGACACGTTCGAAATGAACTCCTGCCGCATCCGTTCCATTTCGTCCAGTTGCAGCGCCATCTGATTCACGCTGTTGACCAGTTCGCCCACGAAGGGTTTTTCATGCGAATGCTTTTCAGAAATATCGTCCACCCGGACGCTAAAATCCCCTTTGGCGATGCGTTCCAATGCTTCGATGATGGGATTAAACAGCCGCATCTGCTTGTCAGTGATTCTGGATTCAAAGGCCCGGCCAATCATCGTGATGGTTAAACTGGTTAGCACCAGGCCAACCAGCGAATTGACGATCTGATCGACCAGCTTGGGCGGCGTCCAGTCAATCACATGATAAACCGCCCCGGTCAGCGCAAAAGCCACCGTAAACATCAGCGCGACAAAACACAGGGCGCTGATAATCCAGAAAATTTCCTTGAATTCTGAACTCATGGATCAATCTCCAGCCGGTATCCCAACCCGCGAATCGTGTGGATTTTGAAAGAATACCGCTCCTCCGGGAAACGATCTCGCAGGCGGTTGATATGCACATCCAGTGTGCGTTCGTTACCGTCGAAATCATAGCCCCAGATGTCTTCGATCAATTGGTCGCGCGCCAGCGTTTTCCCCGGATAACTCGCCAGCTTAAACAGCAGTTCGAACTCCTTGAGGGGCAGGGTGATCGCTTCGCCATTGATCCGCACCTCAAAGGTTTTGTGGTCCATAAACAGTTCGCCCACCAGCACGGTTTGTGAGGTGGCGATCCGGTAGCGCCGCAGCAGCGCTTTCACCCGCATGACCAGTTCCAGCGGATCAAACGGCTTGACCAGATAATCATCAGTCCCAAGCTGAAACCCCAGCACTTTATCGTTGGTTTCGCCTTTAGCCGTGAGCATCAGCAGCGGAAAATCGTAGTATCGGCGTAACTGGCGGCACAACTCCCACCCGTCCATGTTGGGCATCATAATATCGAGAATCACCATATCGACTTTGGTGTTTTCAACCTGGGTGAGTGCTTCCACGCCGTCCGCCGCTTCACACACATCGAAGCCTTCATTCCGCAAAAAGACTCCGGCCAGTTCCCGGATATGCGGATCATCATCCACAATCAATACCTTACTCATGTTGCCTCCTGAATAAAGTATACGAATGTTTCGTAAACAAAGTTTAAACGCGCCGCGCTGGGCAAGGAGGTCGGGAGGATGGGTAACACCCTGAACGGTGGCGATACACCCCCACAGCTTGAATCCCATCCGCTGCCCCTGCTCGATCAATTCGGCATCCAGGTCACGATCAACACCGATGACCCCCGGCTGGTCGGCACGACCCTTTCCCGCGAATGTGATTCGGATCGCGCGGAATGCGTTTACTGCCTCCTATGCCGACCCCACCTTACGTTTTTTGACATCTACCGCTCGATTGTTTAGAGTCCGTGCGAAATCGAATTCCAGTGAACTTTAAATTATATTGGTTTAAAGGGGACAGGACATGCGAATTTTGAAATGGTTTCTGTTCTTTTTAGTTTTTTCGTGTTGTGTTGCGCCGCCTGCGCTGGCACAGGACAACGGCGGATCGGGCCTCACCATTGGTTTTGCCCAGGTCGGTTCCGAAAGCGACTGGCGCACCGCCTTCACCGAAAATGCGCTGGCCGAAGCTGAAGCTCGCGGGATCAATCTGCTCTTTTCCAATGCCGATAACAGCCAGGAAGCTCAAATCGCGGCAGTCCGTTCTTTTATTGAACAGGGCGTCGATGCTATCATCCTCGCCCCGGTGATCGAAACGGGCTGGGCCACCGTGCTTCAGGAAGCACAGGCCGCTGGGATTCCGGTGGTGATCGTGGATCGTAATGTCACCGCCGACGAATCCCTGTACCTGACGCGTGTCTCGTCCGATTTTGTGCGCGAGGGGCGGTTAGCGGCGGCCTGGTTGGTTCAGGCGACATCAGGCAAATGTAAAATTGTAGAGTTGCAGGGCACCATCGGTTCCAGCGCCGCGCGTGATCGGCAGATTGGCTTCAACGAAGTGATCGCCCTCTTTCCCGACATGCAGATCATTGTCTCGCAGACGGGCGATTTCCGGCGCGAACTGGGTCAGCAAGTGATGGCGAACATCCTCAATACCGAAGACCCCTATGAAATTTGCGCGGTCTGGTCGCATAATGACGACATGGCGATTGGGGCCATTCAAGCCATTAAGGATGCTGGCTTAGACCCCGGTGATGATATTCTGGTCGTGTCGGTGGACGCTATTCCTGATATTTTTAAAGCGATGGCTGATGGGGATGCAAACGCGACCGTCGAACTCAGCCCCTATATGGCGGGGCCAGCCTTTGATGCCGTTGTAGACTATCTGGCGGGCGAAGAATTGCCGAAGTGGATTCCGGTTACGGGTAAAATTTATTTGCAGGCTACCGCTGCTGCCGAATATGAAGCAAGAAAATAATGCTTGGTGAGCGAACGAAGTTGTGATTGATAGCTTTTTCAGTTTGTGCGCACGACAAAGGATTTCCCATGCCCATCTCACGTTCGGCTCGACCAACGATGCTGGATGTTGCCCGTCTTGCCGGTGTTTCCTATCAAACCGTCTCGCGGGTCATCAATAACCAGCCGTATGTGTCTGGCGAAGCCCGCCAGCGCGTCTTAGAAGCGATTGACACCCTGGGTTATCACCCCAGCAAAGCCGCCACCAAACTCGCCTCCAAGTCTTCTAAAACCATCGCCATCATCCTCTATGGCAGTTGGTTTAATGGGCCGATTCAAATTGCCCTTAATATCGAAATGGCCGCCAAAACCAGCGGGTTTGATGTCATTCTCACCAACATCACCGAACCCAAAGATCAGTTAGTCGAAGCGCTCAGAAATGTCATTGCCTGGGCCGTCGATGGCATTCTGATGATTCTCCCCGTGACCGGCCTCCCGTTTGCCGACATCCAGGCGATTTGTAATGGGACACCGGTTGTGCAGATCGAAGCCGAGCGCGGCGCGGATGTCCCGTCCGTCATGACCGATGATGTCCTGGGCATGCGCCAGATTGTCGAGCATCTGATCAGCCTGGGCCATACCCGCTTTTGCGCCCTGAATGGGTCTTCCAATTGGTTTAGCGCCCAGGCCCGTTATGCCACCTTGCGCCAGGTGCTTGAATCTCATCATCTGGAAGTCGCTCAGGCGGTTTGCGCCAACTGGACTGCGCCCGGCGGTTATCATGCCATGCGCCGCCTGTTGGAAAACGACAGATCGTTTACCGCCGTCGTCTCGGCCAACGATAGTATGGCTTTTGGCGCGTTGAATGCGCTCCAGCAGGCCGGGCTGCGCGTCCCCGCCGATGTATCCCTCACCGGTTTTGATGACATCCCCGAAGCCGCCTATTATATGCCGCCCCTGACCACCGTCCGCGAAAACTACATCCGGCTGGGCATCACCGCCTTCGAATATTTAACCAAGCTGATGGACGATCCCGAAACGCCCGCCGAACAGCGTATTATCGAGCCGAATGTGATCTATCGCAGTAGCACCGGCCCTGCTTGAGGCGTCTTTGGGGAGTTGCTTGACTTTTCGCATAAATCATGAAATGATGTGTATGTGAGCGTTCACAGTGAGCGTTCACACGTCCAGAGGGAGGGGCGGTGAACGGTCCGGGTATGCTTCGGGGGAGGGCCGTCTCACCATTTTTTGACAGGCATCGGCTGTACTTAAAAATAGAAGGCAAGATTAATAGTCCGTCTGGGCAGGCGGCTTCTTATGAAATGGTTTGGAAATTTGAGTCTCGGTGTCAAACTAAATGCGTTAGTCCTCACAGTTTTGGGTGTTTTGCTCTTAGGTGTCGTGTTGCTTCTCAACCGGAACACCGAAAACCTGACCAAAGAGGTGGGCGGCGAGCGCATTGCCGAGGAAGCTAATATTATTCAAAGTCGGCTGGCCGAAGTTGAAGATGAGCTGACCGTTGACATCAACTTTCTGGTATCCAGCATCAGCTTCTATCAGGCGGTGGGCAACCGGAACGAACAACTGGTCAACGAGATCATTACCACCGCGAATTTTTCGCTGTCCCTCGATGACATCACGGTTGTTGATGGCGACGGTAAACGGCTGGTCGATACCGATATCCGCCAGGATAATTCCGAAGAAGATCGCCTGTTAATGCTGGCTCTCTCCGGCCTCCAGACTACGGCCCTGCTGGTCGAGAATACCGGGGGCAAAGTCGAAATCAGTATTGCGGTGGTGGCCCCGGTTTATAACGGCTCTGGCAAAAATATCCTCGGTGCGACTCAACTCAGCCGCCGCCTGGATAATAATTTTCTGCGCGAACTGACCTTTGATCGCCAGCCGATCCATCTTGGCCTCATTTATGACGATCAGATTCTCGCCCGCACCACCACGAGCACCAAAAACACTTCCCGCCTCCTGACCAATGGTGTGGCCTTTGATCCTGATCTGGTTCAGCGTGCGCAGCAGGGGCAGTCGGTGGTTGTCAAAGACCTTATCGCCGGTTCAAACGGCATTCCGCACACCGCCGCCTATACCCCTGTCCTCACACGGGCCGCGTCCTCGCCTGCCGTGATTATGATCCTGGTGGACCTCAGCGAAATTGCGGCTTTCCAGAACAGTATTCTGGTCACAACCATCGGAATTTTTATTGCGCTGACGGTGTTAGCTCTCGCTGTGATTTATATTGCCATTCAGCAGACCACCATTCGCCCGCTTCAACGCCTGAAAAAGATCGCGCAAACCATCACCAGCGGCCAGTACGATGAGCGCGTCCCCGTCCATGCCGATGATGAAGTGGGGCAGTTGGCGATGGCTTTTAATGAAATGGCCCACGCCATCGAACAGCGCGAAACCAGCCTGAAGGCCGCGCGCGAACAGGCTGAACGCGCCGATAAGGTCAAGTCGATGTTTCTCGCCAGCATGTCCCATGAACTGCGTACCCCCCTCAATGCCATTATCAATCTGACCAAATTTGTTGGCCTCGGCATGTATGGCGAGGTGAATGATGAACAGGTTGATGTCCTCAAAATGACCGAGTCCAGCGGCAAACATCTGTTGAATCTGATCAATGATGTGCTCGACATTTCTAAGATCGAAGCCGGTTCTTTGGAACTCTTTGTCGAAGAGGGCCTGCGCATCGAAAAAATTGTACAATTAGCGGTAGAAGCTGGACGCGGCTTGTTGATCGGTAAGCCGGTCGCGATTGGGCAAATCGTGGAACCCGACCTGCCGACCATCACCGGCGATGAGCAGCGCGTTCGTCAGATTGTGTTTAACTTGATCGCCAATGCCTGCAAATTCACCGAAAGCGGCTATATCGCGGTCCGCGCCTACCGGGTCAATAACGAGATCCGTATCGCCGTGAGCGATTCCGGCCCCGGCATTGATCCTGAAGATTATGATGCCATTTTTGAAGTGTTCCGCCAGGCCAAAGCCGGGCTGCGTAAAGGAGGTGGCACAGGTTTAGGATTACCAATTTCGCGGCGGTTGGCCGAAGCACATGGGGGCCGCCTGTGGTTGGAAAGTAAAGTTGGTGAAGGCACGACCTTTTATGTGGCCTTGCCCATCGAGTCGGTCCTGGAGCCAACGATCTGAATAAGTAAAGGGGTCAGGCATGTCACAACCCACCATTCTTTATGTTGAAGATGATGCTTTAAGTCGAATGGTTATGAATGCACTTTTAACGCGCGGCATGCACTATAACAATGTCACTATTTTTGAAGATAGCGCCGATTTTGTCGAAAAACTAGAGACTTTGCCCGCAAAACCGGATATTATCTTTCTGGATATTCACATGACTCCGCTGGATGGCTTTGCCATGCTTCGCTTGATCCGCGATAATGCCGCTTTTCAAACGGCCAAAGTGGTAGCGTTAACCGCCAGTGTCATGAATGAAGAAGTCAAAATGCTGAAGGATGCCGGTTTTGATGGTGTGATCTCAAAACCGCTCGATTCGGATGCCTTTCCTAAAGCGCTGCAACGGATTCTGAGCGGCGAACAGGTCTGGCAGGTGAAGTAGGTTTTTTTATCTCAGGACATGAAACAATGGCAATTGCACACGCGCTGATTATCGATGATGACGCTTACAACGTTCATGTGATGGAGCGGCTGCTCGATCACGAAGATATTTCGTACACTTCCATTACAGACTCAACCGAGCTGGAAGCGGTTTTGCAGCGGCTTGAAAGAGTAGACGTCATCTTCGTTGATCTCGAAATGCCCAAGCGTGATGGGTACGAAGTGTTGGATATTCTCAAAAACAAAATGGGAATCGAGGTGCCGATTGTTGCCTGCACCGTCCATACTGCCGAAATCAAAACCACGCGTAAACTGGGCTTTTTCAGTTTTGTCGCCAAGCCCCTTGAAATGAATCGTTTTTTAGATCACATCCACCGTATCCTGAATGGGGAGCCGGTGTGGGACACGGGGGCTTGAAGGTCGCATCCCAACTCTATCTGAGCGGCCATACGACCGGCGCAAGCAGCATGGTCAGCGCGTAAATCAGCAGGGTGAGCAGCGCACCGACCTTGAGAAAATCCGAGAACCGGTATTCGCCTGGTCCATACACGATCAGGCAGGCCGGTTCCAGCGGCGTGAGATACGAGCAGCTCGCCGCCAGCGCAATCGTCATCGCGAATGTGCGCGGGTTCAGGCCAAGTTGGGTCGCCGTCTGAAGCGCAATCGGCAGCACGACCACCGCCGCTGCCTGGTTTGACATCGGTTGGGTCAGCAGCACCGTGAGCACAAAGAATCCGCTCAGCAGCCAGAACGGATCGCTGTGTCCGACCCATTGCACGATCAAATCCGATACATACGTCGCCGTGCCCGATTTATCCATCGCCACGCCCAGCGCCAGCATACTGCCGATCAGAATCAGCGCGTTCCAATGGACTTCACTGTAAGCCTCTTCGGGCGTCAGGCAGCGCGTTAAAAACACCAGTACGACGCCGATGAGCATGGCTACCGGCAGTTCGACCAGTCCGAACGTCGCCATCCCCAGCGTTCCGATGAAAATTGAGATAGCAATCGGGGCGCGCCGCCAGTTCGGACGCTCATTTTTCACTGTGCCGATCATGCGGAAAGTATAGGCAAAATCGAGACTCGCCAGCGCTTCGGTGTTGCCCTCGACCAGTAACACATCCCCCAGCTTCAACGTGATCTGGCTGATCTTGCGCCGCAGCGTTTCGCCATGCCGGTTAATCGCCAGCACATGCACCCCGTACTGCTCCCGAAAGCGCGACCCGCGCAAGGTCCGCCCAATCAGCTCAGACCCCGGTAAAATGAGCAGCTCAACCAGATTAGACACTCTGGCTTCTTTCGTTCCGTTATTATTCTCGCCATTGGGCGCGGCTTCCGTTTCCGGCAGCGTAAACTTTGCATCCGCCTTCAGTTCGATCCCCACCACATCCTTGATCTTAAGCAGGTCGTCGCGGGTGCCTTCCATCAACAGCACATCGCCTTGTTCCAGCCGCGTGCTGGCTTTTGGCTCGATATACCGGGTTTTGTTCCGCACGATCCGGATAATCCGCAGGTCCAAATCCCGCCCCAGTCCCGCTTCTTCCAGCGTTTGGCCCACCAATCGCGATTCCGGCATCACGACGGCTTCAGTGGTATACGACGCGCTGCCCAGGTCTTCCAGATCAATCAAATGGCTTTCCCGCTCCGGGATTAGCCGCTGTCCGATGAAATACATATACGCCAGTCCGACGATGGCAATCGGCAGCCCGACCGGAGCCAGTTCGAACATACCCATTCGCTCTAACCCATACTGCGTCATCAGCCCGCTGACCACCACGTTTGATGAGGTGCTGATCAGTGTCAGCGAACTGGTGATAATCGAGGCGAAAGCCAGCGGCAGCAGCAGCCGCCGGGCGCTGATTTTCGCACGGCGGGCCAACCCCATCACCACCGGCAGAAAAAAGGCTGCCGCCGCCGTATTGCTGATCACCGCGCTCAGTCCCGCCGCCGCGACCATGATCACGAGCAGCATTTGCTGCGGCGTATCTCCGGTATAGCGCAGAATGCGCCGCCCTACGATGTCCACCACGCCGGTTCGCGTGAGCGCTGCGGTGAGAATGAACAATCCCAGCAGCAGCATAAATGTCGGGCTTCCAAACCCGGCAAACGCCTCTTCCATGGTGAGCGTCCCGGAGAGTACCAGGATGACCAGCAGGCCAATCGCCACCACATCGACAGGCACCCACTCAAACGCGAATAACACCGTAGTTCCAACCAGCATCACAAGCAGCAGTGCAACTTGTCCGTCCATATATCGTGTGTCTCAATTCGTATCTATTCACCTTGTTAGCCACAACCCTGGAAAACCAACTGTTTAAGGGCTACAAAGGGTAAAATAGCATTTTTTCTAGACAAGGTGAATAGATACCTCAATTCTTACGTTGATTATAAGAAAATGATGGAACCATGTTGTAGAATTACGTTCCGAAATGGTGTGATTTGCGCTGATTTGTTATATGGCTCAGCGGTTCGATCTCAGCGCCACGAAGGAGCACTTTCTGATGAACACCCTTATTCCCCCGGATCGCCAGCGTTTGGCCGCCGATCCGCACCGCCCTTGTTACCATTTTCTGCCGCCCGCCAACTGGATGAATGATCCCAACGGCTTGATTCAATGGAACGGTCAGTATCACCTCTTTTACCAGTACAATCCCGCCGCCGCGCATTGGGGTGACATCCACTGGGGCCACGCGGTCAGCTCCGATCTCGTCCATTGGACCGATCTCCCCATCGCCCTTGCGCCCACGCCCAACGGACCCGATTCCGGCGGCTGCTGGTCCGGCTGTGCCGTCAATCACAATGGCGTCCCCACCTTGATCT
>CAYYNB010000201.1:0-9913 GCA_964472565.1 uncultured Anaerolineaceae bacterium
CCCCCCCCCCCCCCCCCCCCACAACCACCCCCCACCCCCCCACCCCCCCCCCAACGCCCCCCCCCCCCCCCCCACCCCCCCACCCGCCGGGGGGGCGAGCATTCCGAAGATCAACAAATTTCCCCTTGAGGCGACGCGAGATTTCCAATTTTTCCCGTGAGGCGTCGTCAAGGGGGGGCGGGGGTAACACTGAATATTTATCATGAAACCTTATATTAATTAGCAATTTGAGTTAAAATAAGAAATGATGCTAATGAAGGTATTTTGACATGGCCGAATTTCAGACGGTTACACTTCCCGTTCGTGGTATGGACTGCATGGAATGCACGCAGCACGTCCAGCACGCCATTGCCAACCTGCCCGGCGTCGCGGCTGTGGATGTCTTTTTGTCGTCCGAGAAGGCTGTTATTCGTCTCGATCCGCTGTTGGTAGATGTGGCTTCCATTCGCCACGCCGTTGCCCATGCCGGTTATCAGATTCCGGAAGCAGCCGCCGAAATCAACACGGCATCCAATACCTTTACACGCGTTTTTGGCATCATTTTCGGTCTGATAGTTTTACTCGTCGTTTTTGGTGAATGGTTAGGGCTTTTCGAAGCCGTCACATCCAGCATTCCCTGGCCTGTGGGTTGGTTATTCGTAGCCGCTGCGGGTTTTCCCGTTTTCCGTAATGTGATCCGCGCCGCGCTCAACCGCCAGATCATTTCCCACACCTTGATGAGTTTGGGTGTGTTGGCCGCATTAGCTGTCGGTGAATGGACCACCGCCCTGGTCATCGTCCTGTTTATGCGTGTCGGAAATGTGGTCGAAGGTTTCACCACCGACCGCGCCCGCCGCGCGGTCAGACAGCTTACCGCACTGTTGCCCCAGACAGCGCGCATCGAACAAGATGGTGCTGAACTTGAAATTCCCGTCGATCAGCTTCAGATCGGCGCGACAATTATCGTCCGCCCTGGTGAACAACTTCCCGCCGACGGTGCGGTAATCAGCGGTCAGGCCACCATCGACCAGTCTGCGATTACGGGCGAGTCCATGCCCGTTGAAGTTGGCCCCGGTGCGCATGTTTTCGCTGCGACCATCGCGCAGTTAGGCAGTCTGAAAATCCGTGTAACGCACGTTGGCCACGACACCACATTTGGTCGTGTCGTGCGTCTGGTTGAAGAAGCCGAAGCCCATCGCGCCGAAGTTCAGCGCTTGGCCGACAAAGTTTCCGCCTATTACTTGCCGGTTGTCGCCGCGATAGCTTTGCTGACCTTTTTGCTCCGTCGCGATCCGTTAGCCGCCGCAGCGGTTTTAGTTGTGGCCTGTTCGTGTTCCTTCGCTCTCGCCACACCAATAGCCATGCTGGCAACCATTGGCGCTGCCGCCCAACGAGGTCTGTTGATCAAAGGCGGAAAATATCTGGAATCCTTAGCGCGCGCCGACACACTGCTGATCGACAAAACCGGCACATTGACGCTTGGCCGCCCTCATATCACCGATATTTTGACTCTGGACGGTCTTGCCGAGGATCAGTTACTCAGTTTGGCCGCTTCAGCCGAGCGTTATTCCGAGCACCCATTAGCCGAAGCCGTTCGCACAGCGGCTGTTCAGCGTCATCTGACCATTGAGGAACCGCACGCCTTCCAATCCATTCCCGGACACGGCGTCCGCGCCCAGGTCAACGGTTACGCGGTGAGCGTTGGCAGTCGCCGCTTGCTCGAACAGAACAATTTACCGTTACCTTTGAATGCGGCTGCACTCGAAGCGCAGGGCAAAACGGTCCTGTTCGTCCTCCGCGACAATCAGTTGCTTGGCTGTTTAGCGGCATCCGACACCTTGCGTGATGAAGTGCCACAAGCCTTAATCGCCGTTCGCGCGCTCGGCATTCGTCATATCGAACTGCTCACCGGCGATAATGAACACGCTGCCGCATCCATCGCACACCATCTGGCCGTTGACTATCGCGCCCATCTGCTGCCCGAAGACAAAATCGCCATTGTCAAGCAGTATCAGGCCGAAGGTCACACGGTCATCATGATTGGCGATGGCGTCAACGACGCGCCCGCCCTGGCCCAGGCCGACATCGGCATCGCGATGGGCGCAGCCGGAACCGGCATCGCCCTGGAAGCCGCGCATGTTGCCCTGCTGCGCGATGACTGGACCCTGGTTCCCCAGCTTTTGGCGATGGCGGCGCGTACCATGCGTGTCGTCCGGTTCAACATTGGGTTTACTACCGTCTATAACGTTTTGGGACTTTCACTCGCGGCGCTTGGTTTACTCCCGCCCATTCTTGCCGCTGCTGCCCAGTCATTTCCCGATCTGGGAATTCTCGCCAATTCATCGCGGCTTTTGCGCCAGAAAGAGTAACATCAGAAGATTGTCATGCATTCCTAAAAGCGTTATTGTCAAGCATAAAATGCATAACGCACAATGGAATTAAGTACCGCATGCAACGTTTTAAATATGGTTTTCGCGCACTTCACAATCGCAATTATCGCCTGTTTATTACCAGCCAGATCATCTCGCTCACCGGAAGCTGGATGCAAACGACCGCCCAGGCCTGGTTAGTGCTTGAATTAACTGACTCGCCGTTTAAATTGGGCTTAGTCATCACACTCCAATTTCTTCCGGTGACGCTGCTGGCCTTGTTTGGTGGTGTGCTCGCGGATCGCCTTTGGAAACGCCGTGCGTTATTGGTTACGCAATCCGCCGCAATGATCCAGGCGTTTATCTTCGGTATGCTGGTCGCTGCGGATGTGATCCAACTGTGGCACATTTATGTCTTGGCCGTAATCCAGGGCATCATCACCGCCATCGATAATCCTACTCGGCAGGCTTTTGCAGTCGAGATGGTTGGTCGTGATGATCTGCCCAATGCCGTTGCGCTCAACTCGATAACATTCAACGGCGCGCGTATTTTGGGTCCAACAATAGCCGGATTGATCATCGACCAGATTGGTATTCCCCTGACCCTGCTTGTGAATGCCATCAGTTTTATTCCGGTGCTTATTGCGCTCCTGCTCATGGATGCCGCTGCTCTGCATGTCGCTGCGCCATCCAAACAGGGTTCGCCGTTAAAACGCTTGCAAGAGGGTTTAGCCTATACCTGGAATACACCCGCCATTCTCGCCATTATGATCGTCGTCGCATCGATTGGCACCTTTGGATACAACTTCAGCATTGTGCTGCCGCTGATCGCGCGTTTTGTCCTGGACACCAACGCGACAGGTTTTGGCTCTCTCGCGTCATTTCTGGGTTTTGGATCCTTAATTGCCGCGCTCATCACCGCCTACATGTCCCAGCTGACCATGCGCCGCTTACTCACTGGTGCCGGTGCGTTTAGTATCATCTTTGGCCTTTTGGCGCTCTCTCAGATTTATGTGCTGTCAGCCATTTTATTGGCTGCTTTAGGGTTTGCCGGAGTCACCTTCGCTACTTCATCCAATACCCTGTTGCAGCTTCATACGCCAAACGAACTACGCGGACGCATTATGAGTGTTTATGTGCTGCTCTTCGCCGGCAGTACACCCATTGGCGGTTACACTATCGGTAAACTATCCGACACGCTAGGAGTACAAGCCGCGCTGTTTATTTGCGCCATCCTCTGTTTGACAGGGGTAACAATTGCTACCATTTATTATCGAGCCAAACACGTCTCCGACACCCAAGATTTAGCAACCCCGGAAAGCTTATCGGCTCGCTAGTTAACTTACAGCTTGGTTGCGCGTTGTGTTTGTTGGCGCAAACACATGATTATTCTATTCTCCTATCCGGTAAATCTCCTTTGCTTCCCCCTTTTGATCATCGGCTTGACGCTGTTCTTTAAATCGTGATATGATGTTAGCGCAAACAGATAATATTCTCCTTTTGTTATCAGGCCATCATGGAACTTAAACGCGTTACATTGTCCGATGTAGCACATGTAGCAGGCGTGTCATCGCAGACGGTTTCGCGCGTAGTCAACAACAACCCTTACGTCTCCGAACAAACCCGACGGCGCGTACTTGAAGCCATTCGTAAACTTGATTACCGGCCCAACCGTGCGGCGCGAAGCCTCGCGACACAGCGCTCCAATATGTTAGGGATTATCAGTTTTGGACTTCCCTACTATGGTCCGGCGCAAATGATGCACCATGTCCAACAAGCAGCTCGGACACGCGGTTATAGTGTCAGCTTTGCAACTGTCAATACGCTATCCCAGGATGAAACTCGCGAAGCGCTCGAAAATCTTGGCTATCATGCCGTTGATGGCCTGGTGCTGATCACGCCGGTCATGGATATGTCTTATGCGGAATTAGCCGACATTTGTGGCGGCATTCCATTTGTCCAAATTGATGCTGAACTCGGAGCGTCGATTCCGTCGGTTGTGATCGACCAACGGCATGGTTCCCGGTTGGCAACCCAATATCTGGTTAATCTCGGACACGTTCATATTGCCGAAATTCATGGCCCGCTCAACTGGTTTGGAGGACTTGCCCGCCACGAAAGCTGGCGTGAAACCTTACTATGCGCAGGGCTTGAACCCGGTCCAACGGCAGGAGGCGATTGGACAGTTCATGGTGGTTATCGCGCTGCTCAAGCCTTATTGGAGCAGCAGACTTCTTTTACAGCGCTGGTGGTAGCCAACGATCAGATGGCGCTGGGAGCCATTCGTGCCTTGCGCGAAAACGGCCATTCAGTCCCCGACGATATATCGGTTATCGGCTTTGATGACATTGTGGAAGCAGCTTACTTCGAGCCGCCGCTCACAACGGTGCGGCAGAACTTTGCTGCGCTTGGCGAACAAAGCGTAGAGTATCTTGTTTCACTAATTAATAATCCCAACACGCCTCTGCATCAACGCGTTCTTTATACCGAACTGGTCGAACGGCAGAGTACCCGTCCTTTTTTAGCTTAATACACCGCTCGTAAAAAAGTTCTATGAGGATTTTAAAATGGCTCTTATTACGCAACGTGAAGCAGCCCTCGAATATATGCAGCTTTTTCGTATCCATAATGCCAGCATGGCGATCTTTTGTACAGCATCCCATTGGAACACCGAAGCAATTTTGCTGGCAGCCCAGCGGCTGGCAGAAGAACATCATCTCAAAGAAGTGCCAGTTGCCGTCGCCTTGAGTTTTACCTATCCCTATATGCCACAAGCGAAGCGAGCTACGTTCAGCGGAAACCCGCGCGCCGGATTTTTGTCGATGATGGCGCATCTCAAGGCGTTATGTGATGGTCCCGATGCGCCCTATCCCAATGTGGTTGTGCTACCCCATCTGGACCATGCCGATCCGCAGCGGGATCGCTGGGCGTTAACCGAAGGGCTGCCCTATCTCGCCACTGTCATGTTCGACGCCCAAAAGTATGCTTTTGAGGACAACCTGACCTGGACACGCGAATATGTCCAGACTCACGGCAAAGAAGTGCTGATCGAAGGCATCATCGAAGAATTGGGCATTGAGGGACTGGTGCAGGCGGTCCAGAGTGATGCCTATGTTGAAAAAGCTACTCGTTTTGTGCGCGATACAGGCGTCGATATGCTGGTTGCGGACCTGGGAACCGAACAACAGTCCAGCCGGGTTGGACATGCAAACTATCTGAAAGCACGGGCGCAAAACCTGACCAGTCACCTCGGCTCAGCGCGGTTGGTGCTGCATGGGACGTCGTCTATGACATTAAAACAAATGCAAGGGCTGGCCGCTGATGGTGTGATTCGCGTCAACATCTGGACGCGCATTGTCCGCGAAGCAGGCCAGTATGCCGCGCAGCGGTTGGTCGAGCGCTATGATGCCATCAAAGCAGGTGACTTTGAAGCGGCAGAGTCGCGGCAGTATCTCTTTGATTCCACCGAAGCTGCCACGCCCATTATGGTTGATGTGATGGAAACGCTTGGGTATTCCAGGCTTGGCATTTAGCTCGGTATAGCACGTACGATTGGCGCGCTTACTCACAAAAACCTTTAGAGGAGTGAAACAAATGGCATCTGAAAAATATACTATTGGTGTTGACTTTGGAACGGAGTCGGGGCGCGCGGTGATTGTGCGTGTCCGCGATGGCGCTGAGCTAGGAAGCGCAGTCTACAGCTACTCGAACAGCGTTATCGACGAGCGGCTGCCCGAAAGCGGTAAACCGCTGCCGCCAGAATGGGCGCTGCAAGACCCGGATGACTATGTTCGCACCTTCCAGCAAGCGGTTCCGCAGGCGCTTAAGCAGAGCGGAATCGATCCGGCAGATGTGATTGGCATTGGGATTGACTTCACCGCCTGTACGATGATGCCGACGCTGGCGGATGGCACACCGCTGTGCCGGATTCCCGCGTGGCGTGACAACCCGCATGCATGGGTAAAACTGTGGAAACATCACGCAGCACAGCCCGAAGCGGACAAGATCAATGAAACGGCGCGGCGAATGGGTGAAGGCTGGCTTAACCGCTACGGGAATAAAATCTCGTCGGAATGGTTCTTCAGCAAAGCGCTGCAAATTCTGGATGAAGCACCTGATGTATACAAGGCTGCGGACCGGCTGATTGAGGCTGCGGACTGGGTGATCTGGCAGCTTTGCGGCGTGGAAACACGAAATACCTGCACAGCGGGATACAAGGCGATTTACCAGGACGGACATTTCCCCAGCCGAGACTATTTCGCGGCGCTGCATCCCCAACTGGCGGACGTGATCGAAACAAAGATGAAGGCGGAACTGTCGCCGTTGGGCGCATGCGCGGGGTATTTGACCGAAGAAGCCGCGCGTTGGACCGGATTAAAACCAGGGATCGCGGTGGCGGTGGCGAACGTCGATGCACATGTGACGGTTCCGGCGGCGCAAGTGATCGAGCCGGGACGCATGGTTATGATCATGGGTACGAGCACCTGCCATATGGTGATCGGCACCGAACTGCACGAAGTTCCGGGAATGTGCGGTGTGGTAGACGGCGGCATCATTCCGGGTCTATACGGCTATGAAGCAGGACAAAGCGGCGTAGGCGATATTTTCGCGTGGTTTGTCGATAACGCGGTTCCGCCGGAATATCACGCAGCAGCGAAAAACGCGGGACTGGATTTGCACGCTTATCTGGAGCGTGAGGCCGCCAAGCAGAAACCGGGCGAACACGGCCTGCTGGCGCTGGACTGGTGGAACGGGAACCGCTCCGTGCTGGTGGATGTGGACCTGAGCGGCCTGCTGATCGGGGCGACGCTGGGCACACGCGCACCGGATATTTACCGCGCACTGATTGAAGCGACGGCGTATGGCACGCGGGTGATTGTCGAAAACTTTGAAAAGAACGGCGTTCCCGTAACCGAGTTGGTCGCGGCGGGTGGACTGCCGGAGAAAAACAAACTGCTGATGCAGATTTATTCGGATGTCACCGGGCGCGAATTCCGCGTGATCGGCAGCACGCAAGGGCCAGCGTTGGGAAGCGCGATGCATGCGGCGGTTGCCGCAGGCGCTTATGCCAATATTCAGGCGGCGGCCAAGACGATGGGCAAACTGAAGGACGAGGTTTATAAGCCAATTCCTGAGCATCAAGCCGTCTATGACAAGCTGTATGCTGAATATCTCATGCTGCATGACTATTTTGGACGCGGTGAAAACAATGTCATGAAACGGCTACGCGCGATCCGCAACGAGGCGAAAGGACTGGAATAATGCTCGATCAACTGCGCCGAACGGTATCGGATTTGCACACTGAACTGCCCAAAAACCATCTGGTGGCATGGACCAGCGGCAATGTCAGCGGACGCGATCCCCAAACGAACCACGTGGTGATCAAACCAAGTGGATTGAAATTTGGAGATTTGGGGCCGGAAACGATGGTCGTGGTGGACCTGGAAGCCAGGAAGTTGGAAGGAAACTACAAGCCATCATCGGACACAGCAACTCACTGTTATATCTACCGTCATCTGCCGCATATCAACGGGATTGTACATACTCACAGCGCGTATGCAACCGCGTGGGCCACGCTGGGTCGCGATATTCCGTGCATCCTGACCGCGATGGCGGATGAATTTGGCGGCGTGATTCCCTGCGGCGGATTTGCCTTGATCGGGGGGGAAGAGATTGGGAAAGAGGTGGTGCGGGTGCTGAGCGAAGGTCCGAATCCGCATTCACCAGCCGTTATTCTGCAAAATCATGGGGTATTCACGGTTGGGCCAACACCCGAAGCGGCGGTCAAAGCTGCCGTGATGTGTGAAGACGTGGCACGAACCGTTTATCTGGCATACCAACTGGGCGAACCGATTCCGATTTCGGAAGAAAATATCGCAAAACTTTATAAGCGTTATACCAATGACTATGGTCAATAAAGGAGTTTGACATGAAAAAGCAACTTACGTTTGGTCTGGTGGTCGGAAACCGGGGATTTTTCCCGAGTCACCTGGCGCTTTCAGGGCGCGAAACGATGCTCAAGGTGCTGGCGGAAGAAGGCTATAACGTCATCGCGCTGGAGCTGAATGATACCGAGCATGGCAGCGTGGTGAGCCTGGCGGATTCGCATAAATGCGCCGACCTGTTCCGCGCGCACCGGGATGAGATCGACGGCATTATCATTACACTGCCTAACTTTGGCGAAGAACGCGCAAACGCAAACGCGCTGCGCTGGTCAGACCTGAACGTGCCCGTGCTGGTCCAGGCGTTCCCGGATGACCCGAAAAAGATGGATTCGCATTGGCGGCGCGACAGCTTCTGCGGGAAGATGTCCACCTGCAACAACCTGAAACAGTATAAAATCCCGTTCACGCTGACGACAGAACACACGATGGATCCGGAGTCGAAGGCTTTCCGGCACGATTTGCACAATTTCGCGGCGACATGCCGCGTGGTGCGCGGGATGCGGCGCGCGCGGTTCGGTATGCTGGGCGCGCGGCCTGTGGCTTTCAATACGGTGCGGTTCAGCGAAAAGCTGTTTGAACAAGCGGGCATTTCGGTAGAAACGCTCGACCTGTCAGAAGCATTCGGCCAGATCGCACGGCTGGAAGATACGGATGCGCGGGTGAAGGCCAAGGTCAAAAGTATTCAGTCGTATGCAAAAACGGCCAATGTACCCGAACAAGCGATGCTGCGGATCGCCAAGCTGGGCGTGGTGATGGACGAGTGGATGACGGCCAACGAGTATGACGCAACCGCCGTGCAGTGCTGGACCAGCATGGAAGAATATTTCGGCATTGTGCCCTGCACGATTATGAGCATGCTCAGCAACAAACTGCTGCCGTCGGCCTGCGAAACGGACGTAGCGGGCACGGCGTCGATGTATGCGATGATGCTGGCGGCGGGCAAACCCAGCGCGCTGGTGGACTGGAACAACAACTACGGCGATGATCCCGATAAGGGCGTGGTGTTCCACTGCTCGAATCTGCCCAGCTCGGTGTTTATCGATGAAATTCCTGAGATGAACTATCAGGACATCATCGCGGGAACGGTGGGCAAAGACAACACGTGGGGCACGATGTTCGGACGGGTAAAGCCAGATCCGTTCACTTACCTGCGGATCAGCACGGACGACGAGCACGGCAAGATTACCGCGTATGTCGGTGAAGGAAAATTCACCAACGATCCAATTGACACGTTCGGCGGCTACGGCGTCGTTCAGGTGCCGAATCTCCAGAAGCTGTTGAGCTATATCTGCGATAACGGTTTTGAACATCACGTGGCAATTAACCTGTCCAACGTGGCGCAGCCAGTCTATGAAGGGCTGACCAAGTACCTGGGTTGGAGTGTTTATCACCACGGGTAATCGTTTACGTGTTGCGGAGGGGCAATTTATAAGTTGCCCCTTCCTCATTTTTAGGTTGACCTAAGTTTGATCTAAGGTGGACCTTAGATTAAACTTCTCTCGCTCAGATGAGTCTGCGCCCTGTTTGTCGAACTTCTGAGTGATCCCCCCCTCCCCTTTGCACCCCTGTTTTGGTCGATTTGAGGGAGAAATGGATCTGTCGTGGGACGAGATCCTGGCA
>CAYYNB010000202.1:0-9873 GCA_964472565.1 uncultured Anaerolineaceae bacterium
CCCTACGAAATGCCTGTATTTCGGATATTTTCCGCCGAAAAACGGCTTAAGTTGACACCCATTGGGCGATTCGTGAATTGAACCTCACCCCCTCGGTCCCCCTCTCCAACCCAGTTGGAAGAGGGGGAGGTCAGGGCGCGGCAAGCCGACGCCCCTACGAGGAGCTGTTGATCTGCGCCTCAAAAGGTGTGGAGCCACTCGCACAGCGATCCCGCCGCGCTCGAATTTGTTTTTTGTGCTATGCTGAAAAGTCGGGACGTTACCAAACTGTAAGGAATGGAGAAGGGGAGCCTGCCATGATCCAGATTGCCACAGATACTATCGCTGATTTGCCTGCTGCACTGATTAACCAGCATAAAATTCATATTATCCCGGCCTGGGTTTATCTAAAAACGGGGAAGGTGCGAACGGATGCGGTTGACACTCAAACCCTGTACGAGATGCTGGCGGATGAGCCGGAAGTGCCGCGCACAGAACCGCTGTCAACCGAGGAATACTGCGAATTTTTCAAACCGATCATTGCGAATGGGGACCGGTTGATCGTGGTGAGCGCATCCAGCCAGATCAGCAAAGTATTCGAGATTGCGGGGAACGCCGCCCAACAAGTCGCGCCGGAACAGGTGCGGGTGCATGACAGCGGGGGGGTGTCGTTGTGGCAGGGGTTCCAGGCTCTGCGGGCGGCGCAGATGGCCGAGGCCGGGCAGGATGAAATTGTTATTCTGGGCGCGTTGGAACGGATGCGCAAACAGTCGCATTTTTATTGTTTACTGGACAGCCTATCGTATTTGCACCGGGGCGGGCGGGTGAACCTGGCGCAGTATATGCTGGGCCTGATGCTCGATCTGAAGCCGATTCTGATGCTGAAAGACGGGCTGCTGGTTCCCAGCGGGCGCGTGCGGGGGCGCGAACGGGCGATGATTGATATGCAGATGCGCGTGCTGGAAGACATCAAGGGGCTGCTGACGGTGTGGGTAGGGGTAGTTCATACCAAAGCGCCAGAGCTTGGCGAACGGCTGTCCAGCCAAATGCAAAATACACTGCGCCCAACCTATTCGCTGATCGTGGACGCGGGACCAACGATTGCGGCCCATGCCGGGCCGGGCGCGCTGGGGGTTATGGTGTGCCCGATTTAGGGGGCATATCCCCCGGCCCCATTCCCCGCGCGCGCGGAGAATGGGGAGCAGCAAGCCGACGACCCTACAGAATGCCTGGATTTCGGATATTTCCCGCCGAAAAACGGCTTAAGCTGACACCCATTGGGCAATGCATGAATTGCCCCTGTATTGAGCGGGGTGTATGGCGGTAGCGTCCGGCTCACTCGTCCTCGTCGGCAGAGGACTCTTTCTCCTGACTGTAGCGATCTCCCAACATGCCGGACATCAGCCCGGCCATATAACGCACGGCACTGATCGCACGGCCATAGCGCATGCGGGTAGGACCCAAGACGCCCAGCGCCCCGCGCGCCTGGGGAGTCCCGTAGCGGGCGAGCACCATACTCAGATGGCTCAGATTCTCCCAGCGCCCTTCCCCGGCGACCACCACGCGCAGATCGGATTGTTCGCTGTTCAATGTCTCGCGCAGCACATCTTCGAGCAGCGAGTGTTCTTCCAAGACACGGATCGCCTGCTGGGCCTCGTTGTCGGTGAAGGCGGGTAAATTTTCGCTGAGGCCGAAGCGATACAGCTCACGGGCGGCCTGCTGGTTGGCCTGATTCATCGCGTCGGCCACGAGTTCGCCCACTTCGCGGCCTAACGCATCGGAGAGGGCGCGGGCTTTGGTGCGCACCTGCTCGGCGGTGAGCCTGCCGCAGAGCTTATTAATCATTGTGGCGGTGTGGGAAAGCGCATCCTGTTCGACAACTTCCGCCAGCGTCAACATCTGCTGGTGGACGCTGCCGCCCTGCAACACCAACACCATGAGCACCAACCGCCCCTGCGTGCTGATCAGTTCCAAGTGTTTAAACTGGTTATCGGTGGCGCGCGGCGGAGTCACCAGGGCGGCAGTTTGCGCCGTGCGTGACAGGATGGTAGCAGCCATCCGCATCCATTCTTCGGCATCCACCGGGGTCTGCTTTAATTCACGCGCGATCAGGCGGCGTTCCTGCGGCGTCAGGTCTCCGCCCGTCAGCAGGCGGTGGACAAAATAACGGTAGCCGAGTTTAGTTGGCACACGCCCCGCCGAGGTATGGGGCGCAAAAAGCAGGCCTTTTTCTTCCAGCACACCCATTTCATTGCGGACGGTCGCGCTGCTGACACCCAGACTAAAATCATCAACCAGCATCTTCGAGGCGACTGGCTGGGGGTTACGAATATATTCGCGCACGATCAGCGCCAGAATCGCCTCCTGGCGCTCGGTCAGTTCCGGTAAAACATTGGGTAAGGACTCGGACATCATTAACACCTCAACTGGACATATATCTGAGGATAACATGCCAGTGGAGGGCGCGCAAAGCTAAAAACTGCGACAGGGGGTGCTCATGTCGCAGTTTTTTATATAGGTTAGTTGGCGCAGAGTTCAAAGGCGGGGAGGTGCTGGAATTCGGAAGCGTTGCGCAGATTGGTGAACACCTGCACCATATCCGGGTAGTCCTGCACGGTGGCGATCCACTGATCGTAGAGTTCAAAATTGGCGATTTCCGCTTCGACTCCGGCGGCACACGCATCGGCAAGCGTTGCAAATTCGGGGGCAGCGGTAGACGCGGGTTCGGGAACCGTCAGGCCATAGCGCTCGAAAAGAAATTCCAGGCTGGCGATGTGGCTGGATTCGGCACGCTGAATATTGACGAACGGGCGCACATTTCCAAACTGGTCGATCACAGCCTGATAGACGGCATAGGCGTTATACTCGTCCTGTAGACCGGCGGTCAGGGCGTCGATGACATCGGCAGGGACTTCACCGGGCACAGCCGCCGGGAGATTGGTGCAGCACAGGCCGTTGCCGAGCATATTCTGCCGATTCTGCATGCCGTAGCCGCCCGGCTGATTCTGCATGCCCTGTCCATTACCACCACGACCACCGCCCTGACCGCCACGACCACCGCCGCCCTGGGCAAGGCTGACGCCATTGACGGCGACCAACAGACTCAAGACCACAACCAGCGCGATCCCCATTTGAACGAGTGATTTTTTAGACATGGTAGGCTCTCCTTTTGGAAAATTGATGGGTTCACTATCTTGCACGTGAGTTTAAAGGAGAATTATGTGGAACTGATGAAGGGATTTCGCGATTCTTGTGTGGCATGCGTTAGAATTTCCATAAAACTCGCAGGGCAGCATAGCTAAAATTTTTGCGCCATGATATACTTTGGAGACAAAGTATTTCAAAAAACACCTGTGGGTCTATCTCAGGCCGGTCAATAAGGAGTCAAATCAGATGGGGAACAAGACATTCGAAGTCACTGAAGCCACGTTCGAGAGTGACGTGCTCAAATCGGAAACGCCGGTTTTGATTGACTTCTGGGCAGAATGGTGTGGTCCGTGCCGCATGATAGCGCCGCTGGTGGATCAACTTGCCGAGAAGTATGAGGGGAAAATGCGCGTCGGTAAAGTCGATGCGGATGTCAACCAGGGGATTCTGATGCGCTATGGTATTATGGGCATCCCGACGCTGATTCTGTTCAAGGATGGTGAAGTGGCGGAACGCATCACCGGCTATATGCCGATGCCCGCGCTCGAACCCCGGATAGCCAAACACCTGAGCTAACCAATCACCCTGATTGTCAATTCTGAACAGGCAGTTGAAATTCAACCGCCTGTTTGTTATATTTCCCCTAAGGGGAAGTTTATTGACAATCAGTGTGAGATGAAATCTTTTTTTATATCAGCAACGCTGCTGCTTAGCATAGCCGCAGCGGGATGCAGCATTCAAAGCAGTTCCACCGAACACTCGACCAACAATCCGGCTGTGGTGCGCAGTGCCCCGCGTGTAATCGCGCCTGATGATGGAGTCCAGTTTGTCGAATCGGGTGATATTAGGCTGGACTGGGACTGGCCCGCTGCGCTGGCCTCGAACGAAACATTCGCGCTCCGCCTGTGGTACCAGGACAGCAATCCGGTAGAAATCTGGACTTCTGATTCCGAGTTCAACGCCAGCGAGATCATTGATAGTTTCAGCCGTGACACCGGGCCGTTTTTCTGGCAAGTTGCGGTGATCCGGTTCTCTGAGGCGAACGGGTTCGAGAGTATGGTCAGTGAGTGGAGCACGGTCTACCAACTGAACCGCGTCAGGCTGATTCCGCCCACCGCCCGACCTGATGATCAACAGTCCGCATTAGCGCGTTTGATAACAGCCAAGCAATTTGAAACAACCGCGGAACTGATCGATTTTACTCGCAACCTCATTTTTGAGTACGCCCAGGATGGGGATCAGGCCGGTTATGAACCCAGCTACCGCGACGCTGCCGAGCAGATCTACGCGGCAGCCATGGGACAGGGCGAAAAACCGTATCTGTGGTGTGATGGCCGCTCGACTGCGATGCTGACGGTGTTGGAAGAACTGGGAATCGCCAGCCGCCTGATTTTTCTGTATGGAGGATCAGCAGGCAGCGGAATCGCGCAGCACACGGTTCTGGAAGTCTTCAACCCGGACACGCAGTATTGGGAGATTCACGATCCGGCGTTTGGATATTATTTCATCGATACACTCAATAATGGGCGGGCGTCCATCGAGCGGATGGTTTTCGGCTCATTTGATACCATTGCGGCCTGTGATTCAGCAGGGATGTGCAGCCATGAAGCCGCCGAATTGTATCGCGTCTACTATGAAGCGTTTCGCTACGGCCACAGTGAGCAATTTTGGGTAAACCCGGATCGCTTCGATGTGTCCAAACGATTCCCTGATCACGACAACGCTAATCTGGCCGAACTGCTCACGGGCAATTCGACTGAATTTTCGTTCCGCTTCGACAACTGGGAAAACTAGGGCAGCCACACAAACTGCAAGATCATCTGCTGATCCTGGTATTCAAACGCGGTTTGTGTGGGATCGGGCGTGGTCTGGTAAAGGGTCGCCGTCGAAGCCCCATCGAGCGTGGTGAGATTCACGCGGCTGGTAAGCTGGCTCAGATCGTTTTCGGCCCAGGCGACCAGCGAATGATCCGGGCTGAGGGTATAGGGAATCCCGCGAACCAGGCTTTCATCTTCGGCCACCAGATAACTCGAATTGGTTTGTACGATCTGATGTGGAGTGCCGGAGAGTTCCGTCACGTATAAGCCGGAGCCGGTAGGCGAACAATTTACATTGGCGGTGCCGCGAAACAAAATCCGCTTATCGTCCAGCCAGGTCGCCCGGTCCAGATACATATTGGGAAGCGTGATCAGGGGATTGGATTTGCCAGATGACTCATCGCCCGTAAAAGCCCAGTCGGATTCCGAAATAACAAGCGCTCCCGTCCGACACACCCCGCTATAGGCCAGATCGTCCCAACTGGTCGCTGCATAAACCACATAGTCACGGTGGGGAGAGCGCCAGGGAGAATAGGATTGAACCGCCGCCACGCCGGATAGGATTTCTTCTGTGCCGCCCGTCAATGGATCATAGACCCGATAACGCGCTTCCAGCCCGCCCAGCGGCCCGATCCCCGCGTAAACGGCAGTGGGCCGCCCATCTTCCAGCCAGGCGACATCCAAAGGCAGCGAACTGCTGACGGTAATGATCTCGTGCGCGGTGGAGGCACCGTTGGCAAGCGTGTAGTAGGCGGTTGATGCATTGTTATGCATCAGAACATATACCAGCGCGCGGCTGTCGGGCGACCATTGGGCGGTGAGGATGGTGGAAGCAGGCGGCAGTTCAGCTACAATGGTCGAGCGCTGCGCCTGCATATCCAGCACCATCAGCGTACTGGCGGTGGCATACAGCAGCAAACGGTTGGTGGGATCGGGACGCAGCAGCCATTCCGCCAGACCGCGATCCACTTCCAGCGGCGGCAGCGTTCCAGCCAGCGACCAGACCACCAACCGCCGATCCTTGATCCCCTGGATCATCACGAGCAGGCTGTTGGCCGATGCGCCGCCCGGCAGCGGGTGATCACTCGCGGCAGCGGTGAGCGGCGTCGGCGTCGCCAGCGGCACATACCCCAGGCTGGAACTTTGCGCCTGCGGGCTGTTTTTGATCACAGCCAGCACCAACGCCCCCAGCACGGCCAGCAGCACCGCGACGATCAGCACATTACGGCGTTCAGGTTTCACATGCTACATTCCCGGTACGGCAATCCCGGCCTTGACGCGCGTTTCGAGCAGTTTGCCATCACGCATTTCATGGACAATATCGGCTTCAGCCATCACGTTCGGATCGTGGGTGACGATCAACAGCGTCACACCGCGCTCTTCAACCAAACGCCGCAGCAGGTCCAGAATCCGGCGTCCGGTGCGGGTATCAAGCTGGCCGGTGGGTTCGTCCGCCAGCACGAGGCTCGGTCCTTCGGCCAGGGCACGCGCAATAGCTACGCGCTGCTGTTCACCGCCCGACATTTCGTAGGGGCGGTGATGGGCGCGATCCTGCAAGCCGACCCATTCCAGCGCCTCGTCGATCCGCTCTTCGCGTTCGGCGGCGTTCAGTTTGCGCATGCGCAGCGGCACCCCGACGTTTTCACGGGCGCTCAACAGCGGCATCAGGCCGAAGCTCTGGAAGATAAAACCGAGGTGATGCAGCCGCAGATCGAGCTTTTCGCGCTCGTTCATCTGCGCCAGATTGCGCCCCAACACCCAGACTTCGCCGCCGGTGGGTGTATCCAACCCGGCGATCAGGTTCAAAAGGGTGGTTTTGCCGGACCCAGACCGCCCGACGATGGCGGTCATGTGCTGCGGCCAGACATCCAGCGAGACATCGTTCACGGCGTGAATATCTTCCCCGGCGAGGTGATACACACGATGCAAATTGATCAAGCTGATCGTCGGTTCCAGGCTGCTCGAATAATCGTTTTTCCCGTTGCTGCTCATGTGTTATTCCTGCCCATTATCACTCATAATGCCCTGCTCGTGATGCTCCGGCCAGACGCCGATGTGATCTTCGTTGAGACGCAGCCGCACGCGGTCTTCCATGTCCAGCGCATCGATATACGCTTCGGGAAGCTGCAACCGCCCGGCGCGGTCCAGAATGGCATATTCTTCTTCGTGCAGCACCACATCACCGCCGCGCCGCCGCAGAATTTCGGTGCTGGTGCGCCCGTCGCGCATGCCCACCACGCGATCTACGCGGGTCGCCACGTTCATATCGTGGGTCACGATGATGATCGTCACGCCGAATTCTTCATTCAGCGAACGCAGCACATGGAAAATCTGCTCGGCGGAGGCGCTGTCTACTTCACCGGTTGGCTCGTCGGCCAGCAACAGCGCCGGGCGATTCGCCATACCCACCGCAATCGCTACGCGCTGCTGCTCACCCCCCGACAGGTGATCCGGGCGGTGCCGCAACCGTTCGCCCATCCCGACGCGCTCCAGCAGATCGCGGGCGCGTTCACGGCGCTCATGCGCAGAAAACCCGGCGAGCGCCATCGGGAGTTCGACATTTTCCATCGCGGTCAGGTAGGGCAGCAGGTTACGCGCCGTCTGCTGCCAGACAAAACCGACCATATGGCGGCGGTAGCGTACCCGATCCCGGCGGGTCATTTCGAGCAGATTATACTCCCCCACATGAATCCGCCCGGCGCTGGGGACATCCAGCCCGCCGAGGATATTCATCAAGGTGGATTTGCCGGACCCGGACGGCCCGACGAGCGCCATCATTTCGCCGCCGCGCACGATCAGGTCCAACCCTTGCAGTGCGACGACTTCAAGATCGGCCACCTTATAAATTTTGACTAAGTTGTCCGCCTCAATGAAGATCGGGCGGGCTTGTTGATCGATTACATCGGCCATAACTTACCTCTCCACATAACACGCAGCGTGTGCGTTCATGCTGCGCTACATTATTCGTTACCCCATCCCCCCTTCCCTGAGGGAGGCAAACCGGATGAATGGGATGGCCTTACTCGCCTTCCATCCGCAGCACTTGATTGACGCTCATCCGGCGGAGGAAGATCGCCGCGACAGCCAGCAGGATACCGAAGGCCACAATCAGCGTCAGCACCAAACCAACCAGACTGAGCACCGGCACGTGCAGCGACTCATTGCCGACCAGCGCCATAAACGGCAGCAGCAGGTAGGCCAGCCCGGACCCGATCAACGAGCCGATGATCAACGCGGGCAAAATCAGCACCACCTGTTCGACAAACAGCAGCCGCCAGATATGGCTGGCATTCCAGCCCAGCGAACGCAGCACCCCAAAGGTGAACGCGCGCTGTTTGGCGGTAACGGCCAGATAAAACGCAAAGTCGAGCAGGCTCAGCGCCAGACTGATCCAGAACCCGGCGAAAAGCATCCCGGCGACAGCGCTGGGCAGCGGATCGCGCTGAATCTCGCCGTAGCGATCCCACGCCCACTTGATACGCGGCACACCTTCCAGCTTATCTACCGCCTTGATCAAGGAATCGCTCGGCTGGCGATCCGGCAGTTCGAGCCAGACTTCATTGGCATCGAAAAATGTACCCGATGACGCGATCTGATTAATCACGGGGCGGATCAGGTCCAGCCGGGTGATCATCACCGGATCGGGGCGGTTGAGAATAATCGTGCGGGCCTCATCCATGCCCGATCCCGCCCGTTCACGCTGGGCAAAAGCGGGCGCTTCATCAACCACACCCACGACCACATACCCAATTTCCACCGATCCCAGGCACACCCGCTGCACCGATTCACCCTCAGCCGCACCAACCAGCAGCATCATCCCATCGGGATCGAGGCACATATTCAGTTGAATATTACGTTCGTCACCCACTTGAAGCGGCTGATCAGCGATACTGGAGGCGCTCCCGCGCCCGCGGAAGGTGTTGGCAAATACCGAGTTGATCACTACCGGGATACGCCCGGTTTGGGGCGGGTTGACCACCACACTCGGCTCACGCTGCTGGCCGCCGGTGACACGGCCCATCTGGTAGGGCAGGACCATGGTGGTTGGGCCGTCGATTTCGGGCAGGACACCAGTCACCAGTTCGGGCACGACACCGCGCACCCGCTGCTGGTTGGAGGCTTCGCTGACCCACGATCCCGCATAAGGATTTTCAACCTGCGCTTCGCCCCAGACATTGGTCGTATTTTCAAAACTTTCCAGCACTTCGGATGTACCAAAGGCATCCTGAGTGGCGATACGATCAATATAGATGGTATGGTTGAACGCTTCGATATTGGCCTGCTGGCTCCGAATGCCAATCCGCATCAGGCGATAGGGCTTCTGACCGCGATCTGGAACCGCACCGCTGAAGGTCAGCCACTCCTCTACCGGAGTGGGCGGGGCCAGTTCTTCGCCAGCGGCCTCGGATGTCGAACCGGGGACTGCCGCTTCCAATTCCATTTCCGGCGCACTGAGCGGCACGCTGAACCGGATACCCCGCTGATCCTGAATATACGCGACCAACTGCACCGAGACCAACGGTTCGTCAGCCACAGGGGGCATCGTCGAATATACCTGTACGGTCAACTGGCTGGCCTGCGTGGGCAGTTCCAGGCCGGGATCAACCGGCGCGGGAATTGTTTGCAGGGTATCAACCACCTCGGCCATCTCGGTGAACTCGGCGGGGAAATCACCCGGATTGATCCCGACGACATGAACATCCGTCGAAGCCGACGAACCGGGATCGCCCAGCGCATGCATCACCTGGGTCGAGGCTGCCACACCATCCATCTCGTTCCAGTTGACTTTGTTGGGATCGATATAGGCCGGATCGACCATCACACGCGCGCCGCCGCCGGTTTCGGCATGGGCGGTTTTCCACGCGCCATGATCGCGAGTTGCGCTGAGTCCGAGAGACGCAGTGCCCAACGCCAGCGTGCCGATCAGCAG
>CAYYNB010000203.1:0-9810 GCA_964472565.1 uncultured Anaerolineaceae bacterium
GGATTTCGCGTACGATCCGGGTCTGCTTCAGTGCCCGATTGCACACGAAGTCACCGGCTTCAATCGGCGGCGCAGCCGTGCCGATGGCGGCCTCCGGTTGGCTTTCGCCCGGCACGTTATCCGTTGTGGATTCGGGTTCACCGACCAGATCGGCCTGCGCTGCCGCTTCGGGAACGATGTCGGCGCTGGGTGCCGTTGGCTCAAAAACTAAAGCAACCTTACGCTCCGTCCCGTTTTTGCCGACACTCGCCTCGATCACCACGACCGGGTGCCCTTGTGCGGCCAGCGCCTCGCAGGTGGCGCGGAGCTGGGGCCGGGCGACGAGTGCCATCTCGACGTGTTTGCCAACGGCGATGGGGCGGGTTTTGATGGCCTGCCGGGCGACAGACGCCAGGACTGCCGCCTGGGTTCCATAGGCCTCATAGTTGGCCCCCATCTGGAGCAGGACAATGGCATCGTCATGCTGCGCTTGAAAACCCTGATACTGCTCCCACCAGGGCTGGGCGTGTTTGTTAAAGGGCGCGCGGGTCGCGCCGCTGTTGGTCGCCATAGCTTCCTTTCTTTCCGGTTGAAGTTGATCATATTGGTCAAGCCAGTCGCGTCCTTGCGGCGTCAGGCGGACCTTGATGTTGTACGGACTGGCTGAGGGTTTGTAGATGAACCCGCGATCTCGCAGTTGGCTGAGCGCACGGGCGCGGCGAAGCGGGGTCACTGCCGGATGACCCGCACCGCCGCTCATATCCACGCCTTTGCCCTGGTCGTGGTCGTTGATGTAGCGCAGCACGGCCGCGAGGTCCGCATCGGGCAGCGGCGGGTTCTGGTGCCCGCGTGGGGCGGCGGTGACGGCGGTCATTTCTTCCGTCCGTTCCACCCGGCGGGCCACTGGCCCCACCCCGCGGCGAGGGGCTGCGGGGTGCCGCTGTAGATTTGGACAGGGCCGGGAGTGCCGTTGCCGTGCCCGGTGGCGGGCCAGTTAACCGGCTGGGTGGTGATGGTCCCATTGGCGTGGAAAAAGAACCAGGTGGTGCGCTGGGCAGCGGGGTGGTTCTGAAAGCCGCCGCCGATGATTTGATCACGCATAGGCTAACCTTCTTTGCGGTGAATTGTAGAACGAGATTCCGTTAGGCTCCAAATTTTGAGCTGGTTCCATTTGGTTCGTTCTGCGGCACAAAAAACGTCCACGTCCAGGCCTCACTCTCCTTGATTCGCGCCGGGTTTGCACCGTCAGCGTGGCGTGGTTCTAAGGGTGGTAAAGGGCTGCGCTGGGATGATGGGTGCGGTGAGTATCAGAAATTCGTAAACATAACTGTCTGTATATTACGATTAACCGTAATAAAAGTCAAGGATTTCATTTCGAAATCCTTGACTTTGCACATGGCGTTACTGTATTCTTGTATAAGATATAGAAAGTGAGGCGCATATGTTCAGGAGCAGAGCGCCAATTCTGCTAGCCCAAAAAGAAGCGAGGGAGCGTCGCAAAATTACTCAGCGTGAGGTGTCGGAAGTAACGGGTATTCGTGCTCCGACAATTTCAGCGTGGATGAATTATGATACTTTCTCGCGGATCGATGCGAGTGTCGTGGCAGCGCTATGTGCATACTTTAATTGTACATTTCACGATCTCGTCGAATTCGTTAACCCGGAAGAAGAAACGCAACCGGGGCAGCAGGTGGCGGTTGGTGTGAGATAAGCACGCCAACCGCCGGGGCGACCTGCCAGTAACAGGCCGCGCCAAACGCAATTCTAACCCCGCTCGCTGATCTGCGCAGGTTAGCGGCGGGGGATTTTTACCATGCATTTTCAAATAGGATTAACTCTACAAAGTTCATAATGTGGTGGTTTGATCTGCTAAAATGGATTTACGGATACACTTTAACAGTTAAATACTTACCCTAACCTTGCATTGTTAAAACAGTAAGTTGTATCTTACAAGCAGTCTGGTGTTATAGTAAAAACCATAAGGGCTGGAACAGTTATTGAGTTCAACTAGACCAACCGAGGGCTGGTTTCTGATATGTCAACTATCTACTTTGTATAGATAGTTTGGCAGAAAAGCACTTGTCAGGAACGGTAAATCAGAGGTAGAGTGAAGTTAGTTCAGTTATTCTGCAAAAACGCCCGGACGGACGGGTCTGGGTAGCACCTTAACAGTCGAATACTCAATGAAGTTCTTCGCAATGGCTAAGACTGAATTGAGTACCTAGACTGATCTCAAATTGGAATAAAGACGCAGAGGCCCCCGGTTCAAGTCCGGGCACCCCGACCTCTCCTGACCTTTTATGAACCAAGTTGTTGCAAAATAGGACCCCTAAGAAGTCCCAAGCCGTCGGAATCGTTCGATGATTTCGTCGGCTTTTTTCTTGGCCCGCTTTTCCTCTTCAGTCAGTGGTCTTTCCTCCTGATGTGGCTTTTCTTCACTTGTCCGGTTTTTCGTCCCATTGAGCAGCCGTTCCGCCTCGCGCAGATCATTTTCATCCACGTCCTGGTAGTACTCAAATGTAATGGATGGATTGGTATGTCCCAAGTACGCCTGGGCGACCCGCACAGATACCCGTTGCTTTGAAAACGAATACCCCACGCGATGTCGAAAGCTGTGTGCCCCCAAGGATCGTTCCAGACCCACTTTTTTACCCAGCCGCCGGACGATCTGAGAAACACCCGCTGCCGTTAATGGGTTGTGACTGCTGCGCGTGCTGGTAAACACAAAGTTATGTTTTACTTTCGGGCGAACAGCCAACCACGCGCGAATCGCTTCCGCCGTTTCAGGGCCAAAAAGAATCTCGCGCTGTTTATCCCCCTTCCCGATCACCCACCCAACATGGTCCTCCAAATCCAAACTATCCAACTGCAGCGTCGCCGCTTCTCCAGCCCGACAGCCAGATTGTTTCAACAAATACAGGATAGCCCGATTTCGAGGATCAAACTGGGCACCCGCCAGAATCTGATCAGCTTCATTGTCCTTAATCGCCTTGCCCAGACCCAGGGGCCGTCGCGGTTTACGGTTCACAATAGCTTTGGCCGGAGAGACCGCGACATACCCCTTTTCCTCAGCCCAGCGGAAGAACTTCTTAATCATTTTTATGTTTTTGTAGACCGTCATTGAGCTGAGTTTGGTTTCTTCCGTGGGGCGGCGTGGGTGATCGGCATATTTGATGGTGCGATGGCTCATTTCATAGATGTACGCATCGATATCGACATCACGAATGAGGTCCAACGGGCGGTCGGGGCCAATCGAGGCGACAAATTTCCGAAGGAATTTGGCGTAAGTCTCTCGGGTTTGATCAACGCGATACATGATCAAAAACGAATCTAAGGCTTCACTGAGTTTCATAGTTCCTCCCTCATCAAAAGTAATAATGCACTTCATTTAAGAAAGAGGAGGAATTTATCTAACTCGATTAAAAATAAATAGATCGCCTACCAGAAAATGCATTACCAACCCTGGTAGGCAAAGTGCTACAGCAGCTAACGCTGACTGGAAGCTAAAACGAAGTATAGACAGGGCTATCCTGAATACCAAAAATCTCGTTTCTTCCAGCAAGCTCCTGCTGAGACAGATGTCAGGCGAAAGGAGTAAAACGTGGTCGCACAAACAGCCAAACATGCTGATAAGGCAACTGTTGAAATCAAAAATGAAACAGAACGGCTATCGGAAGAACTTCAACACATGACGACCCAGCGCGACAATTTAGCCGTACTTATTCAGACCCTGGTCGCTTTACTGAACGAAGTCAGTCAAAAACATCTGCTCATTAACCGCGACGCGTGGCGGGCAGTCCTGCCCAAACTGGAAAAATGCCCTGCCCCAGCGATGCAAACGCTACTCTATCTGCTGGCGGATCTGGATGAAGCCGGTGTGACCCGCCAGGCCTGGACCGGCCTGCAGTTAGGAACGGCGCTGGGCCTTTCCAAAGCGACCCGCGACCGGCTGCTGGGGCCGCTGGAAGCGATGGGGATTCTGGCTGCCGAGCGGAGGGGCAAGCGCAAAGCGAAACACTATCGGCTGCACATCGTGGTGAATAATACGCTTCTGGAGCGTATTGCAGCCGTGCAAATACGCTGTAGAAGCGTATTATCAGGCCCAGTGGTCGAGCCAGTTGGACCAACGCCCCCCCTTTCTAATACGCTGGTAGAGCGTACTGCGGTGGCAAATACGCTTCAAGAGCGTATTTCCAGCCCCAATACGCTGCCAACGCGTATTGACGCCCTTGATGATGTTGAATCAGAATCAAACGCCCCTGATTCAGGGAATCCCTCAACAACAAACACGCCCTGGTCGTCCGCCGCGCTGGAAATTATTCAGGATGCCTATCGCGGCCTGGGCCTTTCCCACGACCTGAAACAGAAACTGTTTAACCTGCCTGCCGAACGCGCGCTGGCGCTCATTCTGCAAGCGCGGGAAAAAGGGACTCGCAACAAAGCAGGACTCTTACGACGAATGTTAGAGGATCAGAGCGATCCCTTAGTAGAATTCGAACAACATGCCCATAAAAAACTCCATATGGAGGCGTATAAGGAGGCAGAGGACCTTCTGGTCGAGGCTGAGGAGACCCCTAATTCCCCCTGGCCCCAGCGCCGAACTGCGCCCCCTCCGGATGAAATTGGCCTTGATGAGACGCCTGGCAATGGTCACTGGACGATGCGCCAAGCCTGGCCCTTGGTGCTGAATCAGCTGCAAATCCAACTGAACCGATCCACCTTTGACAGTTGGTTAGCGCACTCCATCCCGGAACACTTCGAAGATGGGGTCTTAACCGTGCGGGTGAGATATGCCTATGGGCCGGAGTGGTTGGAAAAACATGCGCAGCATCTGGTCGAGCGGTGCCTGGCATCGATAGTGGAGACGCCTATTCCAGTGAGATGGATCAGTGAGGCGCGCCTGGCGCAAGGGGATGCCTGGGGCGCGATGCTGCGCCTGCTGTACAACGATGAAACGTGTGATGAGGCAGCGGCTCGCTGAAAACACGAGCGGCAGCCAGGAGGAATGGGATACATGGCTAAGACACGACACGATGGACGCAGTGAATGGGATGTTAAACACGAGGCGGGGCAGGCCTTCGAACGCCAGAACCCGCCGCCGAAAAAGGCGGCCAGGCCAGAAAAACTCGAACCGATGCCCGCCGGGTTGGTGCCGCATGCGGGACAGGGCGGCATGTGGCTCATCCTGAGTGAGCGCGACACTTACGGGCATCGCGCCGGTCCGCCCGCAACCGAACTGACGATTGTGCTGGGCGACCACGTGACCCAGGTGCTGCTGCCGCTGCGCCATCTGGAAGCGCTCCAGATGGAAGTTACCCGCGCGCTGGACGATCACCGGCTCGCGCAGCAGCGCTGGCAGGCGGGGGTGGATATGGATGCCGCGTATGAAGATGCGCTGCGGGATTGGAACGCGGCAAAAGAAACCTTCCAGGAGCAGGCGGCCCATACCTGGAAACATGGCTCAGCGGAAAAGGTGGAGCCGGGACAGGCCACCGTTACAGGTGAGATGAAGCCACCAGCGAATGAGGGAAACCAAGGCGATGCGGTTCATTCCTGACGAGCCCGTTGGCTTTTACGACAGCCACATGGGGGCGCGAGCCTGGGCGCGCTGGATGTTGTTCCAACCGGACCTGGTGATCCTCGACACCGAGACCACCGGACTGGCGTGGTGGAGCGAAGCGGTCAGCATCGCGGCGGTGGATCGGGACGGGCGCGTGCTGTTGAACACGCTGGTCAGGCCCACCTGCCCCATCCCCGGTGAGGCAACGGCTGTTCACGGCATCATGAACCGCGATGTGGCGGATGCGCCGACCTTCCTGGATGTGTATCCCCAGGTGAAGGCGCTTTTTCAGCACCCGGTGGTGATCTACAACGCGGCGTATGACACCACGATTCTTCACCGCTGCTGCGCCGTGTGGGGACTGCCGCCGCTTCCCGGTGAACCTCCGTATTGTGCGATGCTGGCCTATGCCGCGTACTACGGCGATTGGTCGGATTATTTTGGCAGCTTCAAGTGGAAATCTCTGTCCAGCGCTGCCGCCTATTGGGGCATTACTTCGCATGCGCATGACGCATGCGAGGACTGTCTTGCGACGTTACAGGTACTGAAAGGGATGGCAGGGGTACTGCCACAGGCTTAGGGTTAGATTGCGGGCGTGGGACTGAAATCTAGGGATAACAAATACTAAAGGGGTTGAACACGACCAGTTCGTTGCCTCAACCCCTCCAGACCCAAAGGAGTCTATCACAGGATGAAAGTCATCACCAGTTTGAACGAAAAAGGCGGCGTAGGGAAAACGACCCTCGCCGTGAATCTGGCCGCCGGCCTCGCCGCGCGCGGCCACCGGGTGCTGCTCGTGGATGCCGAGGAACAAGGGCATGCGACACTCTCGCTGGGTATTCCCAAATATCCGGGGTTGTACGATCTCCTGGTGCGTAATGCCCCCTTCAAAACGGTGCTCAAAGCCATAGACCCCGGTAAATATGGGGGCGAGGGGGAAACCCGGCTGTACCTGCTGGGGTCAAATGTGGAAACGCGCAACATCGCCAATTCCATCTCCAACGCCTGGGCATTCGACGAACGCTTAAAACAACTCAATAACCGGTTTGAATATGCGGTGATCGACACCGCACCGACACCTTCTCTGCTGCACGGCGCAATTTACCTCGCCACGGATTCCATTCTCTATCCGACCGAATGTGAGCGGCTCAGCTTCGATGGACTGATGGAGAGTTTCGCCCGGCTGCAGGCCACCCGCCGTACCCACGGCGTCGAGGTGAAAATCGCCGGGATTGTGCCCAATAAGTTCCGTGCCAGCACGCTGGAACATCAGGAAAACCTGGCGGACTTAAAGCGTGAGTTTGGAGAGTTGGTCTGGCCGCCGATTCCGCTGTCGATTGTCTGGTCGGAAGCAGCAGCCTATGAACTGCCGGTTTTTGCCCATGCGCCCACACACGACGCCGCCAGCAGCGTCTGGGAGATGGTAGATCGGGTGGAGGGGGTGACCCATGGCTAGCCGACGCAGTGGCAAGGACCGGGCGGTGACCTTCCGTCGCCCCAATTATACGCTCCAGGAAGCCGCAGACCTCATCTTTGGCGATCCGAATCTGCTGGACGAAATTGACAGCCTGCAGGTGATTACGCGGCCCATCAGTCTGGACGAAATTCTGGTCGATGAAGAAGTCCAGGTGCGGGTGGCCGGTCTGGATGAAGAGACGCTTGAGAAGTACAAACAAATTCTGCTCAACGGCGGCCAGTTCGATGAGCCGATTGTGTTGTATCGGGACGAACAAACGGAAAAGCTGATTCTTTCCAGTGGGTTTCATCGTGTCGAAGCCACCCGGCGCGCGCAAGCAGAAGCCGAGGAGGTCCAGACGATTGCCCCATTGGTCGGCGAGATACGACCGGGTGGGCGCGCCGAGGCGATTGAGTATGCCGAAGATGCGAATCTCAAACACGGGTTAAAACTGTCGCATGCTGACAAACGGTACTTGCTGGAACGGCGCTTAACGCGGGGACATCCCTGGCAAATGTTATCGGATCGGGAAATTGCGCGGCAGTTGGGCGTCGATCACACAACAATTGGAGCTTGGCGGAAAAAACTCACTGGTGGAAATCCCCCAGTGACACCGCGTCAGTATGTAACCAAACATGGCACCGTATCCACCATGCATACGGATCGCATCAAAGAAGCCAATCAGAATCGCGCCAAATCGAAGCCGGATGCCCGCGAGCAGGAAGACGAATCCTTTACCGCAGAGGGTCCCCTCAGCGACCGGGATCTTGCGCTGAAAATCCAGAAGCGCATCAAAGGTACGTTATTTACTGTGACGAGCAGCATGCTGGCGGTGCGGGGACTCAAAGACATTCGGCCTCTGTACGCGCTTGGTGAAGACCTGACGGACGTGGATCATTACCTGGTCGAGATGATGGATGAACTTAACCGAGCCTATGAACATCTTCAGCGCCTCCAGGACCGCGTCCATCTCATGATGGAAACCGGATATCCCTATGAGGAGGGCCAGTGAGCAGCGGACGATCCTTAACCCTGGCCCACGCCCGTCAGTTGGCCGCGCCTCTTATCCGCGTCCTCGCCCCCGTATGCGAGCGCATTGAGGTGGCGGGCAGCCTCCGCCGCGAGCAGCGCGAGGTGCATGATATCGAACTGGTGGTGATTCCCAGGCACGTGCAGCACCGCGGGCAGCTCGATTTATTTGGCGGGGTGAGCAGCGCCCCAATCATCAGTCTGCTCGACGACAAACTGGAGCAGCTGCTCGACAGCGAGTTCATCGTCAAACGCCCGCATCTGTCGAATAATGACTTCATCACGGCCTGGGGCGCGAAGTACAAAAAGTTTCTCATCGCGCGGGATGGCAAACGTATCACCCGGCTGTCGGTACTGGTCCAGGTGGATTTGTATATCACCACCACGCCGCAGTGGGGCAGTATCTTCACCATTCGGACCGGCCCCGCAGAATTCGGCCAGGCGCTGGTGACGTATATCAAAAACCGGACCCCATACCCCCCGCAGGCGGGCGGGCTGGTGGATACCCGCACGAGCGCCGTTGTTCCGACGCCGGAGGAGCGGGACTATTTCGCCATCGTGGGGCTGCGTTATGTGCCGCCGGACAAACGCAGCCGTCACACCGTTCTCCCGGAGTATGGGAAACGTGCGGATGCCGCTCTATATAATAATAGTCTCATACCAGCCGGTGAGGAGCGGCGGTCCGACCAGACCCCGGGAGAAGGCGGCATCGTTTATACCGATGACTGCAGTGTGCGCGCTGCGCTGCGGGCCAGACTGGAGGCGGTGCTGTGGGACTGATGCAGCTCTCGTTATGGGACCTGAACACCCTGGAAGTAACCTGCCCCCGCTGTGGGTATCACTTCAAGCCGTCACTGAGCGAGACAACCCGTGAACGGCTGCTGGAGGTGCTGATGAGGCATGAGCGGGTGCGAGCGCTGCCAGGGGAGTCGCGGCTGTTTCTGAAAATGTCCCCGACGGCGTTTCTGGCCGGTTACACGGTGGGGGTGTCGCTGTGGGACCAGGAGTCGGTGTACACCGCATCGGCGGCATTTAAGCAGCTGCGCAAATTCGCAGCCTGGGAGTTGGTCCGGTTAGAACAGAAGGGTAAATATCACCAATACCGGCTGCTGATTAGCCCGCCATTGGAACAGGAAAAATCAGGAAAAATTTCTGGGCTGAGTGGTGGTACGATCAGAAGTAATCTGTCCGATAGACGGGGTCGAGCACCCCACGGTCTGGACCATCCAGGCCGCGCTTACCCCGTAAATCAGAATGGTGGCGGGTGAGATTACTGTTCCGCCGCCGCCCGCCGCGGGCCGCATTCGGGCCGTGCGACCCGCCGAGTTGTTCCTCCTGTAAAAACGCACCCTGGCCCTGCCGAACTGAGTGTGGGATGGTGCCTCCCCCCTCACCATCCCGCGCGTTCGTCCCCTGTGGAACTGGCTGCCCGGCGCCGCTGGATAGGCGGTCCGGTAGAAATCCAAGACCGGGCATTAACTGAGCGCAAGCTGGCGCGCGACGACAGAAATCCAGCGTTTTGTGGAAAGACTTCTCGCCCTGGCCAGCGAGAGGACAACTGAACCGGCAGTCCCTTGTGCGGACTGCCTCCCCGCAAACGGCACAAGCGTTCGCTTCTGCCGTTTTTGTTGGGCTGCTGCCTGGTGAAGGATGTTATGGACAACTCTGCTCTGCCCGCGATGATTGGACCGTACCGCAACCGGATCATCGGTCTGCGGGTCATGCCGGTTTCCGCCTTACTCGACCACCCCGGCAACTGGCGGCGGCATCCCCAGACCCAGATGGA
>CAYYNB010000204.1:0-9711 GCA_964472565.1 uncultured Anaerolineaceae bacterium
CCGGGGTGCAGGCGGCTGCCGGGCAGATCATCAACCCCACCCCTTGTCTCGCCACCAGTGACAGCGATCTGACCGTGTGGCGCAAATATGAAGGGAATCCCCTTTTTACCGCCCCCCTGGACAATCTCGTAGGCTTCCGCGATCACAGCCTCTGGCGCGAAGAGGATGTCTGGTATCACCTGATCGGGTCCGGCCTCGATGGGGTAGGCGGCACCGTACTTTTGTTCCGCTCGCCCGACCTCTACCACTGGGAATACCTCTACCCGTTTTGCGCTGGTGACACCTATACCTCGCCAACCCTCTCCACCGGGGCTATGTGGGAATGCCCGCAGTTTTTATCCATCGACGGGCATCATTTTCTGGTCATCTCCGGCATGACGCGCGACGCTCTGCTTTACACCTTCTACCTCACCGGAACCTACCGCGATCACCGTTTTTATCCCAATGGCGTGCATCAATTGGATTGGGGCAGCGAATATTTTTATGCCCCGCAGGCCATGCGCGATGACCAGGGCCGGACCATAATGTTTGGCTGGGTGCGCGAAGGCCGCTCCGTCGCCGCCCAGGATGCTGCCGGGTGGGCGGGCGTGATGACGCTGCCGCGTCTGGTAACGGTGGGTGAGGATGGTTTGTTGCGGTTGGAGCCTGTGCCCGAAGTACAAACCCTGCGCTCCGATTCCATTCACTTTTCCAATATCGAGCTGACCGCCCTCGGCCCTGATCCGGTGGGCAACTGCTTTGAACTTCTCGCGGACATCGATCTGCTGGACAGCGCCGACCTCGAACTCGATCTGTGTCTGTCGCCCGATAGTCAGGAACGCACGCGCATTGTGTTCAGTCCCACCCGTGCCGCATGGTCGGTGATCCGTGATCAGTCCAGCGCAGACCCCACCATCGAACATGCCGCCCAGTCGGCCCCGCTTCAACCGGGACCGCTGCACCTTCACGTTTTTGTGGATCATTCTTTGCTCGAAGTGTTTGTGAACGGCACCTGCCTCACGACGCGCATTTATCCCACGCGCCCCGACAGCCGTATTTTGCAGTTCAACACGGCTCATGCGCAGCTCAAATCGTTCGATCGGTGGAAAATGCGATCCATTTGGTAAGGCCATCCCATGACCCACATCTTTCGCGCCGAGGATCAACGGCGGTGGCACCCTGTTCTTTCGATGGCACTCACGCCGCACCCTTCGTAGGGGCAATTCACGAATTGCCCCGCGCTTTCTGCCCCGCCCGCTTCTCCCCTTTCTCCGCGTGCGGGGAAAGGGGCCGGGGGATAGCCTTATCTTGAGACCTATAGTGGCGCAGCTTGAGCGTTCACGTGTATTGCAACAAATGATACACCGCGTTACCCTATGATTGCGTGAAATATTTTGTGCCAAAGGAGCCTCTATGTTTCGTAAGGTAGTGGTTTTACTCATTCTGACCACGTTGTTCCTGTCGGGGGTGGTCGCCGCTCAGGATTCTGCTCCCTTTACCATCCAGGCTGATGAAGCACTCCGCCCGGCCCTCGAAGCCCTCTATGCCGCTTCGTTTGCGGGCGCGGCTCCCTCCTATGTTGATGCCGGTGCCGATCTCTTGGTTTCAGCGGATGCCGAAGCGCTGGCCGCCGCCACGACGACTCTCCCCGATTATTTCGTGCCCGCTGGCGGGATGGTCGCGCTGTCTGATAATGCTGATGCTGCCGCGTTTATCACTTTTGCCGTGTCGCCCGACGGTCAGCAGGTGTTGATCGACGGCGGTTTTCTGCCCGCCAGCATCACCATCACCGATCAGGCCGGTAACACCGTCGAGATTCCGCAGCCCGTCCGCAGTGTGATCACCCCGCACAGCATCGCCACGTACACCGTCTATGGTGTCAGCGGGGGAGATCGTCTGATCGCGGGTGCTTTCCTCGGCGCGCGTGATGAACCCGGCATCACCCGCATGACCCAAATGGATCCGCGCTTCCCCGACATTCAGAGCCGCACCATGTCGCAGAAGGAAATTAATGTCGAAGAAGTCGCCACCCTCGCCCCCGATGTTATCCTGACCAGTTCCCGCAGCCAGTGGCTCGATGCGGTGGCCGAACTCGATATTCCGGTGGTGCTGTTCGCGGGTGAAACGCCCGAAGCGCTCAAGGAAGCCGTGTTGATCATCGGCCAGATTCTCGGCCCCAACACCACCGCCCACGCCGAAGCCTGGATCGCCTACTACGACTCCGTCCTGGCGAAGGTGGCCGAAGCCGCCGCCAATGCCGAAACGCATCCCGCCGTTCTGATTTCAGGCTCCGAACCGTTGCGGGTTGCCAGTGGCGAAATGTACCAGTCCTTTATGGTGGCTGCGGCGGGCGGCACGTCGGTTAGTGCGGATCTGACCGGCTACTGGAACGACTCGAATCTGGAACAGATCGCGGTCTGGAATCCCGCTATAATTATTACGGTGCCGTACAGCGGCGAATCGTTTACCATCATCACCACCAGCGCCGAATGGCAGGTCGTCGGAGCGGTGCAAAACGATCAGGTGTACCAGTTGCCCAGTTATGTCGCCCCCTGGGATACCCCCATCCAGGAATCTGTCTTGGGCGTCATCTGGATGGCGAACCTGTTTTATCCCGGTCAGGTTGATCTGGACTGCGCTGCCGAAGTTGGGTATTTTTATCGCACTTTCTATAACTATGAACTGCCGGAAGAAGAGATAACCGCTCTATGCGGGTCGTAGCCCTGCGCCAAATCAAAACAACCGTCCAACAGCACGACATCCTGTATGTGGTGCTGTTGGCACTCCCGCTCATTCTGTTTCTTTATTCCCTGACATTGGGCCTCTATCCGATCACAGTGGAAGAGGTCGCGCGTATTCTCATTTCGCCCATTTTTCCCTCCGCTGCGCATGGGGTGGACGAAACGGCCAAAACGTTAGTCCTGCGTATCCGGCTTCCGCGGGTGTTGTCTGCGGTCCTCATCGGCTCGACAATGGCGGGCACCGGAACCGCGTTTCAGGGCATTTTCAAAAATCCCCTGGTCGATTCGAATTTGCTCGGTGTCACATCTGGCGCGGGTTTTGGCGCGGCCTTAGCCCTTACCCTGGATTTAGGGAATTCTCAGGTACAGCTTTTTGCCTTCGTCTTTGGACTCGTTGCGGTGGCGCTGGCCTTTTTCGGCAGCCGTCTCTATCACACCGCCCCCATGATCGTCCTGACCCTGATGGGCGTGCTCATCGGTTCCTTTTTCGGCTCCCTGACTTCGCTTCTCAAGTATATTGCTGACCCCCTGGACACCTTGCCCGCCATCACTTTCTGGCTGTTAGGCGGTCTGACCGGGGCCACCTGGAAGGACATCCCGCTGCTCGCCGGAATCACCCTTACCGGCAGCGTGTTTCTGTGGCTGATCCGCTGGAAACTGAATATTTTGTCGTTGGGTGATGAAGAAGCGCTCACGCTCGGCATCAACCCCAACCGGATGAAGTTGGTCATCATCATCTGTGCAACTCTCATGACGGCGGCAGCCGTAGCGGTTGGCGGCGTCATCGGCTGGATCGGCCTCGTGATTCCCCACGCCGGGCGGATCATCGTCGGCCCGAATCATGTACGTCTGCTTCCGGTGTCGCTCAGTCTCGGCGCGTGTTTTCTGCTTATCATCGATAACATTTCCCGCACGCTGCTTCCTGCTGAAGTGCCTCTCGGCGTTCTGACTGGGCTGGTGGGCGTGCCCCTGTTGGTCCTGCTCCTGCGCCGCAACCGGACTGGGTGGTGATCATGCTCGAAGCACGCGCCCTCCATTTTGCTTATAATTCCGATGCCGCTGTGCTGCATGACATTTCCGTGCAGATTCACGCGGGCGAAATCCTGTTTTTGTTGGGGCGCAATGGCTGCGGCAAAACAACCCTGATGCGCTGTTTAAGCGGCCTGCTGCATCCCGCCGCCGGCGAAGTCTTGTTGCATGACCGTAACATCACCTCGATCCCACCTGCCGAACGTGCCCGCCGTGTCGGTCTGATCCCGCAGATTCACAGCCCGGCTTTTGCTTACACCGTTCACGACATTGTCCTGATGGGCCGCGCCCCCCATTTGCGCCTCTTCGACAAGCCCGGCTCGTCCGATCACGCCGCTGCTGATGCTGCCTTAGATCGCGTCGGCATGCTCGATTTCCGTGATCGCCCCTATACCCAGTTGAGCGGCGGTCAGCGCCAGATGGTTATGATTGCGCGCGGCCTGACGCAGCAGTGTGACATCCTGCTGATGGACGAACCCGACGCCCATCTTGATCCGCGCAACCAGCATCTGATTATGGAAATCGTGCGCGATCTGACTCGTGAAGATCTGACCTTTGTGATCTCGTCCCACACGCCGAATCATGCCCTCGCCTATGCGGATCGCGTGCTGCTGCTTCGCGAAGGTCGTTGCCTCGCGCTGGGGGTGCCCCCCGCTACCCTCACCGAGCCGCTGCTCTCGTCCGCCTATGGCATGGACACCGAGATCATTTACCAGACATATAACGGCCAACCCATCCCGCGCGCGATCCTCCCGCGCCAGAACGGAAATCATTCCCATGAATAAACGCTGGTCTTTCCCGTTTCACCACGTGCCGCTTGCCATTTCTGACTTCCTCCTCGCCAACTCGGTTGGAGAGGGGGCTGAGGTTCGCTTCCCCCCCTTCCTGCTTGCGGGAAGGGGCCGAGGGTAGGGTAGGGGTTAACCACCGATGACTCCCCACCTCCTGATCATCACGGGCGACATGGGCGCGGGCAAAACAACCTGGTGCCGCAATTTTATCGACCACATCCGCACCCAGGGCCATACCGTCTCCGGCTTGCTCTCGCCCGCCTTGTTTGACGACGGCACCAAAACCGGAATCGCGCTGCTCAACCTGTCCACCGGCGAACAGCGCCAGCTTGCCCGCCTCCGCACCGGAGATTCGGCTCCCGCTGGCATCGCGACGCGCCGCTGGGCCTTCGACTCCGATGTGTTAGCCTGGGGCGACTCGATCTTGCGCGCCATGCCCCCCACCTATCTCCTCGTGATCGACGAACTCGGCCCCCTCGAACTGGAGCAGGGCGCGGGCTGGCAGTCGGCTTTGCCCCTGCTCGATTCCGGCGAGCAGTATGAAATGGCCTGCGTGGTGATCCGCCCCTCCTTAGTGCCCGTCGCATGGGCGCGCTGGCCCCACGCCGTCGTGTTTACCGTCGAAGGCGAAGCGTAGGGCGGACGTGTTTTTCCCGTCGTTTCCTATTCTTCAGCTTGTAGCGTAGAATTTCCTTCGTGCGTTCACTTCTCAAGGAGAATTTCATGCGCCGCCTGTTCCCCCTGTTCCTCACGCTGTTGATATTGGTTTCCATCTTTTCGCCATCCGTTTTCGCTCAGACCGATTCACGTGAATTCAACCTTACGGATCGGATCACTTTCACCTACAGTACCCAGGTTGCGCCCGATGCAACCTATCGCCTGGTCCCCGCCACCCACGAGATCGCGACTCCCACCGGCCCCGTCCCCGAATACACCGAGATCGCTTTCCAGACCTTCGCCAATGAATGGACCAATACCGGCCAGTACATCTATGTCTATCCGGTGATCACGTTCCCCACCGATCCCAGCACGCCCTTCGCGCAGGAACTCGCCAGTTTGCAGGCCGTTTTAGCCGCGCGTCCGGCGGTTCCGGCGGGCAATCTGCCCATGCTGCCTGTCGTGACGGCGAACCAGTATTTCCGCGCCCAGGTCCAGTATCTCGATTTCGCCACCGGATCAGGCATTCGTTACATCACGGCGGCGGGCTTCGATGTCTCGCCCATCAGCAATCAATCGCTGTTTTACAGCTTCCAGGGCCTCACCGCCGACGGCGCGTACTACATCGCGGGCATGTTCCCGATCAAATCGCCTGTGCTGCCCGATGTCCCCGCATCGATGGACGCCGACCAGTATAATCAGTTTGCTTCCACCTTCGATGCCTATCTGGTCGAGCTTACCAACCAGTTGAACGCGCAGACGCCTGAAAGTTTCTCTACGAATCTGACTCTGCTGGATGCGCTCGTTGCTTCGATCCAGACCACCGCGCCCGCCGCCACCATCGTGACTCCGGTAGGCGCTGCCGGAGACGCGGCTTTCGACAACATCCATTTCACCTATGATCCAACGCTTGCCAGCCGCCTCGAAGTCGATGTGATCGCGCCCTTCACCGACGCCGAAGGCATGACCATGTATGGCTCTCTGCCCGGCAGCACGGTCTTCAGCTTCTACGATTACCCGGTCACGCGTTATTACGGGCAGCCCGAAATTCGCATTTTCCCGGTGGACACCTTCCCCGGCACGAACAACGTTTCCGATCAGGTTCTCGCGCAGCTTCAGCAGTTTTTGGCGACACGTCCGGCCTTGACCTCCGATACCGGGCAGGTGATCCCGGCCTTGCAAATCCCCGTTCTGCCGATAGTGAACGCGGCCCAGGTCTTCGTGGTCAAGCCGCAGTATCTCGATTTCCAGAACGGCAGCGGTGTCCGGTTTGTGACCTACTATGCCCAGGCCCCCAGCCCACTGTTCAACAACGGCACGGTTTTTTACACCTACCAGGGCCTCACCGCCGACGGCAAATACGTCATCACCGCGCAGTTCCCGGTGTATACGCCCGTCCTGCCCGACACCATCGACCCTAACACCTTCGACATTGAAGGTTTCATGACGACCTACGAGTCCTATCTGGCCGAGACAAACGTTGCTCTCGATGCATCGGCTTACACACCTGATCTCAGCCTGCTCGACGCCCTGATCCAGTCGATCAGCGTCGGCCAGTAACGTTATCCTGTCATCTCCCTCACCAAGGGGTTCCTAATGCGCGTCGTTTTACAGCGAGTTTCACATGGATCGGTGCGCGTCGATGATCAAATCGTCGGCGCGGTTGATTTGGGCTACGTCATTCTCGTCGGCGTCGGTCCCACGGATGGCGACGCTCAGGCGCGCTGGCTGGCCCGCAAAATCACCACCCTGCGCGTTTTCGAGGATGATCAGGGCAAATTTAACCGCTCCCTCTTGGATGTCGGTGGCGGTTGTCTGGTCGTCTCTCAATTTACGCTCTATGCCGATACCCGCAAAGGCCGCCGCCCCAGCTTCACCGATGCCGCCCCGCCCGATCTGGCCGAACCCCTGATCGCCCGTTTTGCGGATATGCTCCGCGCCGAGGGCGTTTCCCGCGTCGAAATGGGGGTTTTCGGGGCGTATATGCGGGTCGAAATCGCCAATGATGGCCCCGTCACCATCCTGCTCGACTCTATCGACATGCCCCACAACGAGCATTAACGCCGCTCGCCCGCTTTCCCCCTCTTCCCACTCGGTTGGAGAGGGTAGGGGGATGAGGTTCGTAGGGGCAATTCACGAATTGCCCCGTTAATTTTTCGCTCTCCCCCGACTTATGGGTAATGTTTAGCCTCGCGCGGGGAAAGGAGGCCGGGAGGATAGGGGTTCCCCTTAGACTTGCCGTGTCCGGGCGCGCAGACTGCTCATCGCGAACACGAACGGCAGGACGCTGATCAGCCCGCACGCAGCCAGTCCCTTGAGCAGAATCTCCCCATCCCAACCGTTCATCAGCACGTCGCGCATCGCCTCCAGGATGTAGGTGATCGGGTTGCACGTCGCCGCGACCTTGAGCCAGCCGCTTAACAGGTCCTGCGGCACAAACGTCGTGGTCAAAAACAGCAGCGGGAAGAAGAGAAACCCGGCGCTCTGTGTCGCGGCAGCGTTTCCGGTGCGCAGCGCGATCCCCACCCCCAGCCCGGAGAATCCGGTTCCGAGCAGCAGCGCAAACCCGATGTTGACCCCATACCCGGCCAATCCGGTTTCACTTTTCACGCCCAGCAGCACCGCCAGCCCGATGATCAGCACCGTCTGCAACACGAGTGCCAGCGCCCCGGAGAGCACATGGCCGAGCAGCAGTGCATTTCGGGCCACCGGTGTCAGCAGCAGTTTGTCAAAATAGCCGCTCCCGATGTCGCGCACCATGGCTTGTCCGGCGGCGCTGCTCAACGCCACGCTGATAATCGAGATCGGTAGCGTAAACGCGAGATAGTTCTTGTTTTTCAGGCCGGGCAGATACGCGGCGGCATCCCCAAACGCCGCATCGTAGATGATCAGGAAGAACGCGCCGAGGATCAGCGACGACACCAGCCCCTCGACCATCCGGCACTGGATCAGCACGCTGCGCCGTGTCAGAATGCCCACCTGATAGAGAAACGGAAACCGGATCGAAGACTCCGGTTGAACAGTTTGTAGAACCTGTGCTGCGTTGGTCATGTTTTTTGCTCCTGTCTGCCTTACGCCGATCCAAGAAAAATTCCCCACACCCTGTAGGTTTGACTCCCCTTTCCTTAGGGAAGGGGCAAGGGGGGATGGGGTCAAGAAAATAGTGGCGCAGCCTTACGCCACTGCGGGGGGTTGGCTCTGTTGGAAACGCTGTCCGGTGAACTTGAGAAACACATCATCGAGTGTCGGTTGGGTCAGCGTCAGCGACACCGGCTTGATCCCCACCGCCTCCAGGTAGCCCACCACGTCAGGAATGGATCGGGCGGCTTCGGGCAAATAAACATGCAGCAGGTGCCGATCTTGCTGCATCCGTTGAAAATGCGGCAGCAGCGTCTGCTGGGCCGTGTGTACCCGGTCCGCGTCCGCCAGCTCAAGCGTGATCGCTTCGGTTCCCAGGTCAGCTTTCAACCGGGCGGGCTGTCCTTCGATGGCGATCCGCCCCTCGTTGATAATTGCTACCGTGTCCGCCAGTTGATCGGCTTCTTCCAGGTACTGTGTGGTTAGAAAGATCGTCATGCCGCGTTCCCGGTTCAATCGGCGCACTTCCTCCCACACGTCGCGGCGGCTGGCCGGATCCAATCCCGTCGTTGGCTCGTCCAAAAACAAAATCTCCGGCTTATGGACCAGCGCCAGCGCGAGGTCCAGGCGGCGGCGCATGCCACCGCTGTATTTCCCCACCGGACGATCCAGCGCCTCGGTCAGTTTGACCAGTTCCAGCAGTTCATCCCCGCGTTGGCGCGCCTGCCGCGCCGTCATGTTGAACATCTGGCCTTGAATCTGGAGCAGTTCTCTGGCTTTCATCACCGGGTCTAGCCCGATTTCCTGAAGTGCCACACCGATGATCTGCCGTACCTGGGTGGTCTGCGTCGCCACGTCAAATCCCCCCACCGAAGCCCGTCCCTCTGTCGGAATGCTTCGCGTGGTGAGCATCGAAATGGTAGTGCTTTTGCCCGCGCCGTTTGGCCCCAAAAATCCAAAGATTTGACCGGGCTGCACCTCGAACGAAACCCGATCCACCGCAACCACATCTTTGTAATGTTTCACCAGGGCGTCAGCTTTAATCATCCGATTGCTCATTTGCTACTCCTGTTTTTCATCCGCACTAAAATTCATTGTACAACCCTGGTGCTAAAGTGGAGGCTTGAGTGAGGAATATATTTATCGTGCGGTCAAATGGGGATCAGTCCAGCCGGGGAAATTCCTTGCCAAACCCTCCAATTATGGACCAGGGTTTCTCCCCTTCCTGCTTGCGGGAAGGGGAGAAGGTAGGGCTTTTCCTGACAAGAGGGGTGAACACCCGGCACCTATTGGGTGTATGGCGATCTGCCCCCATCCCGTTCGTAGGGGCAATTCACGAATTGCCCCGCGCGTGCCGCCCCCGCTTTTCCCCTCCTTTCTCCGCGCGCGGGGAAAGGAGGCCGGGAGGATAGGGGTGAACCCCATGCCGCCCATTT
>CAYYNB010000205.1:0-9662 GCA_964472565.1 uncultured Anaerolineaceae bacterium
CCCCTTAAACCATGTTTGAGGGGGAATTTCGCGCCGCGAAATGCCATTTCGCGTCGCGAGCCGGGAGGATTTGTCGATCTGTGGTTAGTAAAGGGCGATGATGGATGATACAAACAGGATAGCACGGATGTTCGGATATGTCATCCCCATTGAGTGACTAACTTCGATGGTTAACTTGGATGGTTAATAAGGTTGGGGTTACAGGGGAAGCTCTATCCTCTCGCCCCCTTCTCCACTCGCGATACCGTTGGCGAATTCTTTGGTCAGGTTATGAACGATTAGACATCCGATGAGGATGTCCGGTCGTGGAGCGTAAGGGCAGGTTAACAAACCTGCTCCTACAAATGCCTACACATTGGAGCCACCCTATTCGCTAACGGTAACGCGCGGGGAAAGGGGAGCAAAGCGGGCGCAGCAAGCCGCGCCCCTACCAATGGCGGGCATTGAGCGCGGGCATGTGTCGGTCCATGTCTCAAATGATGTGGGTAATGATTAGCCTTCCCCAAGGGAAGGAGAGTCAAACCCACATCTTGGATCGGCCTAAGAATTATATGAGCAGGGCAGGTTTGTTAACCTGCCCCACGTTCGATTGCCGGATTGGTACAGTGTTATTTGAGGAGGGAGAGGGCCTGCGCCGCCATATTTTCGGCGGTGAGGCCGTACTGCTGGTAGATTTCCTGGTAGGGAGCTGACGCGCCGTAGCGATCAATGCCGATCACGATACCAGACTGACCCACCCATTTCTGCCAGCCGGTAGTTACACCCGCTTCGATGGCGACACGGGCGGTGACGGTAGGCGGCAGCACAGAGTCACGATAGGACTGGGGCTGGCGCGCGAAGCGTTCCCAACTGGGCATACTGATGACGCTGGCGGCAACGCCCTGGTCGGCGAGCAGCTTTTGCGCCGCCAATGCGATGTGGACTTCGGAACCCGTGCCGATCAGAAGTACCTGGGGCTTGGCAACACCGGACAGGACGTAAGCGCCCCGATCCACGCCTTCGGCAATGCCCGCCGCCGGATCGAGGATGGGCACGTTCTGGCGGGTGAAACACAGGACTGTCGCCCGATCACGGTTCTGGATAGCGCAACGCCACGCGGCGGCTGTCTCGTTGGCATCGGCAGGGCGGATGACTTCCAACGAAGGTATAAGACGCAGCGACATCACATGCTCAATGGGTTCGTGAGTCGGGCCATCTTCACCGATGCCGATGCTGTCGTGAGTGAAGACAAAAATGGTGGGGAAGGAACTCAGAGCAGCGAGACGAATCGAACCGCGCATATAGTCAGAGAAAACCAGGAAGGTCGCGGTGTAAGGAATCAGACCGCCGTGAACCGCCATGCCATTGGCAATGCCGCCCATCGCGTGTTCGCGGACGCCGAAATGCAGATTACGGGCCGCGTAATTGTCGGCCTGGAACCAATCAAAGCCGTTGAGATAGGTCTTGGTCGAGGGTTCGAGGTCCGCCGAACCGCCCATGAGCGAAGGCAGATTGGGCGCGATGGCATTCATCACTTTGCCAGATGCCACGCGGGTCGCAACGGGTTTGTCGGCGGGATTAAAGACGGGCAGTTTGGCATCCCAACCGGCGGGCAGTTTGCCGGAGAACCGCTGATTCCAGAGCGCGGCCTGATCGGGGTTCGCGCCCGCCCAATGATTCCAGCATTTTTGCCACTCGGCCTGCTGCGCCTTGCCCCGTTCAACGGCCTGACGGAAGTGGGGCAGGACATCATCGGGAACATAAAATTTGGGTTCGAGCGGCCAACCGAGATTTTGTTTGGTTTTGGTCACTTCATCGTCACCCAACGGCGAGCCGTGAACTTCGGGCGTGTTCGCTTTGTTGGGGCTGCCGTAGCCGATGGTGGTCCGCACCATGATGAGGGATGGGCGGGCTGTTTCGGCCTGGGCCGCGCGGATGGCCTGATCGATGGCTTCGAGATCATTGCCATCTTCGACGCGCGTTACATGCCAGCCATAGGCTTCAAAACGCTGGCCAACATCTTCGGTAAAGGCGATCTGCGTGTTGCCTTCGATGGAGATGTGATTGTTGTCGTAGAGATAGATCAACTTGCCGAGTTTGAGATGTCCGGCAACGGAAGCGGCTTCGGAGGTGATGCCTTCCATCAGATCGCCGTCGCTGACAATGGCGTAGGTGTAGTGATCCATCACCGGCGAGTTGGGCTGATTGAAGGTGGCGGCAAGATGCGCTTCAGCAATCGCCATGCCGACGCCATTGGTAAAGCCCTGGCCCAACGGCCCCGTGGTGGTTTCAACACCGGGCGTGACGTGATATTCGGGATGGCCGGGGGTGATGCTACCCCACTGACGGAAGCGTTTGAGCTGTTCCAGCGGGAGATCGTAGCCCGTGAGATAGAGCAGGGCGTAAAGCAGCATCGAGCCATGTCCAGCCGAGAGGATAAAACGGTCCCGGTTGATCCATTGGGGATCGGTGGGGTTGTGTTTGAGAAAGCGCGTCCAAAGCACATAGGCCATCGGCGCAGCGCCCATTGGCAAGCCGGGGTGCCCGGAATTTGCTTGCTGGACACCATCGACGGCTAACATGCGGATGGTGTTAATGCATTTTTGGTCAAAGTCGGCCATAAGATAATCCTTCCCTAAAAGCATCGAGGGGCATCCAAATCCCCATAAGGACGGGACCATTTTAACAAGGACGACCTGACTACGCATATACCGCGAATCGTGGTAAGCTTTTAACCATGTGCAGCCCGAATTAAGGTTGGAGTGCAATGACTGACATCCCTGATGACGAATTATTTGAAGACGATGAGATCGACGAGTTCGAGGATATCACCGAGGCATACTGCATGATCTGCAAGGAAACCACGCCGATGGATAATCCAGAACCGATCTGGACGCGGCGCGGGGCACCCGGCACACGGGGATTGTGCTCTGTCTGCGGGACGACGGTCTTTCGGATGGGGATGACGACTGCGCACAGACGGATGAAGCGACCTGATCCTGTGAAAGTCGCCGAGGCCCCCCGTGGAAAAGCGCGCGGCAAGATCGAAGCGAATGTGACCTATATTAATTACAGCGTATCGGACGCTGAATTTGCGGAGATTCTGGCGGAAGACCTGAATCGGATTGGCATCCAAACGTGGCTGGCGGAAAGCGAAGTGACCGATGTGCAGTGGGCGACGAAGGTTCACCCGGCACTGGTGGAATGCAAACAGATGGTGGTGGTGCTGACGCCGTTCGCGGCAAAGGCGACGAATGTCACCGAAGCGCTGGAATTTTTCGCCAAGCAGCGCAAGCCGATCTTTGTGGCGCAGCTTCAGGCGACAGAGGTCCCTGATGCTCTGCGCCGGAAGCCGCGATTCGATTTTGCGGGAGATCACTACAAAGGATCATTCCGAGAACTGGTCGAGGCGCTGACCAGCTCGAAATGACGATAATCAATAGTCGCGCTGAACTAAAAAGAATGCCAAGTCGCGGAGCAAGTCCTGCGTCTGGTTCTGAACTCCGGTACGGGCAAGACTGGCGAGCGCAGTGTCAAAATACTGGCGGGCAATCGTATCGGTTTGTTCCATCGCTCCCGCGCGATTCATGATGTCTAACACGGTCTGAATGTCGGATTCGGACAGGGACGCCTGCGCATAAATGCGGTGCAGGGCGGCCTGATCGGATGCACTGGCGTGTTCGATGGCAGCGAGGAAAGGATAGGCTTTCTTTTTTTCGCGGATGTCGCTGGTGGTGGATTTGCCGGTTTGCTGCTGATTGCCCCAGACCCCCAGATAGTCGTCGCGCACCTGAAAGGCGATTCCCAACTGGCGGGCAAAATGAGCATAGGCATCGATGACCTGCTCATCATCGGTGCTGAGGAGCGCCCCGATTTTGGCGGCAGCTTCGATGAGGGTGGCGGATTTGTTGGCGATCATGATCACGTATTCATCGGTAGACACGCGCTCACGGGTTTCAAAGTCCATATCCAGAATTTGACCTTCGGCAGTCCAGAGACACGCCTGGGACATGGTTTCAAAGACGCGTACGGCTTTGTCGGGCGGTGTGCCGTGCTTGACCAGACGGGTGCAAGCCAGATTCGCCAACGCATAGAGGCCATCTCCGGCATTAATGGCCTGATAATTACCCCAACGCGTCCAGACGGCGGGACGGTGACGACGCTCAAGGGATTCGTCCATGACGTCATCATGAATCAGCGTGAAGTTGTGGAGTAATTCCAGGGCTGCACCCGCCGGCAGGACATGCTGATAGGTGCCATAGATCGCCTGGGCGACGAGCGCCATAAGCAGCGGGCGAATTTTTTTCCCAGTTACTTTTTTGAACAAGTCGGCCTGATCGGGCGCGAGGTCCCAGCCAAACTGGTAATCGACGACGGACCAGAACAACGGCGAAATTTCGGTCTGTTCGCGGCGGACAGCGCGCATTTCCCCTTCAATGTCCGCGATGATGGGTCCAAATAACTGTTCATATGAGAGCATGTTACGATAACCTTTCAAGGATGCCGATTTACCATTTTACAAGATGTGCCCACCATAGAAATATACACAACCCGACCTGTCTACCCCGTATTTTACAGCAGTCTTTGCTGGCTACGGCTAAACGATCTAAACTTTTCATGCAGAATTCATGGAAAACCAGACGAGAATTAAGCAAAAACTAAGGATGTGTTTTTGGGCGAACCTCTTTCGAATTCGATTCATGTTTCGGCTCCCGGTAAATTGATGCTGCTGGGTGAACATGCCGTCGTCCACGGGCATCCGTGCCTGGTGACGGCAATGGAGGCGCGGCTGCATATGCGGTTGGGGCCAGTAGATGGTGATACGCTGGTGATCCAAGCGCCTGATGTGGGCGTGGACGAGGTGCGGGGGAAGGTCAGCCGCGCGCTGGTTGATGGGACCGCATTGGCGCGCGGGACGCGATTTATTGAAAGCGCGATCAAGGAATTCCGCGAGGAATTTGGGCTGGAACACGGGTTGATGATTCAGACGCGGAGCGATTTTTCGAGCCAATTCGGACTCGGCAGTTCGTCGGCCACCGTCGCGTGTACGCTGTTTGGGCTGGCGAAGCTGAGCGGGGTTGAGATCGAGGCCAAACGGCTGTTCAGCATCGGGAAGCGGGCTATTCTGCGGGTGCAGAAGACCGGATCGGGATATGATCTGGCGGCGGCGATTTTCGGGGGAACGCTGTATTACTGTCTGGGGGAGCGGGATGTCCAGATTGAGCCACTGAACGTGGCACAACTGCCGCTGGTGGTGGCGTATTCGGGGATCAAAGCGGATACGGCAACATATATCGGGCGGGTGCATCAGCGGTTGGATGCATGGCCGGGATTGGCGCACGAACTGTTCGATAGCATGCACCGGATTGTGATCAACGGGCGGAGCGCTATCGAACACGGGGAATGGGGAGCGCTGGGGGAACTGATGGATATGCAACACGGGCTGCTGCATGCGCTGGGGGTGGATACAGCGGAAACGGCGCGGCTGGTATTCGCGGCGCGGGCGGCGGGTGCCTACGGCGCAAAACTGAGCGGGGCGGGCGGCGGGGACTGCATGATCGCGCTGACGGCAGACGAACAGCGCGGAGCCGTTGAAGCGGCGCTCGAAGCGGCTGGGGGGCAAATTCTGACGATCCATTCGAACGCGCAAGGGGTACGGGTTGAAACCGAAGGGATATTTTGATGGCGACTGCGGTTAGCTGCGCGAATATTGCTTTTATTAAATACTGGGGACGCAAGGATCATGCTTTGCGACTGCCGCTCAATTCGTCGATTTCGATGAACCTGGATCACGCGAACACGATTAGCCGCGTGGAGTTTGACAGCTCGTTAAACGCTGATGAGGTGACGATTGCGGGACAGGAGTCACAGGCAAAAGCGGCGGCGCGAGTGTCCAAACACCTGGATCGAATTCGAACACAGGCGGGAATTGAGACACGGGCGCGGGTGGTGTCGCGCAATACATTTCCAATGGGGGCAGGGATTGCGTCGTCGGCGTCGGCATTCGCGGCGCTGACGGTGGCCGCAGCGGCGGCGGCTGGACTGAAGCTGAGCGAACGGGAACTCACGATTCTGGCACGGTTGGGATCGGGGTCGGCATGCCGATCTGTCCCGGCGGGGTATGTGGAGTGGCACGCCGGGGATCGCGGCGAGGATTCATACGCGGAACAGGTCGCGCCGCCGGAACACTGGGACATCTGCGATTTGATCGCCATTGTGCAGACGGGGCATAAAACGGTGGGATCGAGCGAAGGGATCGAACTGGTTACGACAAGTCCTTTTGCGGATGTGCGACTGGCAGAGGCCAAACGCACCCTACCGCTGATCCGGCATGCGATCCAGACGCGGGATTTTGCCCTGCTGGGCGAAGAAACCGAGCAGGAAGCGATACGCATGCATGCGGTGGCGATGACTTCGCGGCCCAGTTTGCTGTATTGGGTCCCGGCGACGGTGGGCGTTTTGCATGCGGTGCGGGACTGGCGGGCGGCGGGTGTTCCGGTGTATTTCACGATTGACGCCGGGGCGAATGTGCATGTGCTGTGCCAGCCCGACAATGCAGAGCAAATCGAAGCTGAGCTGCGGTCATTGGCGGGGGTGCAGGATGTGCTGGTGAACCATCCGGGACCGGGGACGCGGCTTTCGAGTCAACCACTGATTTAATATAAGGCTGCGCCCCTATGATTCTGCCAAATCTGATGGTTCAGGTGGGAGATGAGGCGAACGGACGGATTGGATAGAGAGGGGGCAGGTTTGCAAACCTGCCACCTATCCATAAGTGCTGCTGCCAGCCGGGATCAGAGGACCGTTTTGTTGAACCAATCGGGATAGGGCAACAAGTCCGCCAGTTTTGCAACCTGATCGATGCCCAGGATAACCTCGGTTTCGGCCAGATTGTCCGGGTGAATTTGTCGCATGAACTCGCGGCACCGTCCACAAGGCGACAGCACGAACAGATCGCCTTCCTCGTTTTTCCACACGGCGACGATTTTACGAATCTTGAATTCGCCCGCCGTGATCATGGCCGCAATAGCACTGTGTTCGGCACAGAATCCGATGCTGGAACCGATGTCAATGCAGACGCCCAGATAGATATTACCCGCCCCAGAGAGCAAGGCGCAGCCTACATCACCCACCATATGTTCGCCAAATTCCCTGGGATTGACCACAGACGCGGCGCGCGCGATCAGTTCTGTGTTTGAGATGTCTGACATATTTGGACTGCCATTCCTGACGCGAAAGTGTTGTGTTTATACATCCATCACCCCGGTTTGCCAACAATACTCTTGCTTCCCTACAAAAATCATGGGCATTAGTTTTATGACTTTTTTTCAGTTGGTCCTTCTCAATTATTCTATAATCTACAATAAGTCATAACTGCTGAGGATATACTATGCGTTATAAACTGTTATTCAGCCTGGTTATTTTTGCTATGATTGGCGGACTGATCGCCGCGAGTGCTGCCACGCCGCGCTATGTCAGCGCCGATTCGATCACCGAGGGATATGCCCGGTTGGATTCATACCGGATTTATTTTGCGGAAGGCAACGATGCCGCAAGCCGGTTTGATCGCAGTGAAGCCGGTGTATCTCGATTGGCGGGACTGCTCCAACGGTTAGGGGCCGATTTGCAAACACTGGAGTGGCGGCGGCCCTTCCCAACGGATGCGGACCTGGTGATCCTGGTTGGTCCGATCCGCGATCTTGGCAGCGAACAAGTGGTGCGGTTATGGATGTACCTGTACAACGGAGGCCGACTGCTGCTCTTTACTAACCCACCCTTTGAAGGTACGCGCGCTTTCCGGGGCAACAGTGGTTTGCTGGAGATCACGTGGGATGACATGGGGCTTCGCGCTCAGGATGGTGTGGTGGCACTTGAGGGCGGGATGCGGACGGTTACATTGTATGCGGAAGAGCCGGAAACGCCGGAGGGAGCTACCCCAGTTCCTACCGCCACCCCACAGGTATTTGAAGCGCCGCTGCTGATCACCAATTTTGTGACGAGCAATGTGAATAGTTCGCACCCGATTACACAAAATTTGTCAGGTGAGCTGGCTTTCTTCGGGGCACGCCCGCTGGAAATTGATGCTTCGATGCAGTTGTTTGAAGTGGTTCCCCTGGTTTATTCGCTACCCGCATATTATGGAGAGACGGATTACGATGAGTATGTCCTCAATGGACAAGTGTCGTATTCGGAAGATGACGATCTGGTGCGCGGACAAATGGTGCTGGCGGCTATTTCGATGAATGCCGACGGGGGAGCACGGCTGCTTATGGTTGGGGATCGGGAATTTGTGACCAATGGGGGCGGGTTCCAAACCTCACCGCCAAACAGCCCGTCTTTTCTGTATCCTGGTAATGTCGAATTTGTCTTAAACGCGATTACCTGGATGTTGGACGCTGAACCCCAGGCGATCACCCTGCCGACACCCGGACCGACCTATACCCCAACGTCCGAAGGATCGTAACTATGCGACGGTTCACCTGCCTATTGCTTTTGATGCTGTTTCTCCCGATGGCGCAAGGGCACGCACAGAGTCAACCTCTGGTGGTTTTTGTGCAGGATAAGGCCCTGGGAACACCCGGCGATTGGGATGCAGACGGCATTGCCAAACTCAAGGTTATTTTTGAAGATCGGGGGGCACGGGTGGAAAGCATCACACTCGATGATCCGATTCCAGCCGACGCGGCTGTGATTGTGATCTCCCAGCCAACCCGGTCTTTACCGGCGGCGTTCCTGGCGCATTTGTGGGTCCATCTGGCCCAGGGGCATCATCTGCTGTTCACGGTTGATCCGTTGGGGCAGGATGGCACACGCAATGAACGTGCAAGCGATGGCTTAGCTAAACTGCTGAACCAGGATTATGGGCTGGTTTTCACCGATGCTTTTGCGGCTGAGGCGTGGTTTACGCTCGACAATATCACAACGGCGGAAACCGCTTTTTCACGGGTGTATGCAGACCGCGTGCCGCATCCTATTCTGGATCCTCTGGTGCGGTACCATGTGCCCATTTATATCTGGGGCGCTCGCATCATCGAAATTGATGCGATTGGAATCAACGCGGATGCGGGGCCGCTTTTGGCCTCCCCCACCGCATACGGCGAAGTAGGAAGAGTGTTCGAAGCTGCGGATACTCCAGTACCGCTGGAGATCACACCGGGTGAAGACCTGATCGGGTGGCAAAATGTGGGAGGATTATCGGAAAGCATCGTTACGGGGTCGCGCGTGGTGATCCTGGGCGACTCACAGATGGTTCAGAATGATTATGGATTGATCTTTGCACCGCAGCGTATTGACGCGCTCTACCCCGGCAACCAGATACTTCTAGAGCGAATTGTCGCGTGGCTGCTTGAACTACCCGACGAGCAATGGCCGCCCCTCCCCACCGGATATACGTGGCTGGCTATCGATGGGAACGTGGATGATTGGGAAACGCGTGGGGGCATTGTGACGGATGCGGCTGGCGATGGGAAGGGCGGCGCGGATATATCACAGGTCCGCGCGTTCCAGAATGAAGCCTTCCTGTATGTGCTTATCGAGAGCAACGAGGGCATACCAGACGCACTGCGGATCACCTTTGACACGAACAACGATGGGTTGTCTGACCGAACGCTGATTGTTGATAGGGCGGGCGGAGTCATTGGAGAGCAGACCGTCACCGATAGGCGGGCGGGGGGGGCGGCGCA
>CAYYNB010000206.1:0-9525 GCA_964472565.1 uncultured Anaerolineaceae bacterium
GCGGCGGGGGTGGGGGGATATTTGCCGGGGAGTTTGACGGCTCCCTCAAAATGATCACTCGTGAAGGCATTGTATTTGGGCGCAATGTACCCGCTCTTGCGCATACAGTCGAAGGTGGCGGCGGGGCCGTTCCGAATTTCGATCTGGCAGCGCAGCGGCATCTTAAACATGGCGGTAGGGTCTAGCTGCTGCACGGCGATGACCAGTTGGGCGGAGGCGTAAGGACCATCCGGCGGCACCGCCTGATCGGAGAGGATGACCATGTTGGCGGTTGGCCCGTCGAGAATGGGGACGGTGGTCTGATCCATTGACCAATCGGACGGGTAATGAATCTGCACATCCAGCGGGTGACTGTTGAGCGTGGCGTCCAGGTCTGAACCCAGCAGTTCGCGGGCCAGGATGATCATGGAGGTGATCAGCGCGATAATCGAAACCGCGATGGTGGCGTAGAGGCCCCACACTAACCCGGAGACAGGCCGGGCACGGCGCGCGGGCAAGGGCTGGATGATGGGGGGGAGCGGTGCCTCAAACGGCGGCGGCGGTGTGACTGGAAGATCGTCATCGGGAAATTCAAAGGCGGGTTCGACGGTGGGCGGCAGGGTCGAATCGTCAAAGTCGAAGGATTCTTCGGTGAAAAAGTCGTCGGTGGGTTCAGGCGCTGGGGCTGGCGGTGTATAAACGGGTTCGGGCGCTGGGGTGGGTGGTGCTGCGCCCAACCAGGCCTCATCATCGACGGGGGGCTGTGGTGTAAACAAACCCAGCGCTTCATCCAGGGCTTCGCTGAATTTTTTGGCCGTTTCGTAACGGTTTTCGGGCAGTTTCGCCAGCGCTTTCGCCAGAACCGCATATAGGCCAAAGGGCAGGCGGGAATTGTAGGCGAGCGGGTTGGGCGGCGCTTCGTTCATGTGCTTCATCATCATGGCGAGCGGGCTGGGCGCTTCAAACAGCGGGTGGCCTGTGACCATCTGGAAGACGATCACCGCTAAACCGTAGATGTCGGCAGGGCCGTTCACCGTGTCGCCGCGACACTGTTCAGGCGAGGCATAGGCGACGGTGCCGATAAAATTACCCTGTGAGGTCAGGCGCGGGCTTTTGGTCGCCAGCGCCACGCCAAAATCGGCCAAAAAAGGCGTGTCGTGGTCATCCAGCAGGATATTTTTGGGTTTGATGTCGCGGTGAATGATGTTATGGCGGTGGGCGTAATCCAGGGCGCTGGCGATCTGGCGGGTGATGTCACCCACCTGGGGAAGCGGGAGCGGCGCACTTTTGAGCAGATCGGCCAGCGAACGGCCCGACATCAGCGGCATGGCGTAATAGGGCGTGTCGCCGTCCCAGCCGTAATCTGACACGGGCAGAATGTGCGGGTGGCGGAACCTGATCAGGGTCTGGGCTTCGCGCTCGAAGCGTTTGCTGGCGCTCTCGTTGCCGACCAGATATAACTGGAGGACTTTGAGCGCCACTTCACGCTGGATGCGGGTATCGTAGGCGCGGTAAACCGTCGCCATACTGCCCGCGCCGATTTTCGCGCGGATCAGGTATGGTCCCACAGCCTGCGGGAGCGGCGCAGTTTCGGGCATGCAGGCTTACTCGTCCTGGGTTGACTCGTCGTCATCCTTGATGACACCCATGCCGGTCATCCGGTTGCGCACGCCCAACAAGCCCTTCATGACGCGTTGGCGGGCGTTGGGATGCTTGATGTGTTCCAGCCCGACTTCGTAGGTTGCCATGGCCTGCATACGCTGGCCGGTGCGGAATTGAAGATCGGCAATCGCCAGCACGGTCTGACCGTAACTCTCTTCATCTTCCAGTTCGAGGAACAGGGCGGAGGCTTCACGGTAGTTGGTGATGGCCTGTTCGGTGTTGCCGAGCTTGGCATACACGCGGGCCATGTTGCCGAGCGCCTGGGCGATGCGAGTGCGGTCATTGCTCTGGGCAAAATAGGCATGGCCGCGGTTCATGGCTTCAAGGGCTTCTTCGTGCTGGCCGAGCGAATGGAGGGTCAAGCCCAGATTCACATTCATTTCGGCGGCCAGATCGGGCTTGTTTTCAGCTTCGAAGGCTTCGAGGGCCTGTTGGAAGGTGGTCAGCGCGTGTTCGTAGTCGCGCTGCATAAACTGCTTGATACCCTGTTCCTTCAGTTCGTCGGCGGTGGACATAGGGCAGACTCCTGCTGGTTATAACCCATTAACATACAGCGCTTCGGCCAAAACAAAGGCCTGTCCGCGCGCGATCAGGCACTTTTCCAGCACGAGATCGACGGGACAGTTGAAGAGGTCTTCGAGAAAAAAGTTAACCGCCATGTAATTATCAAAGGAGCAGTGTTTGAGGACAACCACGAAATCCATATCGCTGTCGGGTTGGGCGGTGTTATAACGGTAGGAACCGAATAACCCGATTTTGCGCACCCCCAGGCGGCGAAGTTCCGAGAGATGAGATTGCAGGGCGTTTAAAATAAGCGGTGCGGTCCAAGTAACCACATCAACACTTGTTGTCATTGTTCCCCCAGGTGACACGACGTTGGGCGTCGTCTCACACGTCTTTCTTGTAACGATACGGTGCATAACTATACAGGCAAACCGGGCGAAAGCAAGACGCAGGCTATCCTGTTAAAGATGGCTAAACGTCATGTCCTATTTTACCTGGATTTTACCTGAAATAATATAATCCTGCCCATCGACTGGCAGGATGGTGCCAGCGGCCAGGTCATATAATTTTAGCCCGACCTGATAGATTCCAGGCGGCAGCGTGTCGGGTAGGGCGAGGGGGTGGTTGTCGAAAATAACCGATCCCGGCTCCCATTGAGACGTGGGCACGCTGGGAAAAGCGTCATGCTGGACGAGCAGACTGCCAGCCGCGTTTCGCAGCGGGAACCCGTTGGCGTCGAGCAGAAAGACCGATACCGTGTAATCGGCGGGCAGGGGTGACGCAGCGACCCACCAGAGCATAACATGGGCGGTGTCGCCGGGGTGATGGTCTGATGTCGCGGCGAAACGGCGCAGCGTGATCGAGTCGCCAAAGTGGAAGAGGGGGTCTTGCAGGGCCGCCACCCGATCATAACGGTAGGCGAAGATAGGATAGCCGTGATGGGCATAGGCGCGGGTGGCGGTGCGCACAAAACCGGAAGCTTCGAGAATATCAAAGGTGTCGTGCTTTTTGGCTTCGTCGCCCCAGTAGCCCAGCCAGAGGCCCGGCGTGTCCGCGATGCGCTTCTGGAGTTCCACCGTAAAATCGCCCTGGTAACGTTTGCGCAGATCGTGCAGCGAGACGATGGTGGGATGGGTGTCTTCGGCGGGGAGCCGGTTGATCACGGCGCGGCGATCCTGGTCGGGCAGGGCTAACAGCAGATGATACCAGAGCGCGGCGTGGTCGCCTTCGACATCGACCAGGACGATTTCGCCGGGGGGATAGTTGGCGCGGATGTCGGCGGCCATCTGCCGCCAGGGCGGTTTGACAAAATAGGCGTCGGTGGTCAGCACGCCGTCGGCGGTGATCAGCAGGGCGAGAAAGAGCATCCCAAATTGGTCGAAGGCGGTCAGGCCGAAGCCGACCAGCAGGGCAATGGCGGGCATGATCACGGAAATGTTGCGATCGGTCAGCAGCGGGTACTGGCTGTGCAGGGCAAAGGTGATCAGCAGGGGGACGGCGAACCATAAGACCGCCAGCAGCACGTTCGATATACGGTTCTGGCGCGGCAGGGTGGACATCGGGCCGGGGGTGCGGATCAGCGGGGCGACGCTGCCGACGAGAAAGAGCATCCCGAAGAGAGCAACCGGCTTGCCAAAGGACTCGGTAGCCAGATATTCGATGGTGTGGCGGTTGAAGGGCAGGCCGTGAATGGTTGTCAGGACTTCTTCATCCACCGGGGTGTTGACGAACTGGTGAACGACGATGCCGATCCAGGGCAAAAAGGCCAGCGCGATCAGGGCGTTCTGGGCGATAAAATGCTTCCATTGGGGGCGGTTACGAATGGTCAGCAGGGCGTGGGCCAGAAGCGCCAGATTGACCATGTAACAGTAGTACTGCAAATACAGCCCGAAAATGCTGAAGGCGACAAAGCCAAAGGCATTGCCGCCGCGCGGCTGGCAACGCCAGCGCACGTAAAAATAGGCGGTGCCGATCATGGCGAAATAGATGATCGGGTAGTCGCGGACTTCCTGGGTGAGCACAACCTGCTTATCCATCAGGGTGAAGGCGAGCGCGGCCAGAACGCCAGCGGTGGGGGTGAAAAGGGCGCGGCCCAGGCGGTAGATCAGCGCGATGCTGGTGATGGAAAACAGCACGGTGATATAGCGCAGGGCGAGAATCGTACCGCCCGCGACGAGGTCCCAGGCGCGGAGCAGGGTGGAATAAACCGGGCCGTGATGATCGACGACCATCGTCATGGTGAGATCACGCACGGAGTCGCCGCGTGCCAGCCAGATCGACCAGCCTTCGTCGCCCCAGATGCCCTGTTCGTTCAGATTGTGGATGCGGATGTATGCAGCCAGCAGCAGCACGGCCAGCATTGCCAGATGAGTTTTTTTCATGAGCGGAAATTGTAACGCAGAATTGATAAGGCTGCGCCACTATTTTCTTGAGGCATTACGTTAAGCGATCCTCCCGGCATCCTTTCCGCAATCAGGAAGGGGGAAGAAGCGAACCTCACCCCCTGCCCCCTCTCCAACCGAGTTGGAAGAGGGGGAAACGCGGGCGCGGCAAGCGCGGGGCGATTCGTGAATCGCCCCTACGGGCACGTGCCGGTCCGTGTCTCAAAAGATGTGGGTGATGATTAGCTCAGGGAAGGGGAGGGGCAGGAGATAATGTAAACAAAAAGCCCCGTTACAGGACGGGGCCAACCATGCGTATTCAAATGAAAACTAGTAGCGGTTCACTCGAACCACTTCGCTCGCCTGCGGTCCCTTTTGACCTTGAGTAATGGTAAATTCGACGCGCTCGCCTTCAGCAAGTTCGCGGTACCCTGTTGCTTTGATGGCGCTGTGATGGACGAACACATCGGGACCGTTTTCCGTCTGGATGAAGCCGTAGCCTTTTTGAGCATTGAACCACTTGACAGTGCCGGTGACTCGATCTGTCATGGCAGGGAACACTCCTTGTTCCTATTAAAACGATGTACAAATGTGGCTTAGGAGTTCCCCCGGTGCCCAATAAAAAACCCGATGCGGAACTTCGGCGCATCGGGAAATCTTTCGTACCGTACTGCGAACAACCTACTCCACTGTCAAAAGTGTAAGATGGTTCGTATAAGATGTCAAGAGGCAAAAGGGTATGATATGGCTGTTTTTGTCTAGTTGAGTGTTGGCGGCAGGTTGTTTAGCTCGACGGCGGCGGTGGGATGGCCCAACGCAATCGCGGCGAGAAAGTCCTGGCGGGCGTCGGCGTAACGTTCGATCTGGGCGAAGACTTTACCACGCTCGAAGTAGGCATCACGGCGGAAAGTTGAGTCGGGTTCAAGCGCGCGGTTGAGTTCTTCCAGGGCGGCAGACCAGTTTTGCTGCGCCATATAGACGCGCCCGCGTTCCAGGTAACTGTCGGCGCGGTGAGCATCCAGTTTGAGGGCATAGGAAAAATCGGCCAGCGCCCGAACATAATCGCCTTGCGCTGCGTAGGCTAAACCGCGCTTCTGGTAGTAATCCGCGATTTGGGGGTCCAGTTCAAGCGCGCGGGTGTAGTTGGTGATGGCGGGTTCCTGGTCGTGTTTCCAGGCATAGGCGGAACCGCGCATATAGTAGAGGTGGGGCAGCCTGGGGTCCAGTTCAATCGCGCGGGTGTAATCGGCAATTGCCAGATCGGGTTGGGCGGTCCACAGGTAGAGACTGCCGCGCCAGTCGTAAAAATCGGGCTTGTTGGGGTTCAGGCGGATCGCGTGAGCGTAGTCGGCAAAGGCGCGATCATAACTGCCGTCATCGGCGTAGGCCATCGCGCGGCGCTGGTAACATTCGGCGTGGTCCGAATCGAGTTCCAGGGCGCGCGTGTAGCTGCTAATTGCGGCCTGGTAGTGTTTCGCGGTGTACTGATGCCAGCCGTGTTCACAGTAGTATTGGGCAAGGATATGCTGCGGGAGGTGGACCGCAAAACTGCTGATCAGCAGCACAATCGCCGCGAGTATATAGAATTTTCTTTTCGGGTGGGGGGCGGGAGCGTCGTAAAATTCCGAATAGTCGGGAAGTGGTTTGCGTTTCCGTTTTTCCTTCGGCTGGTCGAAATCAAACATGGGATGGGTCCTCACGCGCAAAAAAAGGAACGGGCTGTTTCTTTATTGTAGGGTGAAATGGGGATCGGCATACAGACCTAAAATCAGGGGGTAAGAAAGCGGGGCAATTCATGAATTGCCCCTACGAAGTGGTGATGGAGTGTTAAAGCGCCAGCACGGCCTGGAGTTGGTCGGGGGCGTCGGCGCGCGTCCAGACCTGACCATGACCGGGGCAGATCACGGCGGGTTCGAGGGCGAGCACGGCGCGGGCGCTCTGCTCAACGGCGGCTTGATCGTGCGTGATGCGTTTGGGCGAAAGAGTCAGTTTGTGGTCGTTGTAGCGGAATAAATCCCCGGCAAACAGCACGCGCTCGCGTTCCCAGTAGAAACTGAGGTGATCGGGCGTGTGGCCCGGCGTGGCGATCACACGGATGCCCCCGGCGATAGGTAACACTTCGCCGCCGGAGACGATCTGATCGACCTTGTTCGACTTTTGGATCACCAGGCTCACGGCGCGGGCCAGCCAGGACAGCGGGGGGGACATGTGGGGCGGCGGCGTCCGGCGTTGAAGATAGGTCTGGCCGAGGGCGCTGGCGATCACACGTGCGCCGGTGGCATCGACTAATTTTTTCAGATCGCCCACATGATCAAAATCGGCATGGGTGATAAGAATGTGTTTCACGTCGGGTGGGGTGCGCCCGATGGCCTGCAATTGGTGCAGCACCCGGTTAGCCGTGCCGGGGAGTCCGGCGTCAATCAGCGTGACACCTGACGCCGGATCGTCCACGATAAACACATTGGAACCACCCAACACTTCGTATAAGCCATTCATGGTTAGAAACTCCTTTTTTCGGTCAACATGGCGCGCGCTTCCTGCTGGTGACTTTCGACCTGCCGCAGCGCCGCATCAATGGCCTGACGTTTGGCCAGCAGATCGGCGTGAATCTCGTCGAGCACATCCAGGCAGCCGATCAGTTTTTGGTCGGCGGGTAAGCCGGAATGTTTGATGGTGATCAACTGCCCGATCATCACCAGGGGAATCCCCGCCTGGCGCATGTCGTGGATCACACGGGCGTCCTTGAGATGCTGTTCGGTATAGCAGCGGTAGCCGTTATCGGAGCGCTGCGGGACCAACAGCCCGGCTTCCTCGTAGATGCGGAGGGCGCGGCGCGTCAGCCCGGTGAGTTCGGCCAGTTCACCAATCGTAAAGCGGCGGTCTGTCATGTGCATCGTCCTCAGTGTAAACCTTCACCCAGCGTCAAGGTCAAGAACCAATTCGCCCCGTCCGATTGGACAGGGCTGAAAATTGCGGTGATCAAGTGGAATGGGCTAAAGCGTGATGTTCAGAATCGCTTCGGCAATGCCGCGCAGTTCGGGCGATGAGAGCCGCGCCAGTTTCATGGCGAGTTCGAGGTACGCCTGATTGACGGGCGAGGAGACGAAATGGCGCATGTCTTCGGGCATATCCACGAAGCGCTTGAGGTCTTCCTGCAAGGTCAGAAATTCCCCGACACGGTTGCCCTCTTCGAGGAAATAGGACAGGTTGACGCGGCAGACCTGGGCCAGCGACGTGAGGACGGGCAGCGGGATCGAACGCTGGCCGAGTTCGTAGGCGGCGAGATGGTTGGGCAGGATGCCGACTTCAGCCGCGAGATCGTCAATGGACAGGCTGCGTTTGTCACGGGCCATACGCAGCAGCGCACCGATCATCCGGTTGCGCAGCATGGCATAATCTTCGGAGCGGACGCCGCGCCGCTGGGCTTGTTGAAGCAGGGTTTCGGTGCCCCAGAAATGGCTCAAGGGCAGATTCATGGCATAGGCCAGCAGTTCGACCTGGGGGAGGCTGGGCATGCTGTGACCATACTCCCATTCGACCAGAAGGCTGGACGCCACGCCCACCTGCGAAGCGACTTCATCGACCGACAGATCGGCGGCCTGACGCGCATCGCGGATCAGCACCCCCAAAATACGGGCGCGCAGCAAATAGATTTCTTCAAAATTACGCGGCCCGACTTCGGCCTTGTCTGCTTTATCGTCCGCATGTTTGCGCATCCGGGCGGCAATGTCACTGAAACTCATAGAACCACCTCCTGAATTCACTGCATTATAGCGGAAAAACTTACAGGTGCGCAAAGTGGGCAGGATGGTACACTTGTAGGGCGTATTCAAAAAGGAGCGCCCACATGAGCGGATCGGAAAAGTTTTGGGACCGGACAGCAAAATCCTACGATCAGGAGGAGCAAAAAGACGCCGCGACGTATACCACGATCATCGAGAAGCTGAAGCAGTATCTCAAGCCGGATGATACGGTTTTGGATTTTGGGTGCGGGACAGGACTGATCGCGAACGAGATCGCGGGCCGTGTGAAACTGCTTCAGGCGCTGGATACCTCCGCTAACATGATCGAGCTGGCGCGGGCAAAAGCGGCGGCGCGCGGCATTCAGAATATTGAGTATGCGCAGGCCAGCCTGTCGGACAGCCGGTATGTGCCGGGGACGTATGATGTGATCGTGGCGGCGTATGTGCTGCATCTGGTGGACGAGGCCGCGCTGCCGCGCATCCACGCGCTTTTAAAGCCGGGCGGGATGTTCGTGTCCGTGACGCCGTGCATGGGCGAGAAAAAGATGCTCAGCGCAGGGCTGAGGCTGATGAGCAAAGTGGGGCTGATTCCCGTGATGCGATCCTACACCGGCGCGGAATTAGAAGCGGAGATCACCGCCGGACATTTTGAGATAGTTGAAACGGCGCGGCTGCACCATCAAGAAGATTTGATTGTTGCCAAGAAACTGTAGACCTTATGCGATCAAAACGCCTCTTTCTGATTATGCTGCCGGTGGTGGTGTATACGCTGGCGGCGGTGGTGATGACATGGCCGCTGGTCACACGGCTGAACAGCCATGCGGCGGGCGCGGGATACAGCGATGCGTATGAAGTGATTCGCCATATCTGGTGGGCGCAGGATGCCTTGTCGAATGGCGCGAGTCCCTTTCACCAGACGCTGCTGGCGTATCCGCGCGAATGGGACAGCACGCTGCTGTGGATGCACCCGATCCCTTATCTGGCCCCGGTGCCGCTGGCGTTGATCGTGGGGGCGCTGGCGGCTTTTAATCTGGCGGTGTTGATCAGCCTGGTGCTGAACGGCCTGGCCGCGTACTGGCTGGGGATGCAGCTTAACGGGCGGCGGCCTCTGGCGGCAGTGGTGGGCGGGCTGGTATTTATGGCGTTTCCGGCAGTACAGGGGCATCTCAGCGCGGGCCATCTGCCGAACCTGATCCTGTTTCCGCTGGCGCTGCTGGCGCTGTGCCTGTGGCGGATTGTGTACGAGGGGGCGGGGT
>CAYYNB010000207.1:0-9392 GCA_964472565.1 uncultured Anaerolineaceae bacterium
GGAACTCGCGGCCTACCTGGCCGCAAATCGACCGCAAACGGACCCGCGAGCAGCTCAAAGCGCTCGTGCGAATGATCAATAGGACAAGGAGCAATAAGGTCTATGGCTGAAAAGCTGTTCATCGTCGAATCGGTCGCTAAGACATCCAAAATCCGCCACATCCTGGGACCCGGCTGGCGGGTGGAAGCGACACGCGGCCACGTCCGCGACCTGCCCCAGGACAAGCTGGGGGTCGAAGTCAACAAGGATTTCCGCCCGCTGTACGAAGTTCTGCCCCGCCAGGCCAACACCGTCCGGCGGCTGATCAAGGCCATGCGAAATGCCGAGGCGGTCTACGTCGCCTGCGACCCGGATCGCGAAGGCGAGGCTATTGCCTGGCACATCTTGCAGCTGGCCGAACTACCGCCGGACAAACCGGTGTACCGCGTGACGTTTACCGCGATCACGGAAAGCGCGGTGAAAGCGGCGCTCGCTGCGCCGCGCCCGCTGGATGTGAATCTAGTCGAAGCGCAGCAGGCGCGCCGCATCGTGGACCGGCTGGTGGGTTACCTGGTCTCGCCGCTGGCCTGCGAAGCGCTCGATGGGCGCTACTCAGCAGGCCGGGTGCAAAGCGCCTGCCTGCGCCTGGTGGCCGAGCGTGAAAAGCAGATCGCCGCTTTCACGCCGGAAACCTACTGGGCGCTGGAGGCTCACCTGGGAACCGGTGAGATTGAGTTGGAGGCCCGGCTGTCGGTGATCCAGGGACAGAAAGTCGAACGCCTCAGCCGCGAACAGGTTGAGAAGCTGATGGCCGGGATGCAGCAGGCCGCCTTCTGGGTCGGGCAGATCATCCAGGACCACCAGGTGCGCCACCCGCAGCCGCCTTTCACCACCAGCACCTTACAGCAGGCGGCCAGCAGTAGGCTGGGGTTGTCGCCGGAACGTACGATGCAGATCGCCCAGCGGCTCTACGAAGCCGGGCAGATTACGTATATGCGTACCGATGGGGTGTCCATTGCACCGGAAGCGGCGGAAGCGGCCCGCCGGGTGATTGTCACGACCTACGGCGGAGATTACGTCCCGAACCAACCGCCAGTCTACGAGGCGAAAACCAAACACGCTCAGGAAGCGCACGAAGCTATCCGGCCTGCCGAGGTGACCCGTCTGCCGCAGGAGGTGGAGGGTGATGGCGCGGCCCTCTACGCGCTCATCTGGAAACGCTTTGTTGCCTCTCAGATAGCCCCGGCACGTTATGTCATCCAAACGGTTCCGGTCTGGGCTGGAAAAGCGCCCGGACAGCCCTATCCGCTGCTGTTCGAGGCCAAAGGCCGCACGTTGGTCTTCGAGGGGTTCCTGAAGGTCTACCAGGAACTGCCCGACCCGGATGTCGAGGCGGAAGTGGAAACCAGCCTGCCGCCGTTGGTCGAAGGCGCAGCGCTGCGTTTGCTCGAATGGCGGCCTGGTGAGCACCGCACTAAAACACCGCCGCGCTTCACCGAAGCCTCCCTGGTGCATGAGTTGGAGCGGCTCGGCATTGGCCGCCCTTCGACCTATGCCAGTATGGTCCAGACTCTCAAAGAGCGCGGGTATGCTGAGATCCGGGATAAACGACTGGTGCCAGCCGAAAGCGGTGTGACGTTGTGCAACTTCCTGGTCGCTCATTTCCCGGACCTGTTTGCTGCCCCGTACACCGCCCGCCTGGAAGACGCGCTGGATGCAGTGGCACGGGGAGCCGCGCCGCGCCTGGCCGTGCTCCAGTCTTTCTGGTCCGATTTTGCGCCGTTGTTAGGCGCTGCCGGGAAAGTCTCCCAACAGCAGGCACAAGCCCGCCGCACCCCGCCCGTCCCTACCGGTGAAACCTGTCCTGCCTGTGGCGGCGACCTGGTCGAGCGTTGCGGCAAGGCGGGCAAGTTCATCGGCTGTATGAACTACCCCGGCTGCGGTTACACACGCGGCCTGGAACACAAGCCGGTCACGCTGCACGGTTTATCGAGTTAAGGAGGGAGTGAGCGATGACCTACGCTCCTGACTATCCGCCAGAAGCTCTTCCGCCTGAACCGCCGCCGGAAGAATACGACTACGAGCCACCCTTCGAGATGGATTCCAGCGAACCGCCGGATGACGTGCGGTTTCTGGATGAAGCCCCGGAGGAATACGACTATGAGCCGGAGCCGTTTTACGCTGCCCCGGCTCCCGGCCAGGCTGCGCTGCCCGGCTTCGAAGCGCCGCCCCCGGAACCACCCAAAGAATGGGCCTGGCTGGATGCCCGTTTTGTGGGCCTGGAACAGCACGATGCCGGAGGAAACCTGTCAGGGTACGAGGTCGGCTGCGTGGACCTGTACGCCAATACCATGACCGGCGACCTGGGAGGAACCTTTCTGCGCGTGCAGGCTTTTGACCCGGACGAACTTGACCAGGCGGAAGGCCTGTTCAACCGGCTGAACGGCTACGCCTATGACAAGAACCTGGCGGCCTACGACTTACCTGACCTGGCCGAAAAAGCCGCGAACAAGATCGCGGTGCGGGAAAACATGGCCCCGCCGGAGTGGCGCGGTCTGACAGCCGATGAATACGCCCTGTTCGAGCGTGAGTTCGGGTTGAATCAGGCTATTGAGACCGACCTGCCGCCCGAACTGGCTCAGGCTGACCTCCTGCGTACCGCTTACGAGTTGGGTGGGGTTGAAGCCGACATCGAAGTTACCGGTCTCCACCCGGCGGCGCAGGCGCTGACCGGTATCGGGCTGGCTGCCGGAGATTTTGACCCGGACCGTGACGTGCCGCCTTTCTACGATGAGACGACACAAACCGCCTACTGGATTGGCATCTACCAGCCTGACCCGGACGACCGCGAGACGTGTGTCGCCAGCATCCTGTCGCTGACCCGTGACCCCGACTCCGGTGCCTATGAAGCCCAGCTTGCTCCTTGCGTGGCCGGAGATTGGGACAAAGCCTACCAGTCCAGTGAGCACCTGATTGGTATCGCGCAGCGCAGCGACGACGTCGAGCGGGTGTTTGAGGCTGCCGAGGGTATGGCGATTGCCGCCGACCAGCGCCAGGAATGGCAGCACGAACGCGGGGTGGCGTTGGAGCCGGATTCGGCCCAGGTAGTCGGGGAGTACGTAGCGCAGCAGTGGGAGATGGATCTATGAGCCAGGCCAAAGGCACATTCACCTTCCGGCTGGATGAGGATGACCGGGCGGCGCTGGAACGTATTGCCGCCCGTCTGGGTTGTGACCGGGGTGCGGCCCTGCGCCAGCTCATCCGGCGCGCCGACCAATCTCTGGAACGGGAAGGCTGTTTTGTGGCGAATTCCCGGCAGTTTCGTGTCAAACTTATTCCCAAGGACGGTGAAGTATGATCTCTGAAACCACGCTGCTGAAGCAGTATCCGAACGGTGATACAGCGGTGGACTACGGGAATGGGTTAGTCTACCGTACCCCGGATGCCGCCTATACCGTTGAACTCGATCCACCCGGTCATCCGCTCAGTGAGGAGCCGTTTGGGGTGGACCTGGTGCGCACTACCCGCAGCGAGCACGGCTTGCAGCGCGAGCAGCGCCTGACACTGGCCGAGTACCCGTCCTTCATGTCGGCGGAGGAACATCTGCGTGAGGCGGAAAAAACGCTGTTGGAGCAGGGTCGTGAGGGCTTACAGCCTGCCATGACGCTGGTCGAAACCATGCCCTACGAGCCGGACAGCGCCATCTACCTGGTAGGGGTGTACCCGCTTGAGCCGGAGGCCGACCGGGGGACGTTGAGTCTGATCCGCCTGGATGGAGAGCGGTTGGATGTCGCACCGGTCGCGCACGGTCCCATCGCTGAACTGGCTCCCATTGAGCAGCGGCTGTGGGATGTCAAAGTCGAAGGCGATACCACCAGGCTGCTGGAAGCGGCAGCGCTGGAAGCTATGCGGGCTGACGAACTGGCTCCCCACACCCCGCTTTTTGCCTGGGAAGGTGACGACCTCTCGCTGGGTAAAGTGGCGGTAGTGAACGTCGCCCCCCTGCCGGAAGGGGAAAACCATCCCGACTGGCCGGATGCCAGCGCCTGGGAACAGCCGCCTGCTCCAAAACCTGCCGCCTTGGTGCTGCCCGTGACGTTCGATGAGGGGATGACACCCACGAATACCCAGGGACGTTACGTGCCACACCACTGCGACGAAGCGGGGACGGTCCACTTCTTTGCGGTGGTTGATCGGACTTCTGACAGCCTGTTGGCGGAAAACACTCCGCACGAACTCCGGTATTTTCGCGCGCAGCAGATGGAGGAGGGACTGATCGTCCATGACTCGCAGCCGGTGATGGGTGTGGCCGATCTCGCCACGTCACCCTGGCCGCTGCCTGCGCTCCAGTTGTACCTGGAAGAGGGTGATCTTGATGCGGCGCAGAAGCTGGCACGCGACACGGCACGTGATAACAGCCTGCCCTTCCCGGACAGGCTGCCAGCGTTGGGTGTCGAAGCGCCGCAGCGTGAGCCGGAACAGGGTTGGTATCACTTCGATACGGCGCTCGTGGCTGCCACCCCCCAGGGTGTGGATGATGGTCACAGCGTCGGCGTGGTCGATGTGTACGCCAACCACGAAGACCACCGGTGGGCGGCACGTTATCTGCCAATGGATGAACTCGATACGCTGGACGAAGCGCTGGTTTACCAGCAGCAGACGCTGTTCAGCCGGATGGCCGAAGACCCGGACTCGGCGCTGGCGGTGGATGGGTTCAACCGCAGCCCGGCAGCCTACGAACGTATCGCGCAGGCTGATGCTGATGCCGCGCTGACCGATCTGATCGAGTATTACGATGGACATCTGCCGCTGGATTGGGAAGGACAGCCTGAGCCAGAGTGGGAACCGCTCACTTCCAAAGAGTGGGAGGCTTACCGCGACCATGTGCGGACAATCTCGGAAACCGTACCCGGCACAAAAGAGATCTATGAGAGTCTGCCCGGTGCCACGCCCACTTTCTCCAACGATGCCCTGGTGGATGCCAGTCTCCAACCCTATGCTCCCTACCGCCTGCCGGAGGATTTCAAACCGCCGGATATCACTCCCACCTGGCAGTTGGACATTGTGCCTGCGCGTGATCTCGAGGGGGCGCAGTTGGGCTATTCCGCTGTATGTGTGGTGAATTTCGGCGATCTGGCCGAGACTCTGTCACCGGAAGCACCGCAGCGTGCCCAGTGGCTCGAAGTTGCGCAGTTCCAGACTGAGAACCGGGCTAGGCAGTTCAAGGACGATTTCATGTCGCTGGCGGGGTCGGAAGAACTGGATCACATCACTGGGCCGGCATTGGCGGGATTCATTGCCGATGACCTGGGGATGGATAGCCAGTGGCAGGCGATGAATAAACAATCTTTGGAACAACTCAAAGCAGGCGAATGGGGTGTTACCCATCCACGTGAGGCCTGGCAGCCTCGCCTGGATGAAGCGTCGCCCGATCATGCAGTTGAGGTTATCAATCTCGACATTGACCTGTAAACACGCGAAGGTTGGTGGGTATCACTCCCCGCCAACCTTTTTGTCCTGCATTGAGCATTCTTGTCGTATTGGCGATTGCTCCATTACACCTAAGCCACCGTGATGACGACATTACCCCTTTTATGTCCTTTTTCGACATACCGATAAGCCTCGACGATCTGTTCCAGCGGATAACAGCGATCGATAACCACTTTGAGCTTTCCAGCCTCAATAAGCTCTCTGATAAAAGACAGATCTTTGCATTTCACACTTGCCGGTCTCAACCCAGTGTACGCCAGGATCGCCTTTTTGCGGTTAAGCTTCAGGATATGAGGGACAACTCCCAGGCTGGGCTTATCGGTCAGATAAACGCCTCCGGGCTTCAGTGAGTCTCGGCAGCGTGAAAACGTGCTGGGGCCCGCAATGGCAAAAATAACGTCATAGGTCTGGCCGTTCTGGGTGAAATCCTCTTGGGTGTAATCAATAACCTTATCGGCTCCCAAAGACTTCACCAATTCCAGATTGACCGTGCTGCAAACCCCAGTGACTTCTGCTCCAAAGTATTTGGCAAGCTGGACCGCAGCCGTGCCAGTACTTCCCGAAGCACCAATGATGAGGACTTGCTGTCCCTTCCGGATCTTTGCGAGGTCTCGCAGACAAGGCAATGCGGTCATTGCTCCTTCAACGATGGCAGCAGCTTCCTCATAGGTCATGTTGGCTGGTTTGATAGTGATCACGTCTTCTGGCAGGCAGATGTACTCGGCATGAGCACCCAAACGCAAGGTGGTCCCTCCAAAAACCTGATCACCTTCTTTGTATCGCGTGACATCTTTGCCCACAGCTTCGATTTCACCTGCCAGCTCAAACCCGAATATGGTGGTCCTTGGTGTTCTGAGACCATTGGTGAACTGGCCCGTGACCAGCCTTGAAATGAACGGGTGACCTCTGAGCGAAACGTTGCAGTCTCCTGCGGTCACTACTGTCGCATGTATTCTTATCAACACTTCATTATGCTTGGGGGCAGGTTTTGCCACCTCTTGGAGTTGAAGAACCTCTGGCGGACCATACTTGGCGCAGACAATTGCTTTCATAAGTTTCCCCTAACACTACTTTGATATGGTCTTCTTTAACAGTGTTCACACCAATCTACTGTACGATAGAGGTCATGAGCAAGTTGCTCCTTAAGCGGTAATGCTCCCTAGTGCCAGGGTCCACACGTGACTGTAGAAAACCTATTATGATTGAGAGTAATCCAGCAGCGGGATATGAGGTTGCTATGTATGGCTGACCAAAAGAACGAACATAACAACGATAGCCTGATCGACACGATTTGTGCTGGTTGCGATTTGCCATTCCCAGTGAATGACCTGAGGTTGTGTGACGAGTGTTTTATGAAGCTCGAACGTGACCTGATCCGGGCGCGAGATTGGGACTATTCTGCCACGGCCTTCATGACTCCGCCGGAGCATCTCGAGGCGCTGCGTGAACGTGTTATCCGGGACTATGGCGCAGATTATGAACTGATCACGGACCCCAACGCTGTTGACAAGCCAAAACGGAAGAACAAACGCTCCCACTCACGGGAAACTCAACGCAAGCGGGAAATCGCTGCACGGGCAGTCAGAGACTACAGCACGGAAGATGTCTTACAGGCAGCGCGTGATTTTATCCGGGAACAGAACGAAGAATGGGTGAACACCAGCCGTGTCATGCAGCACCTCTACGAGACCTTCTACAAACTCAAACCGAAACGACTAGGGCAGCCCGGCAAGAAGTACAAGAGTTTGCTCAAGTTTCTCGCGGACTGCCCCGGTGATTTTGAAGTGCGCACGGATGCTGACCAACGCGGCCTTTACTGGATTCGCCTGGTGTGAAACAGCAGAACCGGCTGCGCCCGGAAGCGTGACCTACTCCATCCCCTCCAGGCAGTTTTCGTCGATGAACGGCAGCGTTCCATAAGTTTCGCTTTCGTGCCGCCACGCCGCCAGAAACGCCTGCACCACCGGCAGCGGGGTCAGCCGGGTAATGGCCTCGAAGAGAACACCATCAGCTTCGCAATTTGAAACCTCCAGGATGTGGGCGAGACAGTTCGCCGCTGAATGCATCAGACGCTGGCACTGCACACTGCTGAGCTGTTCACTGCTCCCGCGCAGCAGCCCCAGCGCAGCATCCATCGACCAGGTAAACTGCCCGGTATCCACTGCGCGCTCCTGTTCATCCGAAACCCAATGCATCACGAGGCCATCCTCGTTGACGCCTTCCGGAACTATGTAGTCGATACCCAAAACTTCCTGGGCAATCGCACGAGTCAAATACGCTTCGTCCAACCCCAACACATCTTCCAACTGATCGATCATGTCGTTCTCCTTAAATGACTGGTAGAGATGCACTCATCGGCCCCCCAGTGCCTTGCACAGCTTACTGCTGTGAAAAATAGCACATGCGTTCTGTTTTGTCAAGTTTGCTAGATCAGGCTCAATTCGCTGTGCATGTCACAAGTCACCATCAGCGCAAGCATTTGTGCGGTGGAATTATCTGTTCAACTGCTCCTTCAGTTTTTTGCTGGGCCGCACCATCAAGCGGTGGATGACCCGGCGCGGCTGGCCGGTGCTCAACATCCCACGCTGTTCACCCCGGTCGATACGCTGCACCTCCAACACCAGGAAGTTCTCAAGCTCAATCCGCCCACCCGAAGCCAGTTCTTCGGCCCACACGTCAACCAGCGTCTCAACTACCCGCTGCACGTCATGGTTGCGCAGCCGGGTGCGGCGGCCAATCTCACTCACCATCGTTTTTTTCGTCAGGGCCATGTCATTTCTCCTGCGCGGCGGCGGCTCGCGCCTGGTGGTCGGCTCGCATCTGAGCCACCGGTATCAGCTGGACCGGAACTTGTTCCCTTTGTTTCATGCGTAGATAAGATTGTTCCATTGCGGCGCGGTCAGGGCCGGGTTCGGCTGCCGGAGTGATTTCCGGCGCAGTAACCGGCTTCAGTTCGAGGGTAAGGCCGCGTTCCAACCGCAGCGGCTCCACCCCTTTGGAAGCGGCGAAACGTGTCCGCCAGTCACGCCGCTCGTAGAGGCGCGTGAGACGGGCGGTCAGGATCACCTGGGTAGCAAACCCCGGCTCGACATAACGCGCGAAGATGGTACAGTTGCCTGACTGCGGGGTGATCACCTCATCCACCGTCAGCAGGGGACGCTGGCGCAAATGGCTGTTGGGATCGTCTTGGTTCGCGTCAGCGGTGGCGATGCCAGACGCTTTCGAATAGTATTCCGCCGTTTCCGCATCACAGCCGCCGAACACGATCTGTGTCGCCAACCCGGTGAAGAGCGATTGCGTGCCTTCCTGACCGTAGATCAGGTGGAACTGCCCTTTGGTCTGCGCGCCGATCAGGATCGAGATGCGGCGTTTGCGCACCAGGTTCACATCGGCGACCAGGCTGTCGAGTTTGCCCAGCGTCGGGAACTCGTCCAGCACGACACCCACCGGCATGGGCAGCGGTCCGCCGTTCTGCTCGCCAATGGTGTCCAGGTCAAGCATCAGCTTACGCAGGGTCGCGCCGAGATACGAGGCATACACCGCCCGCATCCGGCCCGGACAGGTCAGTACCACGACGGTCGGCTGTGAGATGATCTGTTCCGCCTCGAAGTCCGACGCGCTCGTGTTGGCGCGCACGTCGGTGGACGCCCAGCCTGTCAGTGCGGTTGCCAACGTTGCCACCACATTCGATGCCACTTTCCCATCTGAGCGCACACTGGCAATGAAAGCATTCGCCAGCAGCGAGGCATCATCTTTTTTCGATGAGAGCTTTTCCGCCAACGCTTTGGGATCGTTGAGCGCGTTGTAGATGTCGCCGAGGGTGTCGAAACGGATGAGACAGGCGGCCAACAGCGCAGCCGCGCTGTCGGTCCAGAAGCGGTTGTCACCCTGGGCGCTGGGGACCAACCCGTCGGCAATGGCAC
>CAYYNB010000208.1:0-9375 GCA_964472565.1 uncultured Anaerolineaceae bacterium
TCCACAAAAATATCGTTCGTGATCCCGCGAAACGTCACGTTAGCCGCATGCACGCCCGTTTCTTCTTCCGCTTCCCGGATCGCGCATTCCTCCGGCGTCTCCCCATATTCCAGGTGTCCGCCCGGCGTGGACCATGTCCCCGCGCCATGCACGCCTTGCCGCCGGATCAGCAGCAGTTCATCCCCGCGCCAGATCAAAAACCCCACGCCCACGCGCGGATTCATGTTCGCCGTCATTTGTCCATCCTGATCTGATACAGCACCACCGGAATCCCATCGTGTGGCCGCGAATAATCCGCCAGTTCAACCCATTCCAGCGGCAGTTGTCCCAGGTCATACACGTTCATCGGCTCCACCGCCATATACAGCGTTTCATGCTGTTCGGCCAGCGCCATCAGATGCTCCGTCATTTCCTGTTGTTTCGTCGTATCCCATTTGAACAGCGGACAATCCAGCACCACCCGGTTTGGTTCGGTCCAGTACAGCGGCAGCGAATGGCAGTTCGGCACAAATCCAATCACGTGAATCTTGCCATCTTCCCCCGTGTCGAGTGTCGTCACGTCCGCCGCCAGCTCGCGCAGCGCATATCCCGCCGACGTATTCGTAAAATATTCCCATCGATCCCGTGTTGGCAAATCCAGTTCCGTCGGATCATGGTACGTTTTCAAAATAAACGGCACGGCATACGACACCACCCATAATCCCAGCAGCGCCCACGCGATCCAGTACAGCCGCGCCACTGCGCGCCAGTTCGGAACATGCCGGTGTTCCCGGTGAACGAATCCGGTAGCGTCCGTCACCCCACCCGCGATCAGCACCAGCAGCGGCGGCACGCCAATCACCAGATACCGTGTCGAGAGCGCGCCCGCAATCACGATCACACTGCCCCACGCCAGCGCGATGCTCGCCCCCAGAAAAACCAGTTCGCGCGGTTTCCGCCACGCCAGGTAGGCCATCATCACCGCCACCAGCGCGACGATCTCCGGTGATAACAGCGTCACCGCCGCCCGGAAGACTCGTTCCGTGTTATCCAAAATCTGTTCGCCGCGATCATCCGTCGTATACAGATATTCTTCCACCACGACCCGATCCTTCGTCCCGGTGATCTCGCGGATCACCACATACGCGAACGGCGGCGTCAGCAGCAGGGCGAATACTATTCCCGCCGCGATCAGCGGGCGCACATACGCGCGGATCGGCTGCGTTTTCCCGAACAGCCACGCGCTGATCACCGGAACCAGCGCCAGCGGCAGCGCCGTGAGTTTTGCCAGCGCCGCCAGTCCGAGCATCGCCCCAACCACGAGTCCCTGTTTGAGTGTGGGCTTTTTCGCAAAATCCAGGCTCGTATAGATCAGCGCCAGACAGATCGTTGCCGTGAACGAATCCGCCAGCGCCAGCCGTTCAAAAAACACCATGAACGGCACCAGCAGATACAAACCCAGCGCCAGCAGTCCCGCCCATTGGCTGAACAGGCGTTTTCCCAGCGCATACGTCAGCGCCGCGCCCGGCAGTGCCGCCAATGCCGTCGCCGTCCGTGCCAGCCACACACTTTCCGGCGCGTTCAGTCCGAAGAATCCGATCCAGTAATAAAACAGGAGCTTTTTGGGGTTGAGCGACTCGCCCAGGTCGCTGAATGTCCAGACGACTTTCCCGCGCATGATATGCAGGCTTTCATCCACAAACACCGGCATTTGCAGCACGTCATGCGCCCGCACCGCCAACACCAGCATCAGCAGTCCTACCGCCGGAATGAGCGTTTTGTATTGCCCGTTGCGTTTTAGATCGCTCATTCCATTCCACCTACCCAACCTTGTAGGGGCAGGTTTGCAAACCTGCCCCCGCATGAATCTTTTATCGGTTTTGAACAGGTTATTTCCAGAACCCGCCCTGCAAAAAATGCCGCACCAGCGTTTGATCCGCCGCCGCCGATGGCCCGCCGCGCTCAGGATGCCACTGCACGCCCATGATCGGATACTCACGGTGGACAATCCCCTCGATAATCCCATCCGGCTCCGACAGCGCGAATACATCAAACCCCCGCGCCAACCGCTCCGCCGTGATTCCCTGGTGATGGTACGAATTCACCGCCAGATCGCGCCCGCCGAGCAGGTCCATAAACCGCCCATCCGTGATACAAATCGGGTGTTGGCTGTCGTCATGCTCCACCACCCGCCCGATCTCCGCCGGAATATCCTGCACCAGGCTGCCACCAAAATACACATTCAGCATCTGGATTCCCCGGCAGATGGCGAACACCGGCAGCCGTTTTTCCACTGCCAGTTCCAGCAGCGCAACTTCCGCCTGATCCCGCTGCGCCACCAGCAAATCCGAATACGTGTTTTTTTCCCCATACCGTGCCGGGTCAACATCGCCGCCGCCGCTCAACACCACGCCTTCCGCCCCAACTGCCAGCGCAAAGTCACGCGGGTTTTGGATCAGGTTGGGCACCAGAATCGGCGCGATCCCGAACCGCTGCAAAAACGGAATATACGGATGCCGCACAAAATCGAACGGCACCTCGGCCTCAAGCTTCGCGCTCATACTGACCACGAATCGCATGGAACTGCACCTATCCCTGTTCCGCCGGCGCGGTATTGGTCGCTTTTGCGGCCTTTGTCGCTTTTGATGTTTTGACTGTGCGCGACAGGAACACTATCCCGCCCAGCAGCGCCAATCCCCACGTTAGCACGCGCATGATAATCGCAATCACGCCCGCCGCCGCGCTGTTCACATCCACCAAGCCCAAAAAGTAAATGTACGCCGATTCTTTCACGCCCAGTGCTGCAATCGAAATCGGGATCAGTTCCGCTGTGGTGATCAGCGAAATCATCGGCACAAACGCCACCAGCGGAATCGAATCGGTCACTGCTGTCAGCACCAGATACGTCGCGCTCATCGTCAGCGCGTTTGCCACCAGCGACAATAACAGCATCTGCCCCAGCACGCGCCATTGTCCCAAATGCCCGGACAGCGCATCCTGCATATGGCTGACTTTCCCTTCGATCTTGCCCATTCCAAAGCGTTGCATCAGCCGCGAGAACGGTTCGATCAGCCAGCCCTGCCGCAGCACAATAATCCCGACAATGCCGCCCACGAACATCGCATGCACCAGCAGCACAAACGGCAGCGGCACCGTGTCCGGTTCCAGGAACAGGGCGAAGACGCTGCCCGATCCGATCACGGCCAGCAGTCCGATCCCGCGCTCGATCAACACGGATGAAGTCGAGTCGGCTTTACGCCCGGTCCACACCGCCGTATCGACAGCGCGCACCGCATCCCCGCCGACCGAAGTTGGCAGCACCGTGCTGAAGAACGCGCCCACCAGATACGTGCCGACCAATCGCCGGTACGGAATATCCATCTGGCTCTGCCGCACCAACAGCCCCCACCGGAAGGCTTTCACGCAGGTGCTGATCAGCATCAGCAGCCACGCCAGCGGCACCAGTGTCCAGTTGACATCACTCAGTTCGTCCCGATCCGCGATCACCAGCGAGATGACGAACACCATCAGGACCACCGCAATCAGCAGCCGCAGCCAGAACAGGATGCGCTTCTGATGCTGTTTGATCCACCCTAATTTAGAAGGCGAAGTTGATTCAGTCATAGAGATAGTGTGACTTTCCTGTAGTTAGCGGGCGAATTATAGCAAAGCCCCTTCTCACTATCTATACGCAATTTGGTTGAATGAGGTCGCCCCACCTACAGAAGCGCTTCAGACAGGTTCAGAATCCGTGTAATCTGTTCAATATGGTTTAGATCATGCCACGTGATGAACACCAGCAGTTCCAGCAGCGTCAGGCTTCCATAATGTGCATGGGTTCCCCGCCGTTCCCACTGCGCCTCTGTGACCGTCGCCAGCAGTTCGATCAGTTCTTTCCGCGCACTGAGATACGCCGCGAATTCATCTTCGACCTTCTGCTGTTTGAAATCCCGGTTATGCACCGCCGGATCGAGATTCGGCAGCAGCGGGTTGTCCTGTTCCAGAATCGACGTGGCCCGTACCAGCGCATTGTCCGCCGAGTCGCGCATATGGCACAGCGCCTCAATCACCGTCCATCCGTCCGGCCCATCCGTCAGCGTGTACGCATCTTCCGCCGCCATTCCTTTTAACAGCGCGTTCAGCACCACCGGCGTTTTGCGCAGCGCCAGCATATACCGTTCCGGCGTAATGAGCGACATAATTTTCCTCCTAATGTCTTCCTGAATGATTGTGCAGCCAATCGCGGAGGCTTGTAGGGGCAATTCACTAATTGCCCCGCTCCTATCCTTAGAATCTGCGCGGCGCAATCGGGCGAATCACCTTGCGCGGCGGCACCGGAATCGGGCGCGACGTCAGCGGGCGAATAACGTTTTTGCGGCGTTGTGGGCGCACGATCACCTGCTGCGGCTGGATAAAGCTGGCCGAAATGATCACTTCTCCGGTTTGCCCATTCACCACCGCCGGACGCCGCAGCCCGTTTTCCAGCACCAGCGTCACCATCCACACCGGCAGCAGAATCAAACGATACCGCAGCCCGTTAACTTTCGCTGTGTCGAATTGCAGCGACCATGACATATCCGGCAGTCGATAATCGTCCACATCCGTCCGCGCCAGTTCGATCAGTGGGAGCTGCTCCCCGTCTGCTGCCCGCCATGCCGCATGTTTGATATACGCCCAGCCTGTGATCGACGCCTCAATCACATCCCGTGCATAAATTTCCGCAGGCCACTGCGCCAGGTAGCGCGGATCGTAGGCAATCAAGGCCTCCAGATCGTAGGGCATCAATTCATACAACACCGCTTGCGGCGGCTGCTTTACGCCGCTCACCAGCACATTGCCGAGCATAAACTGATCGGATATAAAATCGAAGGCCCAATAGGGCAGATACACGCCTTGCAGTTCGCCGCGCACGACCTGCGCCCGCATCTCCGGATTCATCGTTTGATGAACCGCTTTAGCTGCCGCCTCACGCGTGATACTGAATGGCAGCAGTGCATCCGGCTCCTCGAACGATCCCACCGTATCCTTGACCAGCACATGCGCCGTATCGCAGAACGGGCACATCGTCGAGAGCGTGGTGCCCAACAGCGTCAGTTGGGCGCAGCAGCTCTGGCATTCCAGCATCCGTTCCCCGATATGCCATTCTTTGGAAAACCCGAAGCGCCGTTGCAGCAGCGCATGTTCGAACTGATCGTATCCGCTGGCCGCACCGCGTACCACGCCCACATCGGGCCGAAATCCGCAGTGTCCGCAGATCAACGCGCCTACCGCCGCATCAAATGCCAGCGCGCCCGCGCATACCGGGCAGTGCTGCGCCTCCGAAGCCGCCTCAATGACCGCTGGCGCTTCTTCCGCATCCGGCTTTTTCCCCGGATCGATCACCCCGTCCAGAATGCCCTTGTCACGCCACGCATATTCATGATACGGCTGGGCTGCCAGCGCTTTTTCCAGATATTCCCGTCGATCATCCGGGTTGGTCACTGTCAGCGACAGCAAATACCACGCATCTGCAAAATTTGAATTGCGCACCAGCGCCGTCTTCAGCACAAACGCCGCTGTCGCCATATCCTTTTTCTGGATACATTCCCACGCCTCGTTCAGTACATGATATTGTTCGTCTGTCAGCTCCAGGCGTCGCGCAGGCGGTTCGTATTCAGTCAGGGGCGCTTCTTTTTGATAAGCATTGGCTGTTTTCATGGCTTCTGGATCGCGGCGTGTATAGCCGCAGAATTGACACCACAGCCCGGAACCATCCGGGTTAGGTGTCATCACCGCCTGGCACACATCACAGCACACAGTCTCAGTTGTCATAGTCGTTATTCAGCCGTATCAGTATCGCTGTCCGGCGCGTCTTCAGTGGGATGTTCAGACGGGTTGTTGATCTCTTCCATGGCAAACGCCACAATCGACTTGATAAACGCGGTTTTGCCTTTGGTATACGCGGGCCGGTTAGATTTGAATGCAATCGACAGTTCGCGTTTGACCTGCTCGTATTGTTCGGCCACTTCGGGGTGGTTGCGCAGATAGTCTCGAAACAGGAGATGCCGTTGGTGTTCCCAGGTTGCATATTCCACAATATGCAGATGGTGGGTGCGCGGCATACCTTTCCAAAAGAAGAGATGATCGGCCTGGTTAAAGTCCTTGTGGGCAAAAATATGGTAGCCCAACGGTTCGAGACGTTCTCTGTATTCGTCCAGCGGGGCGAAATGTTCCACAATCAGCAGAATATCAATGATAGGTTTGGCCCGTATCCCCGGTATCGAGGTGCTGCCGATGTGTTCGACCTCAATCACCGCATCCCCAATCACAGCGGCAATTTTATCCGCTTCTTGCTGGAAGAGGTTCGGCCATTCGGGGTTATAATCTGCCAGTTCAAATGTTTCGTTTGGATCAAATTCGGCCATACATGAGCACCTTTCTGACTGGCCCGGCTGGGTGTCCATTAACATCATACTCCCATATACGCAAATTGGGCCAATCAGGTCCAGTAACCGGTATAATACTTCTCAAGAACGTACCGCTTAGAGTTGTTTTTACAGGTTATTTTACATGCCCATTCATGTCCCTCACACTGACAACGTCATCACCGCTAATCTCACGGGTGCGGCATGGGTTATCTCACCGCGTTATGGTGAAAGTTACAGCTTTGACCGCGCCGGACGCCTTTTGAGCCTGTTTGTAGACGAACGCAGCTACCAACGCACCTTAGATCATCGGGTTCTGGAACGGAATGGGCGCAGCGGAAACGGTCTGCGCCGCCGCGAATTGAGCGCGCCCGAACGAGATACCCTGCTCGCCCGGACTTTTGAGTCGCTGCACAAGTTAGCCACGATCTTGCCTGATCTGAATCTGCCAGTTCGGGATCGCGAACAGTTTGCGCAAGTCCTCGACACCATTCTTGCTTTTGGTCCCGAACGCCTGGCCGCCGATGGTGACTTATTTAAGGCACTCTACCAACCGATCAGCGTCCTGCCGCCGGATCAATATCTCGCGCTGGTCCTGCAAGCCACCGAAGGCTGTTCCTGGAACCGCTGCACCTTTTGCGGCCTGTACCGGGATCGGAGCTTTCGTATTCACAGCCCAGAAAGTTTCCGCGCCCATTGTCTGGCTGTGCGCGATTTTTATGCCGCCGGGATCAGTCTGCGGCGCGGCATCTTTTTGGCCGATGCCAACGCGCTGATTATTCCCCATCCTCGCCTGATGGCGCTCGTCACGATTGCCCAGGAATACTTCGGCCAACCCGACCGGCCCACATCCATCTATTCTTTTATCAGCGCCTTTGATGTCAACCGGAAGTCGGCGGCAGAATGGGCCGAACTGCACCGGATGGGGTTGGAACGCGCTTATATCGGTCTCGAAACAGGTGATGATGTGCTGCTGCGCTTCCTCAATAAGCCCGGTTCCGTCCAGGATGCGATTGATGCGGTGCATGCGCTGCGCGCTGGCGGTGTCGCGGTGGGTGTGATTTTGATGGCGGGCATCGGCGGTGATCGTTTTGCCGCATCGCACATGAACCAGTCGGTTGAGGCGATCCGGCAGATGGACTTGGGGCCTGATGATCTGGTTTATATTTCACACTATGTCTCTGTTCCTGGTACGGAATACGATTATCAGGCCACTGTTGCCGGGATTCGTGCCCTGACGCCGGAGGAAACGGCAGCCCAAATGCGCACCATTCAGGCTGCCGTGCGCCAGATCGTGCCGCCGCAGACCAAAGTTTCACCCTATCGGGTGGACGGCTTCGCCTTGTAAAACATTGAAGAGGAGCTATGAATTTTTTGTAAAAACTAATTACACATCGCAACCCGCCTTTCTGAGGGGAAAAAAGTGCTCATTTTCCTGCGATGTTATGAAGACAGCTAATCGCTTGAAGAGTCTAAAATCGGTTTAATTCCTAATTCTCTCCAAAAAGCGGGGTGAATATAAAAAGTTGTTGCGTCACTAAAAGTAGACAGAGGTACTCGTAGTCCTTGATAAGACCAGGAAACTGTAGCGTAACTATCTGTTTTTATGCCAATCACACCTACTTTATAGAGAATCTTCAGCAATTTTTGAATCGAGTCCATTGCATTACTTGAGTTAAACCCTTCTTCGATTAAACTTAGAATCCCATCTTTTTTTGACGAATTTTGCATCAGGAAATCGAGCATAAGGCGCTGAAATTCTTCCAAATTTATATCTGCTAATTTAAAGGAACAGGGGTACTTTTTCAGAAAGAACGTCAATTCAATCAGATTTTGATAATCAGAGTACCATTCATCAGCAAGCGCTCTGAGCCTATCTCTGGAATAAAGAGCTTCTGCGTCCATCAAAGCTGCCTGTGTGATTGTAGGTTTACCTGCTGCACATGTTATACAAGAATTAAAAAACATAATGGCATCCCGTGGTCGCAGCATAGTTCTTTCTAAAAGATAATCAACGGTATCTTGAGATTTATGTATTTGGAGAGGTAAAAGAGCGCGTAAGCCAACCACTTTTTTAGTATATTGTTCTCTAACGAGCAGATTTACTCTTCGATCAAGTAATTGTTCTAGATCAGCTTTAGTCCACAAAAGACTCAAATACATAGATTGATATTTTTCTTCCTGATAACCAGGATCTCGTGTATATCGGAACACACGTTCAAGTAAATCTTCTCGAACAGCAACTATGATCTTTACTGTGGAAATTCGGTTATTAAAATCTTTAACTGTTTCCAAAAGTGCTCGAATCAATTGATAGCGTAGATCATCATCGATCCAATTCTCATCTAATCTGTCAATCACTATGTAATACTTTTTCTGTCTATCATCCAAGATATCTTCTTCTAATAAGTCCATAATATTTGATAACTGCTGTATCTGAACATCATTAACTACTTTCTGGCCTCGTTGAACTATTTCTGCCTTCTGTTCTTCGTTTATGCTATTCGCGCTTTGACGACTTAACTGCGCCAAAGAACCATTGATTCCGGGGAGGTTTATATCGGTCCCAAGTGATTTAGTTAGTTCTTGCACAAAAGTGGTAGTTATCTCTTTAACTCGATAGTCTGTCTCCTTCCAAAAGGACTCACCCCACTTTACTAAATAATCAACAGCGAATTGTTTCGATTTATTGGGTCTAAGAAGATTTCTAATCTGTGTTAGAAAGTTGTCCCGCGCTGCTTCATTAGTAATATGGTAGTGATTTTTGATAATCTCAACAGTAAATATGTGTCTCCAAAGTAATCGATAAAAAAGATCCATTTTTACACCGATTCCAATAAAAAACTGGAGAATATTATCATTGCTAATATATGTCAATGACAAGCTTTCAGGAGCAACTTTAATAACTCGTTCTTCCCTTTCTATAAATTTTTCTATAAGCGCAGTTTTCCCTGATCCAGTCCGCCCCACTATAATGCACTTCACATTACTT
>CAYYNB010000209.1:0-9299 GCA_964472565.1 uncultured Anaerolineaceae bacterium
CGCCGGTTAGAAAATGGGATCTTCTTTGGTTTCCCCTGCTTTTTCGAGAGGATACCCACGCGCCGTTCAGTTAGAGTTGCCTTTTGCACGTTTGCACAAAACTTAGGTAGCGAAGCGCGGCGAAAATGGCGAAGGGGTACAGTCGCCATTTTTTGCTGTCAAAACAATCGCTGATATCAGTTATCCAGCACCCATACCAACCCGCTGCTGCATGCCGGAATCACCGCTTGCACCGTCTAATTAACAGATCGCCCTGGTCAGAATCCATAACTACAATCCAGGAACAGACAGTGGCGTGAGATAATCACGAACTACCTGTCATTATACTGACCCTCCAGTGGTTAGAAATTGGTTTCTTTTTTGGTCTCTCCTGCTTTTTCGTCAAGATACGGCACTGCAAAAAATGCTGCTGCCGGATACAATAAACTTTAACATGCCTGCATCTGAAGATAAGAAAGATTAGCTACACAATGACTACATCTGAACCGGAACATCTCCAGGAAGTAGACGCACTACACCAGAAAATTGCCAGGCTCGAAGAAGAAAACCAAACCCTGCACAATACCTTAAATATTTACAAGGATCGCTTTACAACCGTGTTCGAACATGCCGGCGACTCGATTTTTATCATTGATCCAGCCTCAACACGATTTCTAGCGGTGAATGCGCTGGCGGAACATCGTTTCGGTTACACACAGCAGGAACTGGCTGAACTGGCGCTCGACCAGATCGAGATTCTGGCAGTAGATAACAGCCCTGATGTATTGGCGTGGGAGTCGAGTTTTAGTGGCACACGGGTGTACGAGTGCCATTACCGATGCAAGGACGGCACGACAATACCAGTGGAAGTCAGCAGCCGCTTCAGCACAATCGGTGGACAGCCGTTTCTGGTAAACTTCGTGCGTGACATCAGATATCGCAAACGGATCGAAGCCGAACGCGAACAGCTCATCGCAGAGTTGGATGCGTTCGCGCAGACCGTCGCTCACGATCTTAAAAATCCACTGGGTATCATCCAGGGATATGCCAACCTGCTCAACGGCGAATTCAATGCTTCGCTTTCCGATACAGCCAGTGACTATCTGAATCAGATCGACCAGGGTACTCAGAGAATGGTCCGGCTCATCGACGAACTGTTGCTGTTTGCCAGTGTGCGTCGCATGGAAAATTTCCCGCTGACGCCGCTGGATATGGGGCTTATCGTTGCAGAAACGCTCAATCGGTTGCAGTGGTTGATCCAGGACTACGAAGCAGAAATTACGCTTCCCGAGTCGTGGCCTGTCGCAATGGGATATGCCGCCTGGATCGAAGAAGTGTGGGCGAACTACCTCAGCAACGCCATCAAATACGGCGGCAAACCACCCATCGTCGAATTGGGTGCGACTGTCCAGCCGGACAACACCATCTGCTTCTGGGTACAGGATAACGGCGACGGCATTATACCCGATGATCTGCCGCGCCTGTTCAAACAGTTCACCCGGTTGAATGACATCCGCGTTACCGGGCACGGCCTCGGCCTCTCTATCGTCTCGCGCATCATCGAAAAATTAGGCGGCACAGTTAGCTGCGAAAGTACGCCGGGGGCAGGCAGCACATTCAGTTTTACCCTGCCCGCTGTCCAGTAATGTGGTGTATCAGCCAAGCATGCTGGCAGCGATACGCTCCACATCTTCAATTGCCAGCCGCTCGTAAGCTTCCGCAAACTGGTCATCGCCGAGCGTGTGCCGAATCTCATCGGCCACCGGCTGCGCGATCAACACTTTTGTATCGGCGGAAACCGTTGGGTGACGCAGAACGAGACCCAACAACACTGCCGCGTTAACTGCGTCGCCACGCCGGTTGAGGATGGCCGCCAACCCAGCTAGTCCTTCAAGCATCATCATCGTGTCTTTGATCTGCAAGGTGCTTTCGATGCCGGCCCGATAATGCGATTCGGCCAGTTCCAGATCGCCCATGCCGTAGGTGGCGTGTCCCAGGTTGAGGGGAATAGCTGTTGTTGCGTAGCGATGCCCTAGTTTTTTGTAGAGTTCGAGTGCCTCCTGATAACGCGCCGTGGCCTCTTTAAAACGCTGTTGATGGCGCATATTTTCCCCCTGCGCAATCAGCGCACGCGCCAGGAGCAACGGCTGTTCCGTTGACTGATGAGCCAACTCAAGCGCCTCCTCCAGATACGCATTGGCCTGTGCATACGCATGGCCATATACCGACAGCGCTCCCAGCCAGATCAAAATATCGCTCGTCGCAGTCGGGTCACCCAGTGACCGCGCCAGGGACAATGCCTCCGTCAGCCGCCGATCGGCGATTGACGGATGCCCCTGCCGCAGCGCGAGCGACCCTTGCAGTGTGTACACATCGACCACACGTTTCTCGTTGTTCTGTTCGCGCGCCAACTCCAGCACGATGTCACACACACGCAGCGCGTCATCGAACGCGCCCTGATTCATGTACGAGCGTGCCAGTTCGTAATGATCGTTGATGCACCGCTGCGGATCGTTGATCTTCAGCAGATCGTAAAGTTCGATGGCGCGGTTTAGGGAGTTCAAGGCATCCAGATACAGGCCAAACTCGACGGCAAAATGCCCGGCGATGCTGGCATACTCGGCTTCTTTAGGCTGGTCGCCTGCCTGATGCCAATGGTACATTAACGAAGCCGCATAATTCGCGCGGTCTTCGTAGATTGTCTCAATCGCTTCGGCAGCCTGCCGGTGAAACCGAATGAGGTCGTTGTCAGTGATCTGGTTCAACACGCCCCGGCGGATTTTGTCGTGCGTGAAACGCCATTTGCCATCGTTGAGTTCAATAATGGCCGCATTCGAACACACGTTGAGCCAGCGCTCCAGGTCCTTTTGTTCATAATCGGGATTATTCAGCACGATGTGCATCAGCAAGGCGAGGTCCAACTGCCGCCCCAGGATTGCGGCTACACCCAGAATATGCCGGTCAACTTCGCCGATGACGCTTAGTCGGCGCTCGATGATGTCCTGGATGCCGTGCGCGATCAGGCCTTCCGGGAGGGATGTCGTCGTGATCTTCGAAAGCTGCCCGGCCTGTTCGGCTAGCAAACGCACAGTCTCCACTAGGAAGAACACATTGCCCTCGGTTTCGGCGTGCAGAAGATCGACGATGCGCGACTGCCGACCGAGATCGCCCAACATGGCTTCGCTGAGCGCTGCTGTATCCTCTTTGCTCAGCCGCTCAAGCTCGATCAGGTTCATCCTCGGAAACACAGCAGGGAGATCGGGCCGCTCATCGTTGCGGAATGATCCGATCACCATCACGGCAGCGTTTTCGGCCAGCGGCATGATGCCATGCAGCACATCCAGGCTTTCGGACGCCCATTGCAAATCCTCCAGGATGATAACGACTGGACCCGGATAGCGTTTGATGATGCCGGAGATTGTCGTGATTAGTCGGTCTTTGGCATCCTGGCTGTTAAGCGCAGGTGGCGGCGGGACTATGCAGTTGAGCAGGTCTTCAATATCTGGCACCAGCGCCTTAAGCACGCTGGCTTCGAGATCGGACAGATCAACGGTTAGACACAGGCGACGCACAATGTCGCGCCAGAGTTGGTATGCCAGCCCTCCCTGTTCAACACCCTGCCCAACCAGCACCAAAGCACCCTGTACCAGTGCTTGCACGCGCGCTTTGTCGATCAGGCGCGATTTGCCGACGCCGCTTTCGCCGCCGATAAGCCACCCGCTGCCTATGCCATCTTCCACCACGCGCCGGACACCATCTTCCAACTGGACAACTTCGGCGATCCGTCCAACAAACGTCGCAGCCTGAAGATAGCTCTCACGAATCTCCGGCGTTTCGAATGTAGTTGAATCGCCAAACAGAGCTGCGATATCCTGAATAACACTGGCAGCGTTTTGATAACGTTCTTCGGGGTTTTTAAGCAGCAGCCGCGCGATGATTTGTGACAGCGATCCGGCACTGGGCGGCGAAGACTCCTTGCTCGCGGGTAGTACCTGGCCGATGTTGAGCGGCTGGATGAGAGATATATCCGGCGCGCGGGTTAGAATATCCTGAATGAGTTTGTACTGGTTGGACGTATTAAACGGGTGACGCCCGGCCAGCATCTCGTAGGCGATGACGCCCACGCCGTACAAGTCGGTTGTTTCGTTGGCCGGAATCTGCTGCATAAACAGCTCCGGCGCAATGTATGGGATTGTGCCAGCGACGCCTGTCGCCTGCCCATGCCTGCTCGATAGCCCAAAATCCAACAACTTGACCGTACCCCCGGACACCAAAATGTTTGCCGGTTTAAGATCGTGATGAATGATTCCGCGCCGGTGCAGATAGTCCAGCGCCTGCAAAACTTGCAGGATAAGCTGAACTTTGTCCTTGATGTTCAATTCTTCACTGAAGGACAGAATACTCTGCGCATTGTCCAGCAGCGCCATCGTGAAATAGGGCAGCGTCGTGTCGTCAGATTTCTTATGAAAGCCGTAATCGAGCACACGAATGATGTGCGGATGGTGTAACGATGCCAGCACCTGAAATTCGTGGGCCAGTGCGACGTTTTTATCCCGCTCGTTGTTATACGAGGGAAAAGTCAACGAACTTACCGGGGCCAGCACCTGCTTCAAGGCGATTTCCTGGCCGGTCAGTCGGTCTATCGAACGGTAGACCACCCCCATGCCTCCGTGTCCGAGTTCTTCGGCCAGCATGTAACGGTTTGCGAAAAGCTGCTGCCGTGTCATAATCCGTCCCGGTAGGGCATACCGTATCAAATATCAATCGTGATTCCGGCAATCGTTTGGTGCAATGGTTGTGTCAACTCCCAGATGATCGCCTGGTCAATTAGAGCGCATAACGCTTCAAAATACACAAATGGATTGCCATGATCATCGATAGCGAAAAAACGCATGTCCAAACTGCGGCTGTCAAACCGCGTCCGGCGCTCAAGTGTCATGTCCAGATCGACAACCACCTCCTTTAGCTTTTGCAGCACAGCCAGCGGCGGTGTATAGATGCCCGGCCTGACCCCTAAGCTGAGAAACGACTCCCCGCTGGTGATCATGATCTGACGCTCCGTCAAAAATCGCAGCGTGTCGTCGAGGTCCGCGGGCGGAAGTCCGGCAAACGCCTCGATGCGGCGGCGTGTGCGCACCTGGTCACAAAACAGATATACGGCGCGCGCTGCGTCGCTGAGCACGGTCAAGGGATGTGCCGCTCCGGTGCGCAGGTCCCACAGCAGCAGGTGCGACTCCAGATCGACGGCCAACAAGTCGCTGCGCTCGTATTCGCACCGCCAGCGCTTAACATCCCTGAACAGCGGTTGTGTATACGTGTGAACATCGCGCGGCGGTTGGTAATCATAGAAAAAATGATAGGCGAGATTATGCCGTGCCCCAGAGTCGAGCGCATAAATGTACTCGTATGGGATCGCGGGGCGCACGTTGGTAAACCCATGCGCGAGCGGGTTCTCGAAAAACGGGCTGAAACGGTCCAAGCGAATCTGCGCCATACTGATCGGTGGTTGGAGGTGATACAACAGCGGCAGCATGCCGCGCATCTGCTCGTAATCTTCGGCGCGTTCATCTGGGAAGCCCCACAGGATGTTCCAATACACATCGATGCCCAACTCTTTACACCACTTTAACACCTGGATATTTTGCAATGCCGAAACGCCTTTGCGCATCAGCCTGAGCAGTCGGTCGCTGAGGCTTTCGATCCCCGGCTGCACCTGCCTGATACCCGCGTCGCGGAGCTGCAAAAGCTGTGACTTGCTCAGGTTGGCTTTTACCTCGTAAAACAACTCGACGTTACGATTCAGCGTGCCCAACCGGGAGATGAAGTCGTCGAAATAGCGCATGTTTAGGATGTTATCGACCACCCACACGGGATAATCGGGATACCGCTTGAGCAGCGCCTCCAGCTCGTTGAGCGCGCGCTCCGGCGATTTGCTGCGATATGTGATGGTGTCCCCATTCAGGCCGCAGAACATACACTGGCTGTGCTCACCCCACCAGCAGCCGCGCGATGTTTCGAACAGGAGGCGCATGTTTTTCATCCGGGAAACGCCGCTGCGGTGCAGTTGGTCGAAAAAATCGTCATAGTCGATTGGTGGCAGCGTATCAAGGTCACACACCATCGGCGCAACCGGCACTTTATCACCTAGACCGTTGATATTGCGGCGCGTGATCACACCCTGAAGATCATCGATCGATGTACCATCCAGCACGCGCCGCACGAGGTCCGGGAAGACGCACTCAGCTTCACCGGAGACAACCGCGTCTACACTTTCGAACTGGCGGACCGTCTCCAGGCCCATCATGTTTTCGCAGTTGCCCCCGCCCATGACAATAAACAGGTTGGAATTAATTTCTTTGAGCCGCTTCGCCAGGCATAATGATGCGACGTGCTGCTGAAACACGCTTGTCAGGCCGACGATAGCCGGTTGGCGCGTGCGGATCTCATCGACGATCTGCGCCAGAAATGGCTCGACGTACTCAAGTGCAAACAGCAGTGCATCGATGTGACGTTCCGGCACGGGTGCCTTACGGTTGTTGCGCGGCGATTGGCGGTGCAGCACGTCGTCGATGTAATGCGCGTGTTTTTCATTCTGACCGTCGAACAATGCATTCGAGAACAACCATTCCCCCGCCAGATCGACGTATGGATCCCCACTGGAAATTTGGGTGTAGGTGTCGCTACCGATCATATCCGCGAAGCGCAATGTAGCGTATAGAATGTCCGCCGTCAGGTGTTCGCGTGCCAATACGCGCTTGAGCAGTGACAGACCAAGTGAGGGTTGTGTGATCGGGCCAAAAGGCATTGACACTAACAAAACATCTACGCTGCCTTGTATGGAGGAGTGTAATTCTGGCATGGTAGCCCTTGTAAATGAACGCAAAGTAAATTGCGTAATAATTAATATGCACTTATTATTAGAATGTTGCGTGTTTTGCATTCCTTTGGAGGAATAATTATGGCACAAAGCATTCGATGGTCAAGCATTGTTGAGAAAGCCCATCAAGACCCCAAATTTAAGCAAGAACTTCTCAAGAATCCGCGTGCGGCGCTTGAAAAGGCCAGCGGAATCACTCTGCCGGATGGTGTCGATTACATCGTGCATGAACAAACCCCTTCAACCGTTCATCTGGTGCTGCCGCAGGCACTTGAAACCAAGCAGAAACCAGATGCATTCTTTGTGCAAGACGACGACGACACAGGTGACGAACTGTAGAACGATGGTCTAGCCGAGCTAGACGCGGGAAAAGGTCGGTCTAGCAGGTAGATGAGGGAAAAAAGGAAAAAGGGCTTTGTAGCCCTTTTTTGCTGTCAAAAGCGCTCTGAAGCGGTAAAGTGGAGAGAAGGTCAAGCATAACCAGGAGGGCGGTGCGATGCAAAAAGTGCTGTGGAGTGTGGAAAGTCTGTTGCTGTTGATCCTGCTCGTCTGGCTGTGGGAGAACTATCTGGAAGTACGGCAAACGCGGGGAAAGCGGCACAGAAGAAGGCGAAGCGGGCGTGGAATCTGAAACCTCGAACGCCGAAGGACTGCCCAGACTGCCGGCTGGAGAGCCAGGGAATGCTGCTGGACGTGCAGCGCACGGCGCGTCCTTGGAGCGAAGTCAAGAGTCCGCGGGGACGACCCAAGACGCATGCTACGGATGGACAGGCGTGTATGAAGCCGCGCTGTGAGTACTACCAGGACACGGATGCAACCCACCACGCGCTGCGCTGGGATGGAACGCGGAACAAATGTGAAGCGACGCCGAGTGTGGAATGTGGGGCGTGCGGGAGTAAACATACGGTACGATTAGGGACGCCGCTGTACCAGCTGAAAACAGCCAGCGAAAGGGTGACGATGGCGACGCACCTGGCGATGAAAGGGATGAATATCACCGATATCAGCGAGGTGATGGGACACAGCGAGAAGCCGGTGACCCGCTGGTTGGAACGGAGGGGTCTTCACAGCGAAAAACTACACGAACGGGAGTTCAAAAACCTGGTCGTCGCGCACATTCAGTTGGATGAGCTGGTGAACAAAGTCCGGCGTCTGGGGCAGCGGGTGTGGGTCTGGACGGCGGAAGATGCCCTCAGCAAAGCCTGGTTAGCCTGGCACATCGGTAAACGCACGCAGGCCGCTGCCCATCGCATCCTGCGGTTCAAGGGAAGGGAATGTAAGACAAATCGAAGCAACCAGTGGAGGGCCGAAACAGAGGCAAGCGGTCGAGAATCGGGAGCCGAAAGCGCCCAGAAGGGTCAGAAAACGCCTGGCTGGCCCCCGTCAGCGGGGGATCAGAGGCGCACCCCTCCGCGGCGAGTGCCGCCTGGGCAAGCTAGGCCGACGTCGGGATCAGCGGCATCCGCAGCAAGTCACCAACGGTCAGCACGCGGTCGGTGAGACCGAGGGCCATGGCCGGTGTTCGAGGGCGAGACTTGCCGGACCGGCCAGGGACGGGCTCCAGCAGGGTTTCATGAGGTCGGGCGAAATGATAATACAAGCGAAACCACTCGACATGGAGCCGTAACATCGGAGCCGATTCTAAGGCCCAGGTCTGGCGACCCAAGCCCGCCACCCCTTGACGGAACGTCAGATTCAAGCGCTCAATATAGGCCGTTTGAATGGTGCGACGGAAACCCTGCGCCGTCAACACCTCAAAGAACTCGCTCATCTTGCCCCAGGCCCTGCGCCGGATGGTATACTTGAGCTTCCGCCGCTCGGTCCGTTTGACCCGCTGCGCTAGGCGAAAGCCGTCTTTCGGTCGCCAATGGTCAACCCGGGCACGAACGGGGCGAAACCACTCACCAAAATGAGCCGTTAGGGCGTAGAAGTAACTCCACCAGCCATCGGTCATGCAGTTGGGAACGCAGTCGGGGTCGAGCCGCTCGTGCAAATCATGCGCGACCGCATATGAGTCTTCGCGCTTCCGCTCCCCCAGATGCCGGGTTGGGATAACCTTGGTTATGGGGTCAATCACCAGCCACAGCCAACAAGTCTGCTCGAGGTCCTTCACGTTCGCATACAATTCGTCCAACTGAAGTAAAGCGAATGTCAACTGCCGGAAGAAGACGTTATGCAATCCCTGACTGTGTTCCCGCATGGGATCCTGTTGGCGAACGGGGATCAGGCGGCGAGGCGAGCAAAAGTAGACTGTCGAGTGGGTGCTACGGGCACCTCATTGAGCCAGGCAATGGCGCGGAGTACATTGAGAGCCGCCGCCGAAGCGAGGTTTTGGAGATGCGTTTTCGCCAACCCGATATAGCGTGTTTGCCGCAACCCATTCACGCGGTATCCTCTCGAAAAAGCAGGGGAAACCAAAGAAGAAACCATTTTCTAACCGCTG
>CAYYNB010000210.1:0-9141 GCA_964472565.1 uncultured Anaerolineaceae bacterium
GGGCATGTTTTTATTGTTTTCTTTTAAGTCTTTTGGCATGCGCACCTCATCTAAAGAATAGGGATGCAATCATACCCCCCAGATGGCCTATACCAAAACCCACCACGTAGCTGATGCACCATGACCCATTTTGTTTTAACGTGTTAGGTAGAAAGTCAACCGGCGAAAAATTTTTAGAAGATATTAATAATATAAATCTTGAAAAACACAGCGAATAAGAGTATGATTAAAATATAATTTTGTGCCGAAAAGATCATTTGAAAAAGCGCGGAAAAGTTCGTCACAAGAAAAGAGGCAATTGTGGTCGCTATTCAACCCGACAAAATGTTCAAGGGGGCTTCTCGCTGGAATTCCGAGCATGATCACGCCATCGCCATTGTATTGGATGAAGCCGCAGGTGAGGCACCTGTCGAAACGTTAGAACCCCAGGAAGGGGGTTATGTCCCGCCCATCGATTCCGATCTGCTGCAATTCTATTTTCGGGACATTCGCCCCATTTCGGAACCTATTCACGTTGACCGCGAACAGGCGTTGGCCCGGCTGGTGCAGGCCGGAAACACCGCGCAGGAACGGCTTCAGGATGTCGTCTCGGAAGAGGCCGAACCTGAATTTTGTGATGTGGTCGAACTCGGTGAAGCGGCCCGCCAGGAACTGATCATGGCGAATACCCGCCTGGTCATTTCGATTGCGAAAAAGTACCAGGGACGCGGGCTGCCGCTGCCCGACCTGATCCAGGAAGGCAACCTGGGCCTGATGAAAGCCGTTGATCGGTTTGATCCTGAACGCGGTGTGCGCCTGAGCACCTATGCGACGTGGTGGATTCGCCAATCGATTGCCCGCGCCGCCGGGGATCGAGGCCGCACGATCCGCCTGCCCATCAACCAGGGGCAGCGCTGGGGCCGTCTGCGCCGGGCCAGTGAACGGCTAGCGCAGGAACTGGGCCGCGAACCGACGTATGATGAACTGGCCGAAGAAATCGAACTGACCGCCGAACAAGTCGAAACGACGATGTTAGCGGCGCGCGAACCCGTCCAACTGGATGAACTCATCGGGGATGAAGAAAACCGTCCGCGCGCCGATCTGGTGGCCGATAAGGAAAGCGAATTGCCCGAAGAAGCCGCCGCCCGCCAACTTTTAATCGAATCGATCAGCTTTCTGCTGGGCGCACTGCCCCCGCGTGAGGCGCGGATCATCCGGCTGCGCTTTGGCCTGGAAGACGGCGACAATCACAGTATGTCGCAGATCGGCCAACTGATGGGCTACAGCCGGGAACGGATTCGCCAGTTGCAGCATGCCGCGCTGAGCAAACTACGCCAGATGCAGGATGACTACGGCCTGGGCGAATATCTCGAATAAGTGAACCTCTCCCGAACGCCAATTGACCGGACACTCCCCCTGAGCTGGTCAATTGGCGTTTTGTCCCCTCTTTACTTTTTTCATAAAATGGCGCAATAATTCAGATAACCGTTTCCAATACCCAGAAAGGAAACACGTCCATGTCGGCTGCACACTCCATTTTCTGCATCCTCCCCCCTCACATGCTGCGCGAAATTGCCGAACGAGGTACGCCCGAACAGCGTGCCCGTGCGCTCCAAACCTTCAATCAGGCCGCCCAGCTTCGCGGCCAGCGGGTCGCGCTCATGGGGATGACTCCGCTGGCGACCCGTATCGCTGCCCCCACCAAAACCCGCACCGTCTATTCGGCGGACAATGGCCGCCACCTGCCGGGGCGCAAGGTGCGCAGTGAAGGCCAGGCCCCGTCCGGCGATCCGGCAGTGGATGAAGCCTATGATGGCGCAGGCGCAACCTATGATCTTTACCAGCAAATTTATAGCCGGAACTCGATTGACAACGAAGGCATGGAACTGATCTCCACCGTTCACTATGACCAGGGTTATGATAATGCCATGTGGGACGGCGAGCAGATGATCTATGGCGACGGTGACGAAGACCTGCCCGTTGATGAACGCCTGTTCAACCGCTTCACGATTGCGCTGGACATCATCGGCCACGAAATGACACACGGCGTCACGCAGTTTGAAGCCAAACTTGTCTATGCCGGGCAGTCAGGGGCGCTCAACGAGTCCTTCTCCGATGTGTTTGGCGTGCTGGTCAAGCAGTATCAACTCCACCAGACCGCGCAGGACGCCGACTGGATTATTGGCAGCGGCCTGTTTACCCCGCATGTCAATGGGGTGGGCATCCGCTCGATGAAAGCCCCCGGCACCGCCTATAATGATCCGGTCCTGGGCAAAGACCCGCAGCCCGCCCACATGGATCAGTATCAGAATGTGCCCTATGATAACGGCGGGGTCCATATCAATTCGGGCATTCCCAACCACGCGTTTTACATCACCGCGCGTGAAATCGGCGGGTTTGCCTGGGAAAAAGCGGGGCGGATCTGGTACAACGCCCTGTGCGACAAACTCGCGGCTCTCTCAGATTTCCAGGCTGCGGCCAACGCGACCTACACCGCTGCGGGTGAACTCTTTGGTGCGAACAGCCTTGAACAGCAGGCGGTGCGCACGGGGTGGGCCGCAGTCGGCATTACCGTCGGCGCGATCTCGCCCACCGATGGCTGTGCTTCCATTCTTAACCCGGTGCTTCGTCTGTTCCGCCAGACGTAGGAGGATCATGATGCTTATTCATTTTGAACGCAGCGGCGGTTTTATGGGCGCACACCTCACCGCCGACATCGACAGCAGCCGGTTGGACTCCGACGAAGCCCACCGTCTGGTGGGCCTGATCCAGGATGCCGATTTTTTCGCGCTGCCCGCCAATTTTACCGAAGTCGAAGGAGCCGCCGACCAGTTCCAATATCTGATCACGATCACCGACGGCTCCGCCGAACACACCGTTCAGGTCAGCGACAGTTCCGCCCCGGACACGCTGCGGCCCCTGCTGCGCCGCCTGACTCGGCTCGCACGGGAGCAATAGGCGAAATAGGCCAGGAGGATTTTTCCCTCTCCAAAATTATTCCCTTCCGCGACAATACGGTATAGTGAAGGGTTGGCACTCTTCAAGGTAAGCGGAAGGCAAGCATGGCGAAGCGGATTCGGAATTATCGGCGGCGCTGGTTGATCCGGGCTGTCGTACGGCTATTTCAATTCTTATTCACCCGCACCAAAGTGACTGGCAAACAGTATATCCCTAAACAAGGCCCCTACATCGCCGTCGGCAATCATGTTGCGGCGATTGAGGTCGTGTTGATGGTGGCGAATTTACCTCATATTTCGGAACTGATCGGCAATGGGGATGTGCCGCTCGATCCGACCTATGGGTTTATGGCGAACTGGTACCAGTTTATCCCGATCAAACGCGGCTCGGTAGACCGCCAGGCGCTCGAAGCGGCGCGGCAGGTGCTCGAAGATGGTAATGTGCTGGTGGTCTTTCCCGAAGGCGGCATCTGGGAACACGATGCCAAGTCGGCCCGGCCCGGCGTGGCATGGCTCAGCCAGCAGACCGGCGCGCCGATTTTGCCCGTCGGCTTCGGCGGGATCAAAGGCGCGTTGAACAAAGCCTATCACCTCAAGCGCCCGCGGATGATCATGAACATCGGCCCGCTGATGCCGCCCGTCCCCCAACCAACATCGCCGCGCGAACGCCGCCAGGTGCTCGAAGCGGCCAGCAGCGACATCATGCAGCGCATTCGCGCCCTGGTGCCATCCGAAAATGGTGCAAAACCAACGAAACCGGTTGAAGAACACTACGCGCTCCGGCTGGACATTACCGCCCCCGATGGATCCGCCGTGAGCCTGCCCGACGATCTCGCCATTCCGCATGGCGACGACGTGTCGTTTTATTTCCACCGCCAACTGCTGCTGGAAGTGGTCTACCGCAACTACAAACTCACCGGGGCCAGGCCGTTAGCCGACTTCCCGACGCTGCGCGACCCGGTCCAACTGGGGGATGCGCTGGAAGTGGCGCTCGATTTTTACACGCGCGAACCGGCCTTTCTCGGCTACCGGCTGACGTATCCGCGCGCCGAACGAGTCGTCCAGGGGCTGCGCGGCCTGCATCAGGCGCTGGCCTGGGCCGCCGGACGTAAATACCAGGTGCATATTATCCCAGAACGTACTATAATGCAGGAAGGGGAAGTAGCGGAAATACAAACAGAACCAACCGTGCGGCGGGAATACTAGGGGGTATTCTATGTCAGAGCAACTCTGCTCCAATTGTAATAAAAGTAATCCAATAGGCTCAACCTATTGCTACTCCTGCGGGCATATTCTCCCCGCAGGCATGAAAGTGCTGGCGACACAGCACTTAGGCGAAGATGAACGGAATCTGCGCCCCCAGTTACGCTGGGGAACGGCTTACTTCGGTGAACAAACTTTTCTCCGGATTCATGTCAGCCATACCGCTCAGTTGATCGAAACGCGCTTCGATACGGAATGTATTCTGGGGCGCGTCAGCGAAGACGACGTGGCAACCGTTGACCTTTCGCCGTTTAATGCCATCGAAATGGGTGTCTCGCGCCGCCATGCCAAACTCACTCGCCAGAGTGCCACGATTATGGTGCAGGACCTGGACAGCGTGAACGGCACCTATCTCAATGGCGAAAAACTGCTGCCTTTTCAGGCCCGCGTGCTGCGCAACGAAGACGAAATTCAGTTGGGGCATATGCAGCTTCGTATCTCGTTTTTGCGTGCGCCGGGCCGACCATAAGCTTTCAGGAAAGATCAATGTTTCAACGAGTTATCACATTCGAACAGTGTACCAACTTCCGCGACATCGGCGGGTATCCGACCCGCGATGGGGGACAAACTCAAACCGGTTTAATCTATCGTTCCAGCGCGCTGAATCGCCTCACGCCGGCGGATCAGGCGCTGCTCGAAACCTTAGACATCCGCACGGCGTTCGACCTGCGGCTGGATGACGACCTGCGTCAGGATGGCCCGGATCAGCCGGGGCCAGGGGTGAAAGTGATCCGCGCCCCCACCACCCTGATCGAAGAGAGTCTGTGGCAGTCGCTGCTGGGCAACGGCAAAAACTTCCGGTTTGTCGATTGTTATATTTCGTCGCTGGCACCCCGCGCCGCCTACCATGCTGATCTGCTGCGCCAGATCATCGCGCACCTCGATCACGCCGTCGTCATTCACTGCTCGGCGGGCAAAGATCGCACCGGGGTAGCGATTGCGCTGCTGCTGCGGCTGGCGGGCGTCGTGGACTCGGCTATCATCGACGATTACGCGCTGACGGAAAAACTGCTGGCCGATCTCTATACCTATTTTCACACCGCGTTTCTCCGCCAGGGCATGCCCGCCCCTATCGCGGAGGAGATTCTCGCCAGCCATCCCGACACGATCCGGGGCACGCTGGCCTATCTCGATCAAACTTTTGGCTCGGTGGAAAACTACTTCATCCAGGGTGGATCGACTCCCGCCGAAATTGACGAGTTCCGCGCCCGGTTTGTCACGCGCTAAAGCAGCGCTTGACCCGATGCCTAAGGCCAATCATCCCATTCATCCGGTTTGACTCCCCTTCCCTGAGGGAAGGGGTAAGGGGGGATGGGGTAAAGAAAATCTTGGCGCAGCCTAAAATAACAACAGCCCGGTGAACCACTGGGCTGTTGTTGTGCTGGCGTTTAGTCCTTATGCTTTTTGTCCCGCATCCGAAAACTCAACCGGATCGGCGTCCCGGTGAAAGGATACCGCTCTCGAATCTGGTTTTCCAGATAGCGCTCATAACTGAAATGCAGCAGTTTGATGTCGTTGATGTGGAACAAAAACGTCGGCGGGTCTACGCGCACCTGCTGCGCCATAAAAATTTTGAGCGGGCGCAACTGCTTCGTTTGGGGTGCATGTTTGAACAGCGCGTCGCGCACGATTTTGTTCAGTTCGCTCGTCGGGATGCGCACCAGCCGTTCTTCCTGCACCTGCACCGCCGTTTCCAGCACGCTGTGAATCCGCTGGCCGGTCAGAGCGCTGATAAACACCACCGGCACGTAGTCTACGAAAGCCAGGTCCGCGCGGACCTTCTTGATATACTCGTTCATGGTGCTGTTTTCTTTTTCGATGGCGTCCCATTTATTGACCACCACGACACAGCTTTTCATCTCATCGCGGATCATGCCCGCGATGTGCGCATCCTGATCGGTGATATTTTCCACCGCGTCGATCAGCAGCAGCACCACATCCGCCCGCTGGATCGACTTGAGGGCGCGCAGCACGCTGTATTTTTCGACGCCGGGGAGAATCTTGCCCCGCCGCCGGATGCCCGCCGTATCGATCAGCGTGACCGGCATACCCTGCCAGTTGATCACCGTGTCAATCGAGTCGCGGGTGGTTCCGGCTACCGGGCTGACGATCATCCGTTCCTCGCCCAGCAAGCGGTTCAACAGCGAGCTTTTCCCCACATTTGGACGGCCCACAATCGCGATTTTGATCGTATCGTCGTCCTCGTCCTCGCTTCCGTCCTGATCAATGTCCGGCGCGTAGGGCAGCGCTTCCACCACCGCATCGAGCAGATCGCCCGTCCCGCCGCCATGTACGGCAGTCACCGAGATGACCTGATCAAAACCCAGCCCGTAAAACTCAAAGGCATCTTCATGCAGCGCCGGGTTATCGGCTTTATTCGCCGCCACGATCACCGGCTTATTCGTGCGCCGCAAAATATCCGTCACTTCCTGATCGGCGGCGGTAACACCCTGCATGGCATCCGTCACCAGCACGATCACATCGGCGTCTTCAATCGCCACCATCGCCTGCGCGCGGATGGCGGGCACAAATTCGCGGCTGCCTTCTTCTAACGGGCTGGAATCGGAAACCTCTTTGGGTTGGTAAACTTCGATTCCCCCCGTATCCACGACGCTAAAAATCTTCCCGTTCCAGGTGACATCACCTACGAGCCGGTCCCGCGTGGTGCCGGGAATCTCCGACACGACGGCGCGCCGTTCGCCCACCAGACGGTTAAACAGGGCCGATTTGCCCACATTCGGACGCCCTACCAGGGCGACAAGCGGTTTTTTCATGTTATTTCAAGACCTCTTAGCAAATTGTATCAAATCGGGGCACCCGTGAGAAGGGGCATCAGCAGCAACCGCCGCCGCTGCGGAGCCGTATAATAGATCAGTTAACCTATCCAGTGGGGGAAAAAAACCTGATGCAAGCCATTCTATGCACAAAATATGGACCGCCGGACGTGCTTCAGCTCCGCGAGGTTGAAAAGCCAACGCCCAGGCCGAATGAAATACGCATCCGGATTCACGCGACAGCCGTAACCGCCAGTGACCGGATCGTTCGGAGTTTTGCGCTTCCCAGGTGGCACCCGATGGCCTGGCTGATGGGTCTCGCCGTCGGTTTTAAAAAACCTAGAAACGCCATCCTCGGCATGGTGTTAGCCGGAGAAGTTGAAGCAGCCGGTCAGGACGTTAAACGCTTTCAAAAAGGGGATCAGGTTTTCGCCTTTACGGGGACGCGCTTCGGCTGCTATGCCGAGTACACCTGTCTGCCGGAAGTCAGCGCGGGCGGCCTTCCGATCACCGTTCCCGCTGTAGTCGCCTCAAAACCAGCTAATCTCACCGCAGAAGAGGCCGCCGCCATACCTTATGGAGGGCTGTTGGCCTTGCATTTTCTGAAAAAAGGCAACATCCAGCGCGGGCAAAAAGTCCTGATCTACGGCGCGTCGGGAGCGATAGGGACATCCGCTGTCCAGCTTGCCCGGTTTCACTTTGGAGCGGAAGTCACCGGGGTATGCAGCACCGCGAATCTGGAACTGGTGCAATCTCTGGGGGCGGACCATGTGATTGATTACACCACCGATGATCTCACGACCCGCGCCGAACGTTATGATTTTATCTTTGATGCGGTCGGAAAACGCAAACGCTCCAAGCTCAAGGAACAGTGTCACAACGCCCTCACGCCGGACGGAAAATACCTATCCGTTGATCAAGGATCGCCCAGGCCCTCGCTGGCCGACCTGATTTTACTCAAAGACCTGGCGGAGGCAGGCAAGCTGAAGCCCGTCATCGATAGATGTTATCCGCTGGCACAAATCGTTGAGGCGCACCGCTATGTTGATACCGGGCACAAAAAGGGAAATGTGGTCATAACCCTATAGGAGGGGATTGATGCAAGCCATTGTACAAACGCAATACGGATCGCCGGATGAGCTTCAGCTTCAGGAGGTCGAAAAACCGTCACCCCAGGCGAACGAAGTCCTGGTCAAAATTCACGCTGCCGCCGCGAATCCCGCCGACTGGCACATGATTCGCGGCAAGCCGTTTTTTATCCGCTTTCAAGCCGGGTTCCCCAAGCCCAAACACCCGATCCCCGGTTTTGACTTCGCCGGAACCATCGAAGCGGTGGGCAGCGGCGTCACGCAGTTTAAGCCGGGTGACGCGGTCTTTGGTGAAGTGCTCAACGGCGCGTTTGCCGACTATGTCTGCGCCACCCCCGATCAAATCGTCCTGAAACCCGCCAACGTGTCCTTTGAGCAAGCCGCCGCCGCGCCGATGGTCGGCTTCACCGCGATTCAGGGGCTGCGCGACAGTGGGCATCTTCAGCCCGGCCAAAAGGTGTTGATCAACGGCGCGTCGGGCGGCATTGGCACCTTTGCCGTGCAGTATGCCAAATCGGTTGGCGCGGAAGTCACGGGGGTATGCAGCACGCGGAATCTCGACCTGGTGCGCTCCATCGGCGCGGATCAGGTGGTGGATTACACCCAGGACGATTTCACCCGCACGACCTACGATCTGATTTTTGACACGGTAGGCAACCGGTCCGCTGCGCACTACAAACGCGCCCTGAACCCCAACGGGCGCTGTGTGGTCGCCGGGTTCACCTCCCTGGGCCACCTCCTGATCCAGGTTTTTCTGCTGGGATCATGGTTCTCTCGGACAGGCAGCCGGAAAATCGGGAACATGGGGGTTGCCCAGCCCAACCAGCAGGATTTACTTGTGATCAAAGACCTGCTCGAAGCGGGAAAAGTCGTCCCGGTAATTGATCAAACCTATCCGCTCAACCAGACCGCCGCCGCGATCCGCCATCTGGAAACCGGGCACGCGCGCGGCAAGGTGATCATTATGATGGGATAAAAATTTTAGCGGAGAGGTGGGCGTTTCGTAGGGGCGCATTGCGATACGCCCCGCTTTGCTCCCCTTTCTCCGCGCGCGGGGAAAGGGGCCGGGGGATAGGGGTG
>CAYYNB010000211.1:0-9060 GCA_964472565.1 uncultured Anaerolineaceae bacterium
GTAGGGGATGCGCGTCTACCCTTCGCTATTTCGTTATTGCCGATAAAGTCTATTGAAGTTGTCGAATGCGGATAAACGGTATCTTCTGGAGCGGCGCGTCAAACGAGGACACGAATGGTCTCAATTATCCGACAGGGAAATTGTCCGGCAGTTAGGAGTTGATCAAAAGCCTATTGGAAATTGGAAGCGTAATTTAACTGAGGAAATTTCCTCAGTTGAGAGAAAAATTCGAAGCGCTGACGGGAAAATGCGGAATGTTTCCAAAATTCGTGAGTCCAATCAAATGCGGGCCAAATCAAAGGCAGATCGAGCATCCAGAACACATTACGTCAGTGACGGAGATGCGCAGCCCGGTTATGAGGAGGACGCCATCGTACTGGATGATTCCACCACCGACTTGCCCATCACCGAGAAGCGAGCCAAACCGCGCGGTAAAAATGCTGCTGCTCGCGCCCAACCGTCGCCAAGCGCATCGCAAAACAGTGATGATGAATCGGTTGAAATTGTGCGGATTACGGCGCTCGTTCTTGGTATTCCGTCCGACACCGAACTCACAACAGAGCTTGTTCGCCAAATCTTGCTGGCACTCCTGCGCGCAGCAAAAGTCGGGATGCGCTGGCTCGATGACCGGGCTGGTGCGGAGGAAATTGAAAGTTTTGTGGCTATTTTAGCGGATGAATGGGGACTCGTATTGTGACGAGGATTAAATAATCCAAACGAGGATAGAGGAGGGAAAACCGATCATGAGTACCGGACGTCCACTTGCCCTGGCCCACGCGCGCCAGTTGGCCGACCGGCTGCTGGGGCAGCTTGCGCCCGTCTGTGAGCGCATTGAAATCGCAGGCAGCATCCGGCGCGGCCAGCGTGAGGTGCATGACATTGAGCTGATTGCCATTTCCCAACGGGCGCAGCATGGCGGACAGTTGGATTTGTTTGGTGGAGTGACCAACGCAAAAATCATCAGTCTGCTCGACGACAAACTGGAGCAACTGCTTGACGGTGAGTTCATCGTCAAACGCCCACATCAAGCGAATAACGACTTCATTACGGCCTGGGGGGAGAAGTACTAAAAGTTCCTCATCGCGCGGGATGGAAAGAGCATCACCCGGCTGTCGTCGCTGGTCCAGGTGGATTTGTATATCACCGCTACGGAGCGGTGGGGCAGCATTTTTACCATCCGGACCGGCCCTGCGGAATTCGGGCAGGCGCTGGTCACGTACATCAAAAACCGGACGCCGTACCGGCAACAGGATGGAGGGCTGGTGGATACCCGCACGGGCGCGTTGGTTCCGACGCCGGACGAGCGCGACTATTTCGCGGTGGTAGGACTGCGATATGTGCCACCGGAGAAACGGAATTGTCATACCGTTGTGCCGGTGCTGCAGTTGTGGCGGCGTGATCCAGTCCCGAGTTGCTCTCCCACGCCCCACTATATATATAATAGAGTCGATTCTCCCGCCGAGCAGGTTTCGGACCGCACGGCCAACACGGCCCAGGCGGGTACCGTTGTTTATACAGATGACATCAGTGTGCGGGCTGCCATTCGCGCGCGATTGGAGGCCGTCCTGTTCCTATGAGTACGGTGGTTCAAAGATTGCCGTTTGATCTATCTCTGTTTGATACCCGATGTCCAGGCGGGCACCGGGTACATTAGCGAAACACGTAGCCTAGGGCCTCTTATGGAGAAAACAATTAGAACTTGCATAAAGTAGCAGGTGCATATTGCTGCATGAAATCGGTTTCAAAAGGCGTCTCATTCAAATCGGTTTCAAAAGCATCTACGAGCACCGGGAATTGGGAACACCCATGATTATGGCTGACGTGCTCCCGCGCTTGCTCCCAAACATGTTCCTGGGGATTCAAGTCGGGAGAGGCGGGCGGAAAGTAAACCAGTTCCAGGTGCGGATTTTCGGCCAACACCTCGTCCAGGGCTGGGCCATGATGCCAGGGGGCACGGTCCAGCAAGAGCAAGATGGGTTGGGTCGGGAACAGCAGCAGCAAGAGCCGCACAAAATCAGCCGTAACCTCGGTAGTTTCTTCCAGGGCGGTCACTGCGATCTCGCGTCCCAAACGCAGCTCCAGCGCACCATAGAAATGCACGTGGTCCCGTTGCGGCGTCATCCGCACGACCGGGGTTTGACCCATGGGCGACCAGACGCGGGTCAAGGTAGCCTGGAAGTACAGGCTCATTTGGTCCATCGCCAGGATCACCAGGTTCGGATAGGCTTGCAGCCAGTCGGTCACTTTTTTTCTAACGCGGCTTCAAAGTCTGCCACGACCTGGTCGTCAGGCCGTGACCGATATTGTGGTTCCGTTTGCTGCTGACTGAAGCGGCAGGCGTGCAGCAACGTGCGGTAGGAGGTATCGCTGTGATACGTCACCCCATACCACTGGTAAACGACGGTTTTCAGGTCACTGATCGTCCAAAACTGGTCGTGACTCACCCGCAGATCGGGCGGCACGACCTGATCGGGACGGTAGTTCTTCAGCCGTGTTTGGAGATCCGCCCGTTGGACGCGGGTCAACTTCAAGGCATTCTCGCCCTGCCAGTGCGATTTCAGACCGGCCACCCCGTGTGCCCGATAGGTTTGACACCAATCCATCAGGGCACGCCAGCTACAGCCCACGAGCGTCTGGATTGCCTGAACGGGTTGTCCCGTGCCATACAAGCGAACGGCCTGCAAGCGTTTCAATTCACGTACGTCCCGCGTCGCGTCTTCTGCCCGCTGGAAGGTTTTGATTTCTGGTTCGGTGAGGGTAAAGGTTCGTTTTGCCATACCCTCTAATTATGCGAGTTTCTTTTGATTTGTCCATTAGCGGTGCGCTGCCAGATCCCTCAGGCCGCCGAATCGAGCGTAACAGCGGACGGAGCCGAATGGATTTGGGCGTTAGTCGATGACCTTTTTCCCGATAGTGTTCAGATCGTGGATTGGTTTCACGCCACACAACACCTGGCTTTCGCGGCGCAAGCCCTCTTTCCTGACCACCCTGACCACGCCCACCGCTGGTACACCCAGCAGCAAACAGCGCTCTTTCGGGGCGAGATTTGGAAAATCACCCAGGCGTTGGATCAGGTTGGCCTCTCAGAACATAGCCATTACTTTCATACCCATCACCGCCGCATGCAGTATCAGGAATTCCGGGAACAGGGTTATCCCATTGGTTCTGGGACGGTTGAAAGTGGGGTCAAACAATTCAAAACCCGGCTGACTGGCCCTGGTATGCGCTGGTCTCGTCCAGCGGCGGAACGTATGTTGGTCCTTCGGGCAGTCATCTTGAGTGGCGATTTTGACCGTCTCTGGCAGGCCGCTTAAATTTTCACCACAATTCTGGGATGCACCCTCATCTGTTCCTGATTTGTAATCTCGAAGAAACGATTCGATACTACTATTATTGGATGGGAGAATGCAGCGGTGGAATGTCAAAGGGAATTTTATGAAATACCGGAATCTGACCCACGCGCTTCGATTCAGCTTCATCTATATGGTTGTAACGGCGCTGTGGATTATTTTCTCTGACCGGGTAATCGCAGGCATTACTGATGATCGGGAGCTGATCAATACTCTCCAAACCTTTAAAGGGCTGTTTTTTATCAGCGTAATGACCCTGCTGTTGTATGTGCTGCTGCGCTATGAGCTTGCTCTTCAGTCGCGGATGCTTACGACAGTGCAGGCATCAGAAGCCAAGTGGCGTTCCCTGGTGGAAAATGCCCCGGATACTATTCTGACGGTGGATCATCAGGGGCATATTCAGTTTATCAACTATCCGCAGTTCAATCGGAGTATTGATCAACTTCTCAATTCCAACATTTACGATCTCATTCTGCCTGAATATCATGAAACGATACGGCAGGCGATCCAGGCGGCGTTTGAAACAGGCGAATCGTCCAGCTTTGAAGCAAAATCGTCCGGCTCGATCTGGCATGCTATCCGGCTGGGACCTATCAAACGGAATGGCGGAGTCAGCAGTGCCGTTCTGATCGCCCAAAACATCACTGAGCGCAAACAAATGGAACAAGCCGAACGCGAACAACGTATTTTGGCCGAAGCCCTGGCAGATGCAGCAGCAACCTTAACCACCAGTCTGAATCTCGATGAGGTGTTGGACCGGATTCTGGATAACGTTGATCGGGTAATTACGTTTGATATTGCCAATATCATGCTGGTTGAAGGCAACCGTGCCTTTGTTGTACGACACCGGGGATACGTGGAACATGGCCTGGGTGAGTGGATTAGCCAGGTGAATTTTACGCTGGATACCATACCCAACCTGCTCCACATGACCCACACGGGGCAACCTACCCTTATTCTGGATACCAGCACGGATGCTAACTGGGTAGTCTACCCGGATACACCCTGGCTGCAATCGTATGTGGGCGCGCCGATTCAAGTGCATAGTAAGGTTATCGGCTTCTTGAATGTGGGGTGTGCAGCAAGTGGCAACTATACGGAAGTTCATGCGGCGCGTTTGCAGTCCTTTGCCAGTCAAGCGGCCATTGCCATTGAAAACGCGCGGCTCTACGAACAAATTCGCCACCATGCAGATGATCTCGAAAAGCGCGTTCAGGAACGGACAGCCCAACTCAACCATGCCAAAGAACGTATCGAAACTATTTTGAACAGCAGCGACGATTTAATCATTTTATGCCGACCGGATGGCACTATCGAACAAATCAATCCGGCAGTAAATCACTTTTTTGGTAAGATGCCGACTGAATTTCTGAACCGGCAACTGGGCGAAGTTGTTGAAGCACCCTATGCTCACACGATCATCCAGACCGCCATTGAAAAAAAAGAGCAGCAGCAGACCGAAGTCTCAATTCAGGCCGAACATCAAGAGACAATTGAAGCTGATCTCGTTGTTTCACCCATTCTTGAAGCGGATGGACAGCTTATCGGTGTGGTATGCAGCCTGCATGACATTACCACCCATAAACATATGGAAGCCCAACTCCGGCACATGCTCCAACATCAGATTGAGTTAAATGAGCTGAAATCCCGCTATGTTTCTATGGCAGCGCATGACCTGCGCAACCCACTGGCGGTGATCCAATCCTCGGTAGGGATCATCCAGCGCTATTCGCAGAAAATGGATGAGGAAAAAAAGCAAGAGCAGTTCAGCCGAATCGACCAGAATATTCGGAATATTGTTGAACTATTGGATGGGATTCTCTTCATTGCCAAAGGGGAAACGGGCAACCTCAAGTTTGTGCCTGAACTGCTCGATTTACCGGCATTCTACCGCACGATTATTGATGAATTTCACCAGACGCTGAACGATCCGAATCGTATTGAACTTTCATTTCAAAATGACTGCCACCAAGTCTGGTTAGACCCGATTTTGCTGCGGCAGATTGTGAACAATCTGGTGTCGAATGCTATCAAATATTCAAACGCCCCGATCAAAATAACCGTCTGGTGTCAAGAAAAGAAGGTCATTTTTACGGTTCAGGATCAGGGGATTGGCATCCCGGAGATAAAACAACGCCGTTTATTTGATGCCTTTTACCGGGCGAGCAATGTAGGGAATATACCCGGCACCGGATTGGGGATGACGATTGTGAAACAATCGGTTGATTTGCACAAAGGAACGATTATTTGGGAAAGCGAGGAAGGCGTAGGGACTACTTTTACGGTCACGCTTCCGATTGAGGAGACAGAGCACCAAAATTGACCAAATCTGCCAAAGTTATGGCACCAACGATTATAAAAGATGTACTATATCTGATGATTTGTGAAAATCGTATAGTACACTTGAGGGCCACATCATGTCATCCAACAAACAAACGGTAGACACACGGATCTGTTTCAACTGTCAGCGTGAAAATGCGCCGTATGCGGTGCGCTGCTTTTACTGTGGGTCGCCTTTGATGGTACCTGACACGCTTTCACTCCCTGTCGAAAACAATGAGGAAGACTATTTAGCCCTGGAGACTATCGAACACAAAGAGGCGTACAAGGAGGCTCTAATTTTATATGTCCTGGAGTATACCCAGGCGGCGATTATTATTGAGAAAAAAGAAGTTATTCTGGGACGCTATGCACCTGGGGAGACCACATCACCCGGCGACCTGTCGGCTTTTGATGCTTATGCGCGGGGCGTTTCACGGCATCATGCGATGATCAGCTATACCAACGCACAATATACCATCAAAGACCTGGGCAGCGCGAATGGCACCTGGGTCAACAGCCGCCGACTGCCGCCACACGAACCCTATAAACTCAATAAAGGTGACAGGATATGGTTGGGCAAGCTGGCATTGATGGTTTATCTGGCGGATTAACAAGGTGGAGCCAGCAAAACAAATTTACTGGCTCCAGTCCGGAGCACGACTTAATTCGTCGCGGCCAGGCTGTCAATGGCACTGCGGACGGTCTGGGCACTCTGGCGCAAAGCCGCGTGCTCGGCATCGGACAGCGGGAACAGGCAGGTTGAGATGACGCCAGAACCACCAACCAGATTGGGGAGCGAGACTGTCACATCGGGGATGCCAGCGACCTCATCCACCGGTGAACATACGGTCAGCAGCGAGCGCTGATCGAGTAAAATCACATTGACGATACGAGCCAACGCGCTGCCAATGCCATAGTAGGTTGCGCCCTTGCCTTCGATGATGCGGTAGGCCGCATGACGTACCTGTTCATCAATGGACAGCCGAACTTCCTCAGTTACTTCGCGGCCACTTTCGACACAAAATTCATTGAGCGGAATGCCGCCAATGCTCACTTCGGACCAGGCCAGCACTTCTGAGTCGCCGTGTTCGCCCAGCACATAACTATGGACATGGTACGCATCAATGCCCAGGTGACGGCCCAGCAACGCACGGAAACGGGCCGTATCCAGCGTGGTGCCAGAACCAAGCACACGGTGGCCTGATACGCCAAATTCGCGGGCATAACGCGCGGTCAGGTGGGTCATAATATCCACCGGATTAGTCGCTACAAGCAGCACGGTATTGGGTGCGTACTGGAGAATGCTGGGGACAACTTCGCGGAATACCGCTGCGTTTCGCTCCAAAAGCTGCAAGCGCGTTTCGCCAGGCCGCTGCCCAACACCCGCAGTGATCACGACCACATGGCAGCCCGCCAGATCGGGATAATCACCGGCGCGCACATGCAAAGGATGGGCAAAGGGGACGGCGTGCAGAATATCATCGGCTTCGGCCTGCGCACGGACCTGATTCTTGTCCACCAGCACGACTTCACGCCCAATGCCACGCATCACCAGCGCATAAGCCGTCGTTGCGCCCACTGCACCACTTCCCACAATCCCGATTTTCATGCTTGCCTCCTAAAGAACAGATTTGCACAGTTTAATTGTGGCAGGATGACTGCCAAACGCCAATGATCAACAGATCAACATCTCACATTATGAGCTTCGTAATTCGTCCAACGCCAGCCCAATCGCTGCAGCGGTGGACTCGTCACAAACCTGGGTTGAACGCCACAAGGCACGAACCTCATCCAGCGGCAGGAAAAATAACTCAAGCTGTTCGAGATCACCCGGATCTGGCTCGGCGACAAGCTGTACATCACGCACGAGAAAATAATGTCCCCAACCAGCCTCACGGTTCGCATTCGCGACATATTTGCCCAAAAAGGTCCAGTTTTCAGCGGGCGCGGCCACACCAACCTCTTCGAGCAGTTCACGCTGGGCAGAAACCAGCGGGCTTTCACCTGCGCTCAGGTGTCCACCGGGAAGATTGACCTCTACACCGCGCAACCCGTGTTTATAGTTGCGAATGAGAGGAACCCGTTGGTCTTCAGTTACAGCGAAAATAATCGCATATTCTGGCATATCCAGGCGCGTCCAATCGGGGATCACACGGCCATCGGGCAAGCGGACGGCTTCATCCCACACCCGCAACCAGGGATAACGATCCAGGATGAGCGTTTTGGATAAAATTTCCCATTGTTCGTCCATCGGTTTCTCCTTGAGGGACAATTTCATAAGTACTCTTCCCATATGAAAAGCATTCAGCATATAATGGGACACATGCACCTCAATGGTGCGCTTTGTGGTAAGGAGAATTGTATGCCGAAAACATTTAACTGGCTGATCACCCTGCTTTTGGCAACGGGAATAATATTAACCGCTTGTGGATCGGATGATAAAAAATCGTCCAAGTCGCAGCTTGATAGCCCGAATGAACCGAATGCGCTGCCGCTGCCGGGAACGACACAAGCGCCACTGGTGGCACCAACCTATCCGCCGACATGGACCGCTTCACCAGCGGTTCGAACCCGTGTACCAGAAGCTACTCGTCCGGCGGCGCGGACGGCTTATCCGACTCCGAACCCGGATGATCGGACACCTGAACCACTCGAAACCTATGTCGTGCCCAGTGAATGGTTCGATTTGCCCTTCACCGATGAAGACGGCAATACACGCACGATCAGCGAATTTCTGGGGCGCGGCATGGTGATCCAGACGATGAGCGCAGGCTGTGATTTTTGTATGGAGCAGCAGCAGTATCTGGTGGACGCGATTCAGAACCGGATCGAGATGGGGGTGCTGCCGGATACGGTGTTTTTGATTTTGAGCGTGAACCAGAACGAAACGCCATCGGTGGTCAAGTCGGTGCTTCAGAACCAACTCGGTGAGGAAAAATGGGCGGTTGTGGAAACGCTTTATGAGGAAGATACTGCTGCCGATTGGATCGTGGGAGTTGCCAGCCGCGAACTGGTTGAAGCGCTCGAAACAGCCTTTGCGCGCCCGATCAGCGATATGGAAAACCAGGCGGTGATTGTGGTGGAGCCGGATGGATTGGCACACCAGACCGCTGAAGGGATTGTGGACACCAACAATCTGCTCCTTGCTATCTCATTCTATGGAAATCAATTGTTTTCCGAATAAAGGCGCGAAGAGCTAACGATCCTCGCAGCAACCCAATCTACGCATTACCCACAATTAGCGGGGCAATTCACGAATTGTCCCGCTGAACTTCAGCAGAGTATATCAAGCCGAGGGGCTATTTTTAGGTTGTCCTAAATTTTATCTAAGGATAACCTTAAATCGTCCAACTCGCGCTCAGGAAGCTGATTTATTGATCTTTGGGTG
>CAYYNB010000212.1:0-9035 GCA_964472565.1 uncultured Anaerolineaceae bacterium
CAGCAGCAGCTCCAGCGTAAACCTGGGTAAGATGCAAAGCGCCGCGAGCTTCGATCTGCTGCCACAGGTGGCGCACTGCATATGGGTCCCGCCGCCACCAGGCTAACATGACCGCCTCATCCGTTAACAGACGGCGCAGATGATCCCAACTGCCTGCGGCAAACAGGTAATAAGCCGCCTCACCGCGTTGTTCAACCGGGCGAGCAATATGATTCAATGCGTTTCCCAACCGTTGGTGCGTGCGTTGTAAGGCTGCCGGATCGAGCAGCCCACTGACCATGATAGCATGCCTTAAGGCGTTGTGAGCCAGGCGCATGTTGCCGTCGTAGTCCAGCAAGTGCGGGCGAAGCGCTAAGAAAAATTCAGGCCAGTTGCGCGGAGATTTGACGGCCCACTGCGGAATACCTTCAGGTAGCACAACTGATAGGCTGCGCAGCATGTCGATCTGGATTCCGTCAGGGGTAGCCCACAGCAAACGCAGGGCTTCAGCTACCATCCCCGGTGGGGGGGAGTCAAACTCTTTCTGCCAGCGCCGAATCAGAAGTGAAAAAAGTGTTTCAACATTCGGCGTGCGCAAACAGATCTGAAGCTGAGCTTCCAAACCCTCATAGTTACCAAAGACACGCAGTTCATTGAGCAGGGTTCGCAGATAAAGAGGGTTACCAGTCTGCGGATCGCGGATCAGGTCAGCCAACTGCTTATCTGTGAGCGATTTACCGTAATCATCCAAATAGCGCTGCGCCAGCAGGCCTCGCTCGGAAGGCGTCAGCGGGCGTAGCGGGAGCAGTCGCCAGCCAGAGGTCTCGGCTTGCCGACAAATCGTGTCATCTGCCGCTGCGGTGATCATTTGTACACCCGGCGGCAATTGATCGGGTAGCCAATTTAACGATGGTTTACCTGTGGAAGTGACAATCTGGTCCAGGGCATCCACCACCAATACAATAGGTTTTCCCCCAACGCTGGCTGTACGCAGCGCCGACTCCAAGAGTGGGCGTGGGTCTTCTTTTGGGGAGACACGAACTGACGAATCATTGAGCGCTTGCAGAAGTTTTTCTGCAGCTTCATGCACGGTGGGACTGCTGCTATCTGGAAAATAGAGAATGACGCAGGCCTCAGGATGTGCATCCCGGTAGCGCCGCCCCCAGTTGGCCAGAAGCGCGGATTTACCCGCCCCTGCTTCACCGGTGATCAGGATAGGTGATCCCTGCCGGGAAACTCCCTCACTAAGCTGGCGCTCGACTTCAGGTCGGGAGAGATATCCGACTGCCTGTTGGCGCAAAAATGCAGCCTGGTGCCGGGCTAATGGACTGAATTTAGCGGCCTCAAAACGGGTGGTCGCCAATGCCCGAAGCTGCGTTTCAATGAATCGAGCAGCTTCTTGGGGTTGGGTGTATTGCTCCAAACATTTTAAAGCCCCACTGCTGGCCTGTTTCCGTAATTTTTCTTGTTCGGTGGTGTGGTCGGAAACATCATTGGGCGAGGCTGTGCGTAAACACAAAATTAGCGGTTTATTTTTGTCCTGAGCGCGTCTAATCTCCAGATCGGTAATGGATAAATGGGCAGGCTGTTTTTTGAGCCATGCGGTCAGGTCAGTGGAGGAAACCGTGTAATTCGGGGGGATATAACCATAGCGCGCACCAAGTAAACATACGACGACATCACTACGATCCACTTCTTTGAGCGACTCCTCCAGTGAGTTTTCTTCTGAGGTAACCCCCCAGCGCAAATCCACCGGCACAAACTGCACTCCATAATCATCTCCAAAAGTGTCCAGGCTGGGAAAAGTCTGTTTGACCAATGCTTCCCGTTCTGCCTGCATATCATTAAACGTGGATGAAATAAACACGCGCAGACGGCGATCTTCCGGCAACACCTCGGTTGCCGACCGAGATGTAGGTGTCTTTGTGGGTAAAGCTGCCGTTAATCGGAATAGTGAGTCATTAATCCAGAAGCGTAGACGGTCATCCGCTGCGGCATAGAGCGCCTCTAACAGAGTAACAGCTTTGGGATCTTTTACTCCCCCTAAAACACGGACCACTCGTTCGCGAACATGAGGGCGTGTATCCCGATCCAATACAGCCAACAGCGCCTGCGAATCATGTACGGCCTCCGTTTCACCCAGGATATCCAAGGCATCACAGATGATATACAAACGTGGTGATTCCAGAGCGCGAACCAGCGCGCCCTGTACCGAGCGTTCCGCAGTCAGGCGGTGTAGGGAGGCCAGTACTGCATGGTAGTTTTCCTCATCGGGGTCAGGAAAAGCGTGTTGGGCTGTTTGATACGCGGACAGTGTTTCCCGTTGAGTCAGGAGTTGGCCCGCCTTAGGGCTTCCTTTAGTGGGCAAAATGGGTTCAATCTTTTGACCAATGAGCCACTGATCGGCCTCGGTCAACGAAATACGCTGTAACATTAACAGTGCAAGCTGCCGCTGGCGTGAATTACCCTCATGAAGCCAATATGCCAACCGTTTGACGGCAGGTCGCCCAATCTGAGCCACAATATCGGCTGTTTTACTATCACTCGTCCAATTTTCAGTTTGTAAAGCCGCAAATGAAATGGCTGCCTCGACAGCTCGTGCATCTCCAGCCACGCACATGGCACTGAGTGCATGCAGCGCATAGCCGGTTCCTGAATGATAGACGCTGTAGTGGCCTTCTTTGGCAGCCAGCAGCATCGAGCCTAAATCACCCCCGCGTCCCTCTTTTACAACCGCCAGTGTGCGCTCGCGGTCGCTTTCAAGATAATCTCTTAGAACCGTAAAAACGGATTGGCCGCCGATATTCGCCAGGGCTGCCAGAATATGAGCAGCCAATCCTTGATTGGAGCCATTCCGCTTCATTTCGAATAATCTCACAAGCGGTTGAACCGCCCTGGAATCCCGCAGTTGGCCAAGTGCCGTAATGACATGATGTAAGTAGGAATCGGGATCTCGCGCCTGGCGCATCAGATCATCATCAGTCTGGGCACGATTGAAGGCACTTAGCAGAGCGTCTAGGGCTTGAGGATTCCCGATCCTTCCTAAAGCATCTGCTGCATTTGTCGCCGATTCTATATTCTGAGTATCTGCTAATACTTCTTCCAGGCCAACGATATCATTGTGGGCAGCTAACCGGGATACGTCGCCACGAATGAACATCCGCCGAATATAAGCCATTTTATCCTCACTTATAGAGTGACTGATCAGCCACGGTCTATCATCACAAAACATAAACGATTGGATTTTCTATAGGGAAATATGCTCCGGGCGATACAGAGTTAAGACGGTGATGCACACATGTAAAACGAGGCTGACAAAATCTACACGTTGAGTTTCCGCCGTAAAGCATCGCGTCGCCGCACTAACAGCTACCGCCCCGCCTTCTTCCGGGAACGGCATATTTTCTATGTATCCCTTGATGTCTCCGCTAGTTGTCTTGAGGAATCCACAGGCCATGAGGGATGCGACCTTCTTTGATCCGATCTCAGCCCAGGCGCTCGGAAAATTCCATTTGAGCGATGTGGGGGCCTGACTTTGCGCGGCGTAAACTGGCATGCCATCGGATGGAAGGCTACCCTGAGTTATAAGTTGTTCATACTAACTTCTCCCGCAAAATAGAAACGCGCAGTATCTTTATATATGAGTATTAGCAATTTCGCAACTACTATTGGAGGCGAGTTAACAAACTCACCTCCAATAGAACCGTACAGTTCATAACAACTTCTAGCGGTTGTTTGCCACTTGCCACCCGGTGAAAAGGGTTGTGCGCATTGGCCAGGTGTGTTCGTTCATCAACCGCAGAATACGCTGCTCACTGGCCGGGGTGACGCAGTAGGTGCGGTCGGTGTAACTCGTCTTGCTCCTCCGGCTGCGGCGATCCAGGCGGTTAACGGTCACGTGGTGATCTTCGGGGCAGTAGAAGACGTCTGCCAGGTCGCGCAGCTGAATATCCGGCTTGGCTTGGGCTGCCATCTTTTGAGTGCAAGCAGTGTGAGCCGTCTCCTTTTGCAGTTCGGTGATGAAGTAGCGCACCCGCCCCGCCTCGTCGCGCATCACCGGAAGCCAGCCGGTGACAAAATCCACGATATGGTCTTCGCGCAGGCCTGCGGCGTGCGCCGCTTCCAGCAGGCGCTGTTCCAACGCATCAAGCTCAGTAATTAATGTCGCATTGACCGCCAGCAGCGCTTCATACTGCGCTTCGGGTACGTTCTGAAAATCTTCGCGGGTTAACATCGTTGTGGCTCCTGTCTGCGGTGGGGTTCCAATCCCCAACCCTGAACACATCCTAGAGCAAGTGGCGTAACCTGGGAGGAGCGGTGAAGCCGGTTAACCCTGAGCGGAATGTCACATGCCCCTATTCCGCTGATTCGGTTGCTCCCCGGTGCCCACCAAGCTGTGGATCATCCGGCCACTCGAATCCCGCCTCGCGGATCTGCCTGCCGATCATGTCCCGGATCGCCTGGCTGCGTGAGACGCGAATGCCAAACTGCTTGTAGAGAAACTCCCGGTAAGCGTCGAGCGCCTTCAGCTGCTCTGCTTCGAACTTGAGACGAACATCAACACTGGCCATCCTCACTACCTCCTGTGATTTTTTTGAACACGAATGATACTTTGGCAAGGGGCCGCCGGTGTAACCCGGCGACCCGCACTGGCTTACAAGATAATCGTGTCGCCGTCAACCATCACGGCGATACCCAGCCGCCCCGTTTTGAGATGCAGGTACAGGCCGACGCCGTAAACCGTCGTCAAGTCCAACTCCCGTATCTCAGGCGGATAGGCTGAAATCAACACCACCGGCCCAATGTGGGGGATGTTGTTGATGACCCATTGAGCAAGTCCATCGCTCACTTCCACCTGGTCGAAATGCGCTTCCATGTGATGGATCGCCATCTCGACCAGGACCTCGTCGTTTTCATCCTCATAAGGAATGCAAACTGAAAGCCGGTGAAGTGACTTGCCAAAAGCACCTTCGTGTGAGAACATTGTGTTACTCCTTTCATTTGCTGACTGCGGATGAATGAGAGTAGAAGGTCGGGCCGCAACCCCGGCCTTCTCTCTGGCGGTCGATCTCGTTGGTGGTCCCTTCTTCGGGTTGGGCTGGCGCGGTGATCCCCGCGTTATGAGGTGCTGCTTCCCGTACCTCATTATTCAATTATGTATATAGTGTACCACATGATACACGGAAAGGGAAGGCCAAAAGGCCCAGACCACCAATCTTTAGGGGTCTGAGCCACGAGCAGCTATTGAATGAAGGTGGGGGGATTGAGCAGTGGAACGATGGGAATAAACCAGACGCGCGCCTCATCTAAAAAGTAGCCGTATTCAACGTCGAAGGCACGGTGCGAGGTATAACCCAACTGGCGCAGGTGATCGTCGGTCAGCCTGGCTGCCTCAACCAGTTCAATGTTTGTCGCCTGGAGTTGAATGACCGACTGCGTCGCCAGGGACCGGACAGGGAACACTTCACCACGCGTTGTGGTATCGTGTCGAAAATGCTCCACCTTCCAAACCGAGGGAATAGCGCCGGTATCATCCGCCAGCGGCTGCCAGGCGCTGGCTTCGGTTTCCATATAACGGTCGGCAGCAGTGGCGATGATCAGGATTGCGGTTTTGCTGCCGTCGATAATCTTATCGGCATGCACGATACAGGTGCGCATGGTGTTACTCCCAGATCGCTTCCTCAGCGAGATCCGGCGGACAGGGATACTGCCCCTCGACCGGCTCGCCAACCATCTCTTCGAGGGCGTGCCGCGCGGCGGTAGCGAGTTGCTCCGCGTTGGCCGCTGGTTCAATCATATACCGGAACCGCGCGGTCTGAACATACCGGGACACAATTGCCCGGTCTTCGACAAAATGAATCAGAACCTGGTTGTTCGCAGGGATAACCGGGGGTATCATGGTGATAGCCTTTCGTCAGGCTAGGCGGGGAGCGGCATCCGCCAAGAATTCGCTCCCCGCCACTTCATTTCATTGTCGGGAATTGGTTTTTTCCAGCAAATCGCCGCTGGACATACGATTAACCTCACCATTCGAAGGCTGGATAATTTTTCTTAGGGGCAGCCTGCCGCCGTGTTTGATATGCTTGCTGCTCGTTGTGGCAAATCAGGAATACCTGATCCAGGTCGGCGATAAAACTCAACGCCCAGTAGCGCCCCAGGCGGCGCAGCTGATCTTCGCTATGCATCTGGTATTCAGGCAGAAAAACAAACTCGCAGGTATAACACGCGCCGTAGTGGAGCGTGATCGCCAGAACGATGCTTTCGCCAGCAGCTTCGCCTTGCACCTCGATAAACGAGTCCGGTGCCCAAGTGTTGAGCTTTTCGGCTAAATAGCTGACAACAGTGGCAATTGCCGGTGTCCACGGGTAGGTAACCGAACGATCCAGCTCGTACTCGATCTCCATCATCTGCCCCTGGTTATTTGCCCCAACCGTACTGTTTATCGGATGCCGTTACGCCTGGTACTACGCCAAAGTCGCCGCAGATACTGTTCGATTTGATGGCTGTTTCACTTCCGTCGATGTTTAAAATCTGAACTTTCATACCTTTACCCTCTCGGCAGGCTATGATAAGCGGAATCAGGGATCAACAACACCCCGAATACAACCAGGAACGTGAACAAAACTGTCACTCACCGTTCGCCGAATACCCCAACTGCTCGACCAGCGGCAGCAGCGTATCACGCAGCGCGGCCAGCGACAGCAGATCGCAGATGTCGTATTCCATCACAACCTCTTCGGGATGACTGATGGCAATGAGCAGTTTCTCGGCCTGCTCCGGCGTAACACCCAGTGACTCGGCCACGCTGGCGATCAGGTCCGCATGCATGGACTGATTGGCGCGCAGGGCCGCGTCACGCTGCTTGCGGAGCGACAGCGCCAGGTGGCTCACTGCCGCTTCCCGCGCGGCGGTTTCCTGCGCCGTCGCCTCGAGGCTTTGCAGGTGCTCCTCAACGGCCAGCACTCATCGTCGGCTCCTCGCCATTGATCAGATTGGCCGCCAGCCGCGCCAGATTTTCGCGGATATGAGCGACATCAAATACAATTCCGGCGGCATCACGCGACCCGGCAATGGCGGTATCTTCCAATTCAAAATCACAAATGACAATCGGTGAATCAGTCGACATTGTCTTGCTCCAGCAGGCGCTCCAGGGCGGCACGATTGGCCGCGCTGCGCGTCTCATCTTCAGCATCCAGGACCGCATTCGTTTCAACCAGCCAGGCGTGCAGCGTCTGCCAGATCGGGTGTTCGGGCGGAGCGACATAGTCGGTGAGCAGATCGAGCAGGTCGTGCGCTTCTTCGGTCGAGAAGCCCGTCGCCTCTTCAATTCGCTCGTACACCATATTCCAGGCTGTTTCGCGCATAAAAATATCGACAGCTAATTCATCTTCCCCCAGCGCACGCACCATCTCGGCGATCTCCGGGATGTTCATGTCGACGGTTTCCATCCCCGCCTTGAGTTCTTCCAGGTCGTGCAGGACAACATCCCGCTACTGTTTGACTGCCAGGTATTGTGCAACAGCCAACCAGAAGGCCTCCTCAATCTGCCGCTTCGCTGCCTGGATAACGGTCAGCTGATCGGCAATCCGATTCAAATCGTCCGCGTTTGCGCCGTGCTGATCCAGATGCTGGAGGGTGGCGTAAATCTGCTGCACCGCCGGGCCAGTATCGGTCAGCCGCTGAATACGCTGTTCGAGATGAACGCGTTGGAAGCCGTCATCCGGTGCACCCCGGCTCATAGGTAACCCTCCATCAGTGCTTCGGCCTCCATCATCCAGGCGCGCAGCTTGTCCCACAGGGGGTGATCATCTTCCAGTGCCTCACTGGTCAGGATACTGGTCAGGGTATCCGCCTCGCTCTCATCCAGGCCGGTTGCATCAGCAATCCGTTGGTTGAGGTATTCCCACATGCCTTCGTACATATACAACTCGGCATCTTCATACGTCTGGTCCTGAACATCCGTAATGAGTTCGAGGACTTCCGGCACATCTGTATCCTGGTTCAGCACGGCATTTTTGAAGGCGTCCATCTGCTGCTGGACCTGCTCGCGCTGGTACAGAATTGCCTGGGCGATCCCCATCGTGGACTGGAAAAACCGATCCAAATGCTGCGCGCGTTCCACCAGCACTGACGCGCTGCCGTTGATTTCTTCCAACTTCTCTACCGGCGCACCCTGGTTATAGAGGTCCTCCAATGCGCCGGTGATTTGATCCACTGCCGGGGTGAGATCCGTCAGCTGTGAGATCTTCATTTCGATGTTGGCGAGTTCGATGGCGAAGTTGGTGGGCGTATCAATCGTTTGTTCGGACATGCGCGATTCTCCAGGCGTTAAGTTTCTCGCGTGCGTTTTGGTACGGCGTCGAGTCCATCGCTTCATAAACGGTACGAGCGGCATCCATTGCTTCGCGGTTACCGATCTCGCTCAGTTCCTCGGCGGAGTAACGCCCCGACTTTAAGGCATCGGCAAAACTGATCTGCCCCTCCCTATCCGCCCCGGATGTAGCGCTGCCGTCGGCATTGATAATCATCGTTGCCGGATGGATGTGATGTTTTGCGCCGCGATCAGCTTCCACAAAACGGCGATAGCGAGGATGCGCGGCGCGGCCAGGATGCGGCTGTTGGGGATTAGTGGGCTGGGCAGCGGGTTTAGCCTTCGGCCCACGCGCCAACAGGGCCAGGATCACCACCGGCGCAGCCAGCACAATGAAAACCAGCAGCGGCCAGGTCAAACGAAACTTGAATTGAATCATCGATTGATCTCCAGAATGGAAATGATTAATCAGGGCGAGGGCCGAACATGCCGTCCGGCCCGCAAAAATCAGGACACGTCGTCTTCGTCCGTATCGTGGCCCCGCACCGGAAGCATCTCCTGCTCGGAGTCGCATCGGGGCAGAAGGTCGGCGGCTCATCGTCGGTGAGCGGCCTGCCACAGATGCAGCAGCTGATCGGCAACCGCAGCCGCCCCGGTCGCGCGTTAAACGGGTACGGCCACCAGCGCCGCGTTATGTTCCTCAACCAGCCGCTTCAGCAGGTTTTTCATCCAGAACGGTGCCCGC
>CAYYNB010000213.1:0-8971 GCA_964472565.1 uncultured Anaerolineaceae bacterium
CACCGTCGGAGACATTCTCCGGATGCCGCTGATCCCCGCTGCGGCCTAGTGGCGTTCCTCAGAACGCCCGATTGAAGGTGCCCGGCGCCGACCGGGAGGGTGAAACCTGTCTTTTTCACCCCGCTGAGCGCTCGCTGGCTGCCGCCCTTGGCTCGACCTCCCCTTTGACCGTGCCCGTTGGCGCATTCCGAATTATCTTACATTCCCCGTTCCCGTACCGGACCCGGAGTACAGCTTCGCACCGGACGAGATGGTCGAGGAGTAGACGACAAGCGTATTCAGTGCGCGTGGTTTTTGAGGGATGCCGAGAGCATACACCTGCTCTCGGCATTTTGCTGTGATTGCGACACGCAACCTTCATAGGGGGAGATACCAATTGATGGCTCACTACAACTGGACTTTATCCATTTTGATCCAGGAGGGTTCAGAAAGGACCAAATAGCCTTTTTCAGATACTCAAAAACAAGGCATTTGAACCTTCTTGACCCCTCCTGAACGGAATTGGATAAAGTCGAGTACAAGGGAAAATCGGCTATTGCACTGATTTTTTGAGACTATGGGCGGGGCAGATCGCCAGATCAATCACCAACCATGTCCGCTACATGCTCTAATTCAGTTGGTGCCCATCCGCCAGCATCGGCGCACCCCGCTGTCTCAGCCGCATCCAGATACGTGTGCGCCGATTCAGGGTGATCTAACCGCCATTCGGCATAGGCGGCCAGCGCGTACGCTTCACAACGACGCGCAAGTGGCGCATCCACCGTATCGATCACCACGCGCGCCCGACTCAGTGCTTCTGACCATTTGCCACTCCTATTTAACGCTAGAATGGCCTCAATCTCAGCCATCAACTCGGTATCATCATTGGTAATCCCATCAACCAGAACTGGCGCATTGGAAACTGCCAGTACATAGGGTGACGCCTGGACGGCACGCACTGCGTTCATTGCCTGCGCATAAAACTGGTAATCGCTGTGATAGTCCTCATCATAAGTGGGTAATTCAAGCGTGCTCAAGAACTGGTCATAGTGCATGACTGCCGCATCGCGATCACCAGCGAGATCGGCCAGCCGCCCCAATTCGAGCTGAGCCGCCTGCCCTATGGTGAGATACTGTCGCCAACTGTAGCCCTGATATGGAAACCGGATCGTCGATGCGGTCAATGCTTCAAACGCCGCCGGATCGGGTTCTCCGTAAATCATCGCCTGCCGCGCCGTGAGGTAACGCAACCAGATTTGTTCCTCTTCGGTTTCAGCCAATTCGCTTAGCCGCGCCAGCAGGCGGTCGACCCGCGTAGGATCAAGACTGGAAGCATTCGCACCATCCCACGCCTGCGACAAAATAGCCGTAATATCCTGCGCCGTGAGCAAATCTTCCATCTGCGCCGGATCAGTCAGATCAAAGTCACCCATCACCGGCTCAATCACGCCGATCGTGAAACCCTGCGCCGCTAAATGCCGTTCAAGATCGGCCTTATGCTGCGCGCCAATGACGATCACGATCCGCGCACCTGGGTGCGCTTGCGCCACCGCCACAATATGATCGGTGATATGTCCATCACGCGCATCCATGTATTCGGCAGCCGAACCAGGTATCGAACGCTCCTGATCAATCCACTCCAGCACCGTTTGTCCAAATTCCTGACTGTTCAGGGTAAGAAAGGAATCAATCTCAGCACGGGGTAAAGCATCGATTTGATCCCGCGTCGCAATCCCATAGGCATAATTGGCCTGCATCGGCTGACCACCTGCCAGCACCTCACGTTCACAACGCACGTTGTCAACCCGCACTTGCTCAGAATAATATGATCCCCATTCGTCTCCGACCCAATCAATTCCATAGGCAGGGATGCCGTGCACCTGCGCCCACGGCATCGCGATATTTTGCGCTTCGTAAGTGGCCCGGTAAAAATTCCCTGCCGCGAACCACTCCGGCGCACTCTCGACGCCGATCACATCTGGCTGCAACGCCGTCAACACGGCCCGAATATAACCGGGTGAAAATGCGTCTGTATAAAACTGGCCGGGCGCATGTTGCACGCCGATGATAAAAATCTCGGTATCTGCCTGTGCATACCCTGTTTGACTGGTCAAGCCCACCACAAACACCACCAGCAAAATCATCGACCGGAGCCATGCCATATTTCTCTCTCCACAACTACGTACTTCTCCGCTACGCACAGCTATTATGCCGCTATTTTGCGCGAAGATTCGCCTGCTTAGCAACTTTTAAGATGATGCTCAGGCAGTACTCATAGACAGATCAAAAGAAACTCGCATAATTAGAGGGTATGCGGTTTTTCAGGCGTGGCCGACCGGTTTTGCGGCAAAAAACCCGGCATGATGCCAATGCTTTTTTTGCGGTTGAAGATAGAAAACAATACAATGCTGCGTAGGCGAAAATCGGGGCCTTTACGCGGCTTTTTTGGGGGTACGCGCTTGGGAGCACGACGGAGGGCAGCCGTGCTGTAGACGTCAAGCTTTTTCGCTGCAAGCTTTTTATGATATACTGTGCGCGGGCGCTAACTGAGCTTTTGACGTACCATTTTTCTGGGGGATTGGGTATCATTGGAGCATGACGATGCAACTCGAATTTACCCCTGAAATTCAAGACGCCCTGAGTTACGAACGGTATCATCATCCGGTGCCGTTGGTCCAGCGCCGGATGGAAGTGTTGTGGCTGAAGAGTCACGGGCTGCCGCACGAACAAATCGCACAGCTGGGTGGAATATCGGAAAACACGATGCGCGACTACTTCCGGCTGTATGCAGAAGGCGGGGTCGAGAAGTTGAAGGAAGTGAACTTCTACCGTCCGCAGGGTGAACTGATGATCCATATCACCTCCCTGGAAACCTATTTTCAGGCTCATCCGCCCGCAAGCATCAAGGAAGCTCAAAGCGAGATTGAAGCCTTGACGGGCATCCGACGCAGCGAAACCCAAGTGCGTGAGTTTCTGAAAAAAAACTCCATCTCCGTTGCCGCAAAGTCGGAATGATCCCAGCGAAAGCCGACCCCGAAGCGCAGTCAGCCTACCTTGAACACGTGATGGAGCCTCGTTTAGCCGAAGCGCAGGCGGGGCAACGTGCCGTGTTTTTTGTGGATGCCGCTCATTTTGTGCTGGCTCCTTTTCTGGGGTTTCTGTGGTCGCTCACGCGATTGTTCATTCAGGCCCCCGCCGGACGACAACGCTTCAATGTCTTGGGCGCTTTGAATGCCATCACGCATGAACTCATCACCGTCACCAATGACACCTACATCACCTCGGAACAGGTCTGTCAATTGTTGGATCAACTGGCGGCTCTGCACCTGGGGGTGCCCATCACCTTGTTCCTGGACAATGCGCGTTATCAGAAATGTGCCCTGGTGAGGACCACCGCGCTTAGCCTGAACATCGAACTCTGCTTCCTGCCAGCCTACTCCCCTAACCTGAACCTGATCGAACGGCTGTGGAAGTTTGTCAAAAAACAGTGCTTGTACTCTCACTACTACGCCGACTTCACGTCTTTCAAGTCGGCTATCACCGACTGCTTAAGCCAAACACATTCGACCCACAAAACCGACTTGGACTCGTTGCTGTCTTTACGTTTTCAGACCTTCAAGAAAACGCAGTTTGTGCCCGTGTGAAGTATAGAGCGAAAACAATGTGCTTTGACAGGTGGCCCCTATGCGCTGGATGACTCTTCTTGTGTGTGTGCTGCTCTTCCTGGTTCCACTGGCCACATCGCGCGCCCAGGATGATGCGCCTCCCTACCTGTTTTATTACTCCAATACGCTCAACTCGTTTGTCATCGAGCGCGCCGATGGGACCGACTCGCGCTTGTTCGGCGAAAATATGATGCCGCCGGAAACCAACACAGTCCAGGGGCCGGGGTGGTCGCCGTCCGGTCAATGGTTCGCGTGGTCGAGTGTAACGGTTTCATCTTATTACCATTCCGCTTCTCAACCCCACGCCCTGTCGGCGGATGGAACGCGCCGCCTGACCTCGCTCGATGCTTACCCTCATGCCCGGCTGGAATGGGCACCCCATACCGATCTGCTGCTGGTCGCCGGGCAAGACTATCACCCCAGCAGCGATCCGGTTACCTCCGGACGCATTCTCATGTTACATGTTGCCCTGATCGACCCGGAAGCTGATGGCGCGATTGTTTCGCTGAGTTGGCCGGTGCCTTGTGAGGTTTCCGGCGAGGTGATAGGGTATCCGCAATTTGACTGGGGATGGTCCAGCGACGGGCAGCACGTCATCATCCGGCATTCCGAATTGCTTGACGACAGCTGGTCAGGTGTATCTCATCCCGTTGTGGTTCATGTGATCGGCCTGGATGGCTCGACTGTTGACTGGCGGTTCGAGCAGCCAGTGCTGAGTCGGGTGCCGGGCGTGGAATACGTCACCACCGCCGAGGGGACCATGCTGGCAGTCGAAAATGTGGTCACGGGTGAGCGTGAGGTGTTCGAGGATGCCCCCGCGCAGATTTCGCGGCTTGAATGGCGGGCGGATGGCGGTTATGCCCTGATCTTTGCGTCAGCCTGCCCCGAAGGGTCGGCAGCCGAGTGTGAGATTGATCTCTGGTTGCTGGATCGCAGCGAAGGTCAATTTAGCCTGATATACCCGCAGGTTGGTTCCGAATATCTGGCCTATCCGGTGGAATCGCCCTGGTCACCAGGGGGCACATATGCTGTGTTTCTGGCTGGGGATGGGAGTTTCTACGGTGTTGATCCCGCTAAAAAACAGGCCGAGCGGCTGACACCTCCCCTGGATGATCCGACCGATCTGCTGGATCTCACATGGCTTGGCTGGCAGTGGGTTGATGACAGCCGTATCATGCTGCCCGGTGCGGCGACAGGCGATGAAAAGCAGGACCTCTACCTGGCGGACCTGGATACCGGCACGGTGGATATCTACGCCGTACCGGCTTACTGCTGCATGGGCTATTTCGACATTCCACACACGTCCGCCAGCGGACGTTATGCCGCGTACCTTCAAAAGGGGGGTGTGATCCTGGATACGGTTGCCGGGGTGGTCCAAAAAGTGCCGCCCGACTCGCGGAGCTATTTTTCTTCTTCGGGCGGTGAGGCACTCTGGCACCCGGCGGCTGATTGGTTGATCATCTCTGCGGGGACGACTTACCGTTGGATCAGTGTCACCAATGCCAGCGGATCATCCCCCCGCGAGTTGGCGTCCTGCCTGATCAACACCCTCTGCGCTGCCTGGCTGCCTCCCCAGGTTGATGCGTGGTCACTCGCCCCGGGACACAAACCCCCCCCGCCGCCTGAGCCCGCGGACGTACTCCATGATACCCATTGGGCCTGGGCTTTGAGCTGGAGTCCTGACGGCGCTCGCCTGCTGGCGGGACGCGCGCCGTTTGAAAGTCGCGATGAATATCGTGGTGGTCCCGGTATCTCCACGCTGTGGGACGTGACTCGCGGCCAACTGGAGAGCGAGCTGCCGCTGGTGGATTGGGACCAGGCCATTGCGTGGACCGGCACCCAGGATACAGCAGGGTATATGCCTGTGTTCGAGTCCCTTGACGAGACATACGGGTTCAATGTCCTGACCACCAGCCCGGACGGATCGCAGCGCGTCACCTGGGGCGAGGTCGAAGATACGGCCACCGGGGACACGCTGCTGGACTTCGGCTCGGATTTTGCCCTGTCGGCGGGGGGTGGTGGGTATCCCGTCACAGTCAGTTACAGCGCCGATGGACGCTGGCTGGCTGCACCCCTTCAAAGAAGTACAGGACAGCCATGTCTGACGATTTGGGATGCCTCTACCTGGGCGGTGCTGGCGACCATTCCTGGCGAGTTCCAGGCGGTGGCTTTCAGTCCTGATGGGCGCTGGCTGGCGGCGAGCCAGTCCTGGACGATTACCGTTTGGGATGTATCGACGCTGATCGACCCATCGGCCTACTGATGATCTCATGCAGGCGGAAGCGAAAAGCGGAGTGTGTACAAGGTCTGGCAGATCACAGGAGTGTGCAAATGTCCTCGCACCATTGGTTCGTCAAATACGTGCTTTGTATCGCCGTCATGCTCGGCGGGCTGTGGGCTGGCATCCCCGTTCAGGCCAGCGAAAACTCGCGGCAGGGGGGAATCATATTCCCTGATCTCAGCGTGATTGTGTGGAATCCTGATGGCAGCCAGGTCGCCATTGCCGGGGTTGACGGTGTCGCTATTTACGGCACCTCATTTGATACCCCCCTTCAGACCTTTTCTTTGCCCGGCTTCCCCTATTCAGCCGCGTGGAGTCCGGATGGAACGTTGTTAGCGCTGGCGCTGGCCGAAAATAATCTCATTACGGTATGGGATACTGTTCACCAGACCTGGTACAGAACACTTGAAGGCATCAGCGTCCATTCGTTGGCGTGGCATCCGGGAGGGCGTTACCTGGCCGGTTCGATAGGGGGAACCTATGTGGGAGTATGGGATCTTGACACGTACCGCCAGGTAGATCGATTTGACGCTTCCAGTACAGCCTACGGGGCCAACGTGGCGATGGACGTCTGCTGGTCGCCTGATGATCCGACCCTATTGTATTCGCTGCATGACTGGGATGATGTATTTGTCTGGAATACAGCCATCCCTGCCGGTCCGATACCGGCTGTACGGACAGATAATGCTTCGGCGTGCAGCCCGGATGGCCGGTGGGTGGTCAGAAGTTGTGGCAAAGTGATGAATCTCGCGGATGAGAGCACGGTGTTCACCTTGCCGGATGAGTTTGAAGGGGAACTTTCTTTTCGCTGGAGTCCGGATATGCGGTATCTGGCGAGTTACGCTTCCGAAGGAGCAATTCAGGTGTGGGATGTACAAACCCGGAGCCTGATCACCACTTTAGAGGGTGGGCAAACCCTATGGCCGGCGTGGGGGTACCGGGATGTATTAGCCTGGAAACCCGATGGTTCGCTGTTGGCCGCGTTGACCGACAAAGGGACGCTGCGCTTATGGGATACTGCGACGTTTACGGTCATGGCGGAGGTTACCCCCGATTTTGGAGAAACAGGCGATGATCATCAGGGCGTGCCATGAACTCTGGCGACCTGAGGCCGGTTTAGTTTCTTATGCAAGGCTCAGTAGGACGTATACTGCTGTCATGGTTACTTTTCTCATCCGAGCTAGCTTTTCCCCTTAGTTCTGAAGAATTTCCTGCAGGCTTTGAAGTGAAATGGGTTCCGATCATGGCTAAATAACCAAAGGAAACATGCATGAGAAATTTCGACGAATTAACGCCGCGTGGAAAAGCGCGGCGTCTGCGGATTTTGGCGCTTGATGCGCTGCGCCACTATCCCTTTGAAGTAGCGACCATCCAACTGGTGGGCATGTTCACCAATACCCTCTTTCGCATCAAAACAACCGATAATCACACCTATGTGATCCGCATCTGCGCGCCCAACTGGCGCACCGAGGAAGACTTACGGTCCGAGGCCATGTGGCTGCACGCATTGGGCCAGGAAACCGACATCGGCGCACCCCAACCCATTCTGGCACGGAACGGCGATCTGTTCGTTACCGGGCACGCTCCCATGCTCATCCCATGCCGCTGCCTCGTCACTACCTGGATACCAGGGCGACCGCTGGGCCAACACCTGACCGAAACCAACCTCTACCGGATGGGGCAGCTATTCGCCCGGCTGCACGATTTTTCGGCCCACTTTACGCCCGGCAACGGCTTCACCCAACGCAAAGTAGATAAGGTCCTGGCACGTGGTGAGCCGGAGGTTCTGTTCAGCGAGTCCACCCAGCCCGCATTTAGTGCGCCCAATCGGGCAGTTTTTGAGCAGATCGCCACCCAGGTGACCGCCGCCTATGATCGGCTGTACGCCGACCCGGCGGGACTCCGCGTCATTCATCACGATCTGCATCACGATAACATTCACCTCTACCGTGGACGCCTGTACCCGCTTGACTTTGAGGACACCGTGTGGGGTTACCCGGTGCAGGATATTGCCATGGCGATGCAGGATTTGATGATCGCAGTCCAACCGGAACGATTCGATCCGCTGCTGGACCAGTTCCGCGCGGGCTACACCACCATCGCACCCTGGCCTGAACAATACGATAGCGAAATGGACACTTTCCGCGCGGGGCGAATGCTCTGGGTAACTAATTATGTGGCACTGCACGAGCGCCAACACCTCGAAGGACACATCAACTGGATAACGCCGCTTTTTGAGCGTTTCCTGGAAACCAGCAAACTGCGGATACCAGCTGCTAATTGACCATGTGCCTTCGACCGGCGTTTTTTCTGATCGAACGCTTTGCTCTATTAATCCGCGAGGCGCACCATGAGCTGGGGGCAGTTTCGCGGTGAAATGCTGCAAAATGGGCGGCTTCTCCATGATACAGTAGGGTCAAAAACCTCGATCACGAGAGGAATGATGCTGGATCAACCCTCGCACGAACTGGTGGAACTATCGGTTCACCAGTTCAAATCGGTTCCGATTCTGGTGCGTAATCAGGCAAGAAGTGGATGCATTCTTAGAGAGTGTTGAAACTTGAATTTGAAAATCAAAACACGGCTTGCTCATCTATTCAAGTGGAGAAGCAAGCCGTGCCCCGCAGTGCCCCATAGGGGCTGCGAACCCGCAGCTTGCTTCGATATCTGGCTGGCAGCCTTCCACATTATTGAGATGCTCTACGACTCCCCATTTCCCACGGAACCTCAGAATGATCTGCCCACTAAAGCCGAACGCAATACCGAAATTCGCACCCGTTACCAGCAGGGTGAAACGATTAGCCAGTTAGCCGATGCCTTTGCCATCTCCCAGCAGCGGGTCTGGCAGATAGTTCGCGGTCAGCGGAACTAACGGGGGTGACAGCCATGACTGAGCATCTCCGTCCCTTGACCCAGGAACAGCGCCAAGCGGCGCATCGGGCCGCCCGACAGGCAGCATTGCGTTCCATTGGTCCGCAGCCCACTCGTGAGCAGTTCGCGTCCGCCGCGATTTCGCGTTATCCCGTCTCCGTCACACGCCTGATTT
>CAYYNB010000214.1:0-8968 GCA_964472565.1 uncultured Anaerolineaceae bacterium
AGGTCCAAAGGGGGGGGGGAGGGGGTACTACAAAAACCCACCCATTTTAATAATATAATTAATATAAGTTATTCAACATACCATGTTAAAGAAGCTTGCGGTCCAGCCCGCTTTTCACGCCATGATCGCGCCGCTTCCGCACAGATTCCCGCCAGCGCTTTCAACCGCTGCGCCGCGATCTCCTGTAAAAACGTTGTCCGCTCGTCACCATGCAGCCGCACCGCGTCCGCCCACACCGCCCGCCCGACGATGATTCCGCTTGCCCCTGCTTCACACGCGATCCGCGCCTGCTCCTCGAACGTATCATAATCCACGCCGCCGCTTAACAGCGTCCACGGCACGGAACACGCCGCATCTAATGCCACACATGCCGCGCGCCACTCGTCCCGATCCCGGCTTTGTTTCGCGTCCACCGGAAATTGCAGTTTCAAAACATCCACGCCCATCCGGCTGAATTCTTCCGCCATCCACACCGCAATCTGCCGCAGTTCCGCGTTAGTCAGCCGCCGTTCCGGATCAGGCGAATACGCAACCGGTTCGAGAAAAAAAGGAATATCCTGCTGTGCGCATTCATCCACCAGCCGCCGCACCACCGCCAGCTTATCCGGTGTATTGTCCGCTTCAGGATGAAACGGCAGCAGCAGTTTAACCCCGTCTCCCCCGACGCGTTTAATTTTTTCCACCGACCAATTCGGGATAAATTGCACATCCCGTTCGCGCGGATGCACGTCATAATTTGTTACCTCAAGCGGCGCGAGTAATCCCCCTTGTATCGTCCCTTCCGCGATTCCATACCCGATTCCGTGTGCCGGATCAACCAGCACGCCGGAACACAGCGGAACCAGCACCCGCATCACCGCCCGCTTGAAGGCCGTAAAATCGTCATCGCTCAATGGCTGCGGCGCATATTTGTTCAGTTCAGCCAGCAAATTCGCGCGGTGATCAATCGCGAGGATCAAAAAATGTCCTTGCCTTGTGCTGCATCGGCTGAGATGTCGGTATTTTCCAAACATCAGAACGGTCTGCTCCACTCACTCGGCCAGCGTTCCACAATGACCTTGGTCTGCGTATAAAACTCTACACCATGTCGGCTTTGGGCGTGCAGGTCACCAAAGAAGCTGTCATTCCATCCGCTGAACGGGAAAAACGCCATCGGTGCCGCGACTCCAATGTTAATTCCAATGTTGCCCGCGTCCGCCTCATTCCGAAATTGTCGCGCCGCTGCGCCGCTGCTCGTGAAGATACACGCCATATTCCCATACGCCCGCGCGTTCACTAGCCGGATCGCTTCATCAATCGTCGGTGCATGCATCAAACTGAGCACCGGCCCAAAAACTTCAGTTGAGGCGATTTCGCTGTTTGGATTAACCTCATCCAGCACTGTCGGAAAGACCCAATGTCCGTCCTCGTAGCCCTTCACCGTCCGCTGGCGACCATCCACCAGCACATTCGCTTGGCCGCTTTGTTCCCCCTGCGTAACGATCTGTTCAATCCGCGTTTTGCTGCGCGCATCAATCACCGGTCCCATCTGGACACCCTCATCCAGTCCATACCCGACGACTCGACTCGCCGCTGCATCCGCGATCATTTCCGTGAAGATAGACTTTGCCTCCCCCACCGTGACCGCCACCGACGCCGCCAGGCACCGCTGCCCCGCGCACCCGAACGCCGAATCCGCCATAATCCGCGTCGTCGTATTCATATCCGCATCCGGCATAATGATCACCGGATTTTTCGCCCCGCCCTGGCATTGCGCGCGTTTGCCGTTGGCCGTCGCCCGGCTGTAGATATATTTTGCAACCGGAGTCGATCCCACAAAACTGATCGCCTTGATCGCCGGATGATCAAGTATCGCGTCTACGGTCTCTTTCGCCCCGTTGACCAGTTGGATCACGCCTTTGGGAAATCCACATTGATCGATCAGTTCAAACAGCCGCGCCGTCGTCATCGGTACTTTTTCGCTCGGCTTGAGGATAAAACTGTTCCCCGCAGCCACCGCATACGGCAAAAACCACAGCGGAATCATCCCCGGAAAGTTGAATGGGGTAATCGCCGCGACCACGCCCAGCGGCTGCCGGATCATATGCTCATCCACGCCGCGCGCGATGTCTTCGTTGTTATACCCCTGCATCAGCGACGGCATCCCGCACGCCACTTCCACATTTTCGATCCCGCGCCGCAGTTCGCCCACGCTTTCCGCGTAGATTTTCCCGCACTCATTCGTGATGATGTGTCCCAGTTCGTCAATATGTGCTTCGAGCAGCGTTTTCAGCTTGAACAACGGCTGCACCCGTTCGGTCACAGGCACGCGCCGCCATTCCAGAAAAGCGTGCTGTCCTGCTTCTACAGCCAACGCCACCGTTTCGCGCGGACTGAGCACCACCCGGCCAATGACGGTTGCATTCGCCGGGTTTTCCACATCGATCTGTGGAGCGCTGTCGTGGTCGTGCCACTGCCCGTTGATATAGTCTCCAATTTTCACAACCACGTGCCTGCCTCCTACCGGATTTCCGCCAGCTTGACCGGACGATTCTCCTGAACCGATTTCAGCGCCGCCATCGCAATCACCACCGGCGCGCGTCCATCCTGCCCGGTAACGGGCATCGGCGTCCCCTGCTTCAGCGCTTGAATGAACAATTCCATCTCCCGCTGATACGATCCCATATACCGCTCCAGGAAGAAATTCAGCGGCAGATCGCGCCCCACGCATTCATCCGAACTGAATGTAACCGCGTTCGGATACCAGTTATCGCTCCGTGCCGCGCCCTTGCTCCCGAACACTTCCACCCGCTGATCGTATCCATAGACCGCTTTCCGGCTGTTTTCAATCGTACCGATAGCGCCGTTTTTGAACTTGAGCGTGATCACCGCTGTATCAATATCCCCGGCCTCACCGATGCGCGGATCGACCAGCACACCGCCCGCCGCATACACTTCGTCTACATCGCCCAGCAGAAACCGCGCCATATCAAAATCGTGAATCGTCATATCAAAAAACAGCCCGCCCGACACTTTGATATATTCAATTGGCGGCGGCGCAGGATCGCGGCTGATGATATGCAGTCGGTGTGGCGTGCCAATTTCGCCGCCCTCAATTGCTTGTTTCAGCCGTTGGTGGTTCGCGTCAAATCGCCGGTTGAAGGCAATCATCAGCTTCACACCCGCTCGTTCAACCGCGTCCAATGCCGCGTCAATTTTGCTCAAATCCGCCGCAATCGGTTTCTCACAAAAAATATGTTTGCCCGCTTCTGCCGCCTGGATAATGAACGGCGCATGGGTATCTGTGCTGGAACAGATCACCACCGCTTGAATCGTGGAGTCTTTCAGCAGGTCGTTATAGTTATCAACAACCTTTACCCCACCCAGCGCTGCGGCACACGCCTGCGCCGCCTCGCGGTTCACATCCGTCACAGCGACCAGTTCCGCCCCTGCGATGCTTTGCGCCAGCGTGCGCGCATGAATCTGTCCAATTCGCCCGGTTCCAACCAGTCCGACTCGAATTTTCTCGTTCATCGTCTTTACAGTCCTAACTTTTTCAAATAATCTCGGTTCGCGCGCGAACACTGCTTCGGCAGCGCCGGATCATCCGTCAGGATGTCTTGCTCAACCACGCCCCAGCCTTCATATCCACTGGCCTGCATCGCCTCCAGCACGCCTTGAAAATTAACTTCCCCTTCGCCCAGTGGACAGAATACGCCGGCTTGGATCGCTTCAAAATAATTTTTCTTCTCTTTGCGGCACTGTTCCGCGCTAGCGCCGCTGCAATCCTTGAAATGCAGATGCCGGATGCGTTTCCCATATTCCTGCACGGCTTGAACCGCATCCCCGCCGCCATAATGCCAGTGTCCCGTATCCAGGCACAATCCTACGGTTTTGGGATCAGTCCGCACCATCAGTTCATGCACTTCCTCTGGTGTTTCAACATATCCCGCGCAGTGATGGTGAAACACCACTTCCAAACCTAGTTCGTTATTGATCCGCTTGGCGATTTTGTTCACCCCCGCCGCGAACACATCCCATTCCGCGCCGCCTAATTTGGATCCGCCGCGCCGCCCCGCATACTGGACGAGTTCCTGAACCTTCCCATTATCATCCGCCAGCACCACATATTTTGCGCCGAGCGCGGCCAACAGCTTGCCCACTTTAAGCGCTTCCTGCGCGCCGCTTTCGTGTGCCGCTGCATCGACGAGTTTCACCGGAACAAACGCTGACAGCAGGTGCAGCCCTCGCTTTTGTAATTCGTCCCGCAGTTTTCCCGGATCAGTTGGTAAATACCCATACGGTCCTAATTCCAACCCCGTATAGCCGGTTTCTGCTATCTCATCGAGCACTTGGTCATACGTAAACTTCGGCTCAATCCCTTCAAATTCGTAAATTCCCCACGACACGGGAGCGCTGCCAATGTTCATGGTGTTTCTCCTCTTTTATAAATAATGTCTCTGTAAATTTTTTGCTTTTTCATAATCCTGTCGTGCCTGCTGCACATCAGGGTTATCCGATACTTCCGCAATCGCCACATCCCACCACGCCTCGTAGCCGCCCACGCGCTGGTGACGGTCCACTTCCGTCACAATGCACACCGGCTTGTTTTGGATCGTTTTCGCCTCTTCCAATGCCGCGACCAGTTCCGCCCGGTTAGCGGCCCGGATCACGTGTGCGCCCAGGCTTTCGCAGTTTTTGGCGTAATCAATCGGCAGGGTTTCGCCATCCAGGTTGTGGCTTTCCGTCCGGTAACGGTATTTCGTCCCGAATCCATCGCTGCCAACGCTCTTACTCAATCCGCCGATGCTGGCAAACCCGTGATTGTCCAGCAGCACCATCACGACCTTGATCCCTTCCTGCACCATCGTGACAATTTCGCTGTTCAGCATCAGGTACGATCCGTCGCCCACCAGGATATACACCTCGCGGCTGGGATCAGCCATTGCCACGCCCATCCCCCCCGCGATCTCATATCCCATGCACGAATACCCATATTCCAGGTGATACCCGCGTGGATCGCGTGTTCGCCACAGTTTATGCAAATCGCCCGGCAGACTGCCCGCCGCGCACAGCATCACATCCTGCGGCTGGCTGAACGTATTCACAATGCCAACCACCTCGCCCTGGCTGATCGTTGGCTCATGTTCCAGGTTGTACAGTCGGTGTACTTCCGCGTCCCACGCCTGGTTATATTCCCTCACACGCGCACGGTAAGTGCTCGCCGTGCGATAATCACCCACCGCCACCATCAGTTCTTCCAGCGTAACCTTCGCATCTCCCACCAGCGGAATCGCGCCGCGTTTATAAGCATCAAATTCCATCACATTGATATTGATGAAGCGCACATTTGGATTTTGGAAGGCCGTATTCGATGCGGTGGTGAAATCGGTGTACCGCGTGCCAATTCCGATAATCAAATCCGCTTCCCGCGCGATCACGTTCGCGCCTTCTGTCCCGGTGACGCCTACCGCGCCCAGGTTCAGGGAGAAGTTATAGTTCAGCGATCCTTTACCTGCCTGGGTCTCCCCAACCGGAATCCCGGTCTTTGCCGAAAACACCATCAACATCTGGTTTGCTTCGCTGTAATGCACCCCTCCGCCCGCGATAATCAACGGCTGTTTGCTTTCCCGAATCCATTCCGCCGCTTGCTGGATCAGCACACTGTCTGGACGATTGCGCGGAATCTGCCACACCCTTTTTTCGAACATCTCCGCTGGGTAATCGAACGCCTCGGTTTGCACATCCTGCGGCAGGCACAGCGTCACCGCACCGGTATTCGCTGGCGATGTCAGCACCCGCATCGCTTCCGGCATCGCCGTGATCAGTTGTTCCGGGCGATACAAGCGATCCCAATACCGCGACACGGATTTAAAGCAGTCATTCACGCCAATATCTTGTGTATGTTCTGCCTCCAACTGCTGCAAAACCGGAGCCTGCACCCGTTCCGCGAAAATATCACCCGGCAGCAGCAGCACCGGAATCCGGTTGACCGTCGCCACCGCTGCGCCCGTGATCATGTTCGTCGCGCCTGGTCCAATCGATGAGGTACAGGCCAACGTCTGCAAACGATTTTTGTGTTTGGCATACGCGACAGCAGCATGCACCTGCGCCTGCTCATTCCGCGCTTGGTAATACCGGATCAAGTCGCTGTATTGCTGGAGCGCCTGCCCGATTCCCGCCACATTCCCATGTCCAAAAATTCCCCATACGCCCGCAAAAAATGGATTCTCTTGTCCATCCCGCGCCACATATTGTTGGGTCAGATAGAGAATCAGAGCTTGTGCCATCGTCAATCGTTTGGTGGACATAACGGTTTACTCCAACTCCTGCACAAGCGGTAGCCGTGGGTCTTTGTCTGTGTCCGTCCAGGTGCCTTTGATCCACTGGTACGCCGGATCATCGCTGCTTGCCAGCGATTGCGCCGACCCCGCCAGAAAATTTAGATAATAGGTGGTGTAGCCGTGTGCGCTCACCACCGGATGGTAGCCTTCCGGCACCAGCACGGTATCATGCTGTTGTGCCATCATCAGCGCATCGATCCGCCGGTCATCGGTATACACCCGCTGGTAAGCATAACCGTCGCTCGGATTAATCTTGTAGAAATAAATCTCTTCTAAATCCGCTTCCAGCAGCTTGCCGTGTTCGTCCTCGCGGTGAACATCATGTTTGTGCGGCGGATAGCTCGACCAGTTTCCCGACGGTGTATAGACCTCGACACACACCAGCCGCTGACAATCGAATCCCGGCGGAATGATGCTGTTGATCTGTCGGGTAGCGTTTCCGCCGCCGCGAATTTCAATTTGGCTTTCATTCGGAGTAATAAGTTGTGCCGGATGATCCTGATCCGTCGGAACCCAACACGAGGCAATTTCTAATTGGTCAGAGAGTGCTTCAATTTCGAACTGTGTGTGACGCGGTAAATACAACGCCCAGGGCATTCCCTCAAATACATGAGAGCGCCGCCCCAGATTGGGGAAATCTCCGGCACTGCTGCGGATTGTGCAGCGCCCTCCCAGAATAACGGTAACGTGTTCGTGTTCTCCTACCGCGCTCTGATACCGTTCGCCTTTTCCCAGGCGTAACGCCGCCATATTCAGGTATTGCCATCCCACATCCTCGGCTTTGATTTCCGCGAAGACGCCTGTTTTACCCGCGTCTTTCGCTTTAATCAGCAGGTCCATAGCTTCTCGCTCCTATTCTAATCCCCCATATCCAGCGACAAACGCCATCACCTCATCCATCGTCGGCATAAAATTCGCGCACCCGTGTTTGGTTACGACAATCGCCCCGCACGCATTCCCCAGGCGCGCCGCTTTATACCATCCCCATCCATTCACATATCCGTACAAAAAGCCCGCCCCGAACGCATCGCCCGCGCCGAGAATGTTGTAAATTTTCACCGGAAACCCAGGCGCTTTGATGATCTCCCCATCAGGCAGGTGAACCTGTGCCCCTTCCGCGCCAACCTTTTCGACCACCGCTTCCAGTCCGTGTTTCAACATAATCTGGATCGCGCTCTGTGAGTCGCCTTCCACATGCGTATCCGACACCTGCGAATGTGTCAGATGCATCCGTGCCGGATCGGTGAGCATCGCCGCGTTGATCTCGTCTTCCGTTCCGATAACCACATCCACCAGCCGCAGCGCCGACCGGATCACGACGCCAAACGCGCGCACGTCATGCCACTGGTCTGGGCGAAAATCGATGTCCAGTACAACCTTCGCCCCGGCTTCTTGAGCCTGCTCCGCTGCAAACATCGTCGCGCTGCGGCTGGGTTCTTTGCTCAGATTCGTTCCCGCAAATTGAAACACAGTGCAATTCGTCACGGGAGCCGCCAATACGTCGTCGATGGTGAGGTTGATGTCGGCGCAGTTATCCCGGTAATACACCAGCGGAAACTTATCCGGCGGCTCGATTCCAAGCACAACAGCGCTGCTGCGATTCATCGGTTTGCGCGGAATAAATCGGGTTTCGACTCCCTCGTTCACGAGAAAGTTGAGGATAAAATCGCCCACTGGATCAGTTCCCACTGCCGTAAGCAGTGCGCTTTTTAACCCCAGCCGCCGCGCCCCCACGCTGATATTCGTAGGTGATCCGCCGACATACGCCGCAAAACTGCTGATGTTTACAAACGGCGTCCCCACGTCGTTGGAATACAGGTCAATTGAACTGCGCCCCATATTCAGTAAATCGTAAGTTTTGCGCATAGCGTCACCTGAGATCATCGGTCAATTCTTTCGCCGCCGCCATCACCATCTGGGCCAACGGCGCGATTCGGTGGTTCACGACGCGCACCGTTGGCCCCGAAATACCAATCGCTGCCAGTAGCGTCCCTATATAATCGTAGACAGGTGCAGCAATACACCGCACACCCGCTTGATGCTCCTCATCATCCAGCGCATATCCTTGTTCCCGGATCACTGCCAGATGCGCCTCGAATTGATCAATCTGGGTGATCGTCCGCTCGGTTTCCCGGCTCAAAACAGGTGGGATCGGCAAATCAGAAAAGGCCAGCAGCACTTTTCCAACCGCTGTGCAGTGTAAGGGGATCAGTCGCCCAATACCACCCACCACGCGCAGCGAGGCTTCCGCCTGCACATCATCGATCATGAGTGCTTTCCCCTGAGAATAAACCGCTGTGTGCGCACACTCTCCCGTCTGCTCGACTAAACGGTAAAGATAGGGCTTGGCTTTTTCCCGGACAGGCATTCGGTTGAGCAGATGCCAGCTCATATGGCGGATCCGTTTTCCCAACACATACCCGCGCGTTCCGCTGTCCGGCTGCAAATAATCATAGTTGACCAGAGTTTTAACGAGGCGCGAAATGGTGCTTTTATCGAGTTCGAGGATGGAGGCCAATTCCGTGACACCCACGGCGCGATCCGCATTCGCGATCAAATCAAGTATTCGGATGCCGCGAGCCAAAGATTGCATTTCTGTCATGGATCAAAACGCTCTCTTTGTTGCAATATTTCCAACAATCTAA
>CAYYNB010000215.1:0-8883 GCA_964472565.1 uncultured Anaerolineaceae bacterium
TTTGGCGTTTTGAACCTGAGAAGTTTGACAAAGTGGGGGTTTTGTAAAATTGGGTCGATTTTCTGACCCCCCCTTGAAGAAGTTGTCAGTTGTTAGTTTTTAGTGATTGGTAAAGGGCGATGTTGGGCGATATGAATAGGATAGCACGGATGTTCGAGTTTGTCATCACCATCGGATGACTAATTCGGATGGTTAACTTCGATGGTTAATAATGGGGGGATGACAGGGCGGTTCACCCCTATCCCCCGGCCTCCTTTCCCAGGAGGGGCAGGGCGCTGCTTGCTGCGCCCCTTCCGTATGGCGAGACCATGAGGCAGGGGTGAACGTAGCATACGATAGGGAAGGGGCGAGGTAAAGCGGATCACTGTAGCAGGAAGGTTAGCAACATGATAGACTTGCCGCAGTGGGAATGTTCAGGATGGATGGTATGAAAGCCGATTTTGTACTGGATTATGATGTCATCACGGCCACCCGCGAACAGAATTTGTACGTGCTGGCGCGGATCGAAGCGGAAGCGACGGGGGCGGAGAAGGATCGCCGTCCATTGAACCTGAGCCTGGTGCTGGATCGCAGCGGGTCGATGCAGGGGAATAAGCTGGAATATATCAAACAGGCCGCAAATTACCTGGTGCAGCGGTTGAGTTCCAAAGACCGGTTGAACGTGGTGAGCTACGATCACATGGTCAAAACGGAAATCCAGCCCGGCCCGGTGATGCACAAGGATATGATCACGCAGACGATCCAGCAGTTGCAGGCGGGCGGATCAACCAATCTGAGCGGGGGCTGGCTGCAAGGCTGCACCCATATCGCGGCGCTGATGGTCGAGGGGCAGATCAACCGGGCGCTGCTGCTGACGGATGGGTTAGCGAATCAGGGCGTCGTCGATGCGGCGCAGCTCGAAACGATGGCGCGGCAAAAACGGGCGGAAGGCATCACCACGACGACGATGGGCGTGGGGATGGATTTCAACGAGGATTTGCTGCGGCGGATGGCGGCGGAGGGCGGGGGCGCGTTTTATTTCATCGACAACCCGGATCAGGCCCCGCATATTTTCATCGAAGAACTGCACGGGCTGATGAGCGTCGTCGGGCAGAATCTGGTGATTACGCTGATGCTGTCGCCCAACGTCAAAATGGTGCGGCAGTTGAACGCGTATCCCACCGAAAACAAGCCGAACGGCGTGATCTTCAAGCTGGGCGATCTGTTTGGGGATGAAGTCAAGCAGCTTTTGCTCGAATTGCAGATTCCGGCGATGCAGCAGTTGGGCGAGATCGAGGTGGCGCGGCTGCGGTTCGATTATGATGAACTGGCGGCGGATGCCGTGATCCACCGGACGATGGAACTGCCGATTATGGTCAACGCGGTCCCAGAGGCGGATTTCGAGGGGCAGGCGCGCAATGAGGATGTGGTCAAAACGGCGCTGCTGCTCGAAGCGGCACGATCACGCGAGGAAGCGGTCAAACACGCGGATCGGGGCGATTTCGGGCGGGCGTCGGAGATTCTGCGGGCGACGGCGAGCCGCATCGGTTCCAGCGGGCTGAAGGACGAGAATTTGCAGCGGCAGCATACGATGCTGTATGAAGAATCGGCGTCGATGGACTTCGGCACGGAACAGTACGACTCGTATACGCGGAAAGCGACGATCAGCAAAAGCAGCTATACGGATCGATTGAATGAAACGGGCGAGGGCGATACGATGAGCCTGCACGCACGGCTGAAACAATCGCGGCGCGCGCCGGAACGGAAAGGCAAAACGCCCACCGTGATCGTGTGGCCGGAAGGATCGCTGCCGCTGGGCGGGCGCGATCAGATTCGGATTGGGCGGGCCGCGGATAACGATATTGTGGTGGCTGAAGAGGAAGTGTCGGCGCATCACTGCGAGATTGTACGCGACGGCAAAGACCTGTTTCTGGTGGACCTGAACAGCACAAACGGTACGTATGCCAACGGGGGCCAACTGACAGGCCGCTTCCGGCTGAGCGTGGGAGATGTTGTCACGGTGGGGATGCAACTGTTCCGCTTCGAAGGGGGGTAGGTGTGACATTTGAATATCTGGCCCAATGCCAATTTCCACCGCTGGCGGAGCCGTATGATTCGGCGCTGCGGGAAGCGGTGGCCCATATTTTGCTGCGCTTTCAACCCGTTGGCATCATCGCCAGCGGGACGATCATTCGTGGGAATCCCGGCCCGTCGAGTGATCTCGATTTATACGTGATCCACCAGGATACCTTTAGGCAGCGGATTCAGCGGCTGTTCAACGGCGTCCCGGCGGAAATTTTTGTCAACACGCCGCAGACGGTGCGCGGGTATTTTGAGGATGAACACCGGAACGCACGGCCTATCACGGCGCATATGCTGGCAACGGGTTTCGTGGTGCTGAACCGCGATCCGGTGGTGGCACGGCTGCGGCAGGAAGCGGAAGATTACCTGGATACGCCGCCCAACCCAACCGTGGAACAACTGCGCTGGTTCCGGTATCTGATCGGATCCCAATATGAGGATGCGCGGGATGTGGCCGACAAAGACGCGGTGACGGCGAGTCTCATTCTGCGGCAGGCGGTGTATGAGATGCTGCGCTACCGCTTCCGGCTGGCGAATCGATTTTTGCCGCGCGACAAGGATTTGCTGGGCGGGCTGGATGAACTCGATGCGACGTTGGCGGAACTGGCGCGTTCGTTTTATGGCACGACGAATATCAAGCTGCAACTGGATTACGCGGCGCAGATCGCCGAGCGAACAGTGCGGGTAACGGGCTTCTTCGAGTGGGAGTCTGAAGCGGAAAAGGTGTGATCCCCCGGCTCCCGATCCCGTGAGAAGGTTCGCGGGAGCCAGGGGTGAATCAGGGGGCGATGAGGATTATCGCCCCTATTCCTGCGGCGCGGCGTGTTTAAGCGTCAGGCCGACAGCCGTACGGGGCGCGAATCCGGCCCAATAGGTGTAATCTGCTTTGGGGGTGCCGTCGTCGTTGACGGAATAAACACCCTCGGCGGCAACCTCGATCACATCGAGATACTGCTGGTAATCGGTCTGGCCCTTGAGATAGATGCCCAGGAACGCCGTGAGAAAATGCTGGTTCACATTGTTGATGCGGCGCGTGTCCCAAACATTATCACCGTAGCGCATATATTCCTCGAAATTGGTCGCTTCGGCGGGCGGGGGATTCGGGACGACGTTGTGACGCGCACCTTCGTAGGTGAGCAAATAACGATCCGCATTGACCGCGCCCTCAAAGAACTTGACGATGCCGTTCTCGTACCCGGCCACATCGTCCTGGCTTCCGGCGATGAAAAAGAGCGGCACCTGGATGTTCGCCAGCGCGTCAGCTTCCCACAGCCCATAATTCATGCCCCAGGGCGAAACGGCGACCACCGCTTTGATACGATCCGCGATGGCGGGCGCATTGCCCATCGCGCGGACGTCGGCACCGGGGACGCCGGTCTGGTTTTCGATGAAACCCGCCGCAAATGGACTCAAGCCTGCGCCCGCGACATCAATCGAACCATAACCGCCCATCGAATAGCCGATCAAAGCCGCATTCTGAGCGTCGGCCAGGCCGGTCAGAAATGACTCTTCCGTGCTCAAACGGTCCATTTCGTTCAAAACGAATAAAATATCCAAGGAACGGTTGAGCAGGGTGCTGCCAAAGTTGACGGCATCGCTGAACAGGGAATCGGTGTGATCGATGGCGACCACCACATACCCCTTCGAGGCGAGGTTTTCGGTGAGGTTGGTCAGCATAAACCGCGAACCGGGATAACCGTGTGAGACGATGATCAGCGGATAGGGGCCGCCGCTGGGATCGGGGTCGGCGTCACGCAGCGCCCGACCGGCAAAGGTGAACGGCGTCAGGGGACGATCCGGGTTATCGACGATGCCGAGGGTATCTTCGTATTCGGTCAGCATTGCGGTGCCGTCGGGAATGACAGCCGGGTACCAGATTTCGACGGTCAGCGGACGGTCATAGGTGGGCACGGGTTCGCCTTTGACGGCGTTCAGAATGTCGGGTTGGCCGGGATTGACCAGATCGAGGGTGCGTACGCCCACGCCATAATCGCCGCGTGGGGCAAGGGCAGGGGCATCGGGGAGCGGGTCACCAAAGATGAAATCATCGGGACCCTGCGCATAGGTGGTGGTCACGATGAGGAACAAAAAAATCAAAATGACACCTACTTTTTTCATGAAAAACCTCCTTATATTATAGTTAAGCGCTTAACTATTGAGGTGAAACAAATGCGCCTAAAGACGCGTACTTCTATGATAGCACAATTTGTCAAGGAGTTAACTATGCAGCGAATCTGGTTGGTGGGACTGTTGGTATTGTTTGTTGCGGCGTGCGCTGCACCAAGCCGGGCACAAGAAGGTGACAAACCGGGCGATTATGTGCGAAAGATGGATTTCGGCGGGGAAGCGCGGACATACCGGCTGCATATCCCGCCGAGTTATGATGGAAGCCAGGCGGTGCCGCTGGTGGTGGGACTGCATGGCGGCGGCGGAAGCGGGCGGCAGTTTGAGCGGTCATCCGAATTCAGCGCTAAAGCGGACGAGGCCGGGTTCATCGTGGTGTATCCTGATGGGACGGGGCGCATTCAAACCTGGAACGCGGGGCACTGCTGCGGCTATGCGCTGCGGGAAAAGGTGGATGATGTGGGGTTTATCCGGGCGCTGGTGGGGGAACTGCAAAAGGATTTGAAGATCGATCCCCGGCGAATTTATGCAACCGGGATGTCGAACGGGGCGATGATGACATACTGGCTGGGCGCGACTTCGCCGGACCTGTTCGCGGCGATTGCGCCCGTCGCGGGGACGATTGGCGGGCAGGAGGCGGAAGGGGCCACGCTGGTGCAGATTCCCACGCCGGGACAGGCTGTTTCGGTGATCGCGCTGCATGGGATGCAGGATGAAAGTGTGCAGTATGAAGGCGGGCAGGGTACGGGATTGGACGGGGATCGGATTGATCTGTCCGTGCAGGAGTCGATTAATTTCTGGTTGAGCGTGGACGGGTGCGATCCGGCGTATCAGGAAGAAGTGACGCACGAGGGGAATATCATCCGGCATTCGTACATCTGCCAGCCGGGGATCGACGTGATGCTGTATACGGTGGTGGATGGGGTGCATGCGTGGCCGGGGGCGGACAGTATCACCGACAAAGCGACGCAGGATATTTCGGCAACAGATTTGATCTGGGAATTTTTCGCGAGCCACCCGAAGCCGTGAGAGGGGTATGGATAGCACAGTCAGATTCGGCAGAATCGTAGGGGCAGGGCTTGCCCTACCCAGGGCGCAGCAAGCAGCGCCCCTACAAACCGTCTGGATTTCGGATATTTTCCGCCGAAAAACGGCTTAAGTTGACACCAATGGGGCAGGTTTGCAAACCTGCCCCTATATTCCCTCTGAAAATGCGGTCAGCTCAGTTCGGGCAGGGTGACGGGTGGGGCCGGGGGGCGCGCCGGAGGCGGCGTGGGATGGTTGCGGATGTAGGCGGCCAAGACATGCGGCATGATGCGGACTCCGGTTCCGTGCGGGTCCTGCGCGAGCAGGGATTTATGCATCAGTTCGCGCACCAGCACCACATTGAGTTCGGATTTTTGGGCAGCGACCTGATAGATCGTCGCGATTTCTTCGCCGTTCAGCCCGCGCAGCAGGGTTTCACATTCGGCCTGGATGTTCGGTTCGGCGCTGAGACGCGTGGCGGCTAACTGCACGGCCTGATTGTAGTCCTGGGACTGCAACTGCTGGATTTTATCGACGTGCTGGAAACCCGCCCGCAGCAGGCCCGCAAAACCACCCGTGGCGCGAATCAGCAAGCCGAGGCCGTAGTCCTGTTTGCTGACGGTGCGCTCTTCAAGCTGTTCGATCATACGCCAGGCGTCATCGTCACCAAAGGGCCGCAGATAGATCGTCGCGTCGTTGAAGAGTTCGATGAACGGCTCCAGCACATTCATGCGGCTCCCGGCGAGATAGGACAGGTTGTTGCGGGTGAAGGTCACAAACATGACATTATATTTGAAACGATCCCGGATGCTGCGCAGCGCCACAAAAAAATAATTGGGCATGGTGTCGAGCAGCCGCTCGAATTCATCCATAAAATAGGCGATGCGGATCGGGGTGTTTTGCAGGCGATGTCCCGTTAAAGCCGCGTCGAGGATCGTTTCGAGGTGGCGCAGCGCCATATGGGCGTGCAGTTCGTCCTCAAAGTCGGTCATGTCGGGGTGGGCATTGTTGAAGCGCTCCTGGCAGCGCGCGATCTGATCGGCCAGATCGGGCGATACCGTGGGGGCCGCTGGCGCCGGATGATAAACCGGGTACAACTGCGGCGTGATGCCGGTACGGTGGGCGAGCAGTTCAAAACCGGGCCAGGAACTGGCCGCGATCTCGCCCCGATCACGCGGGAGGCTGGGCAGCAGGGCGTTGGGATCGATGTTGACGGCGATGATCGGTCCCTGCTGGGCGGTCAGCGGCGCATAACGGTTCCAGGGATTGTTGGGATCGTTAGGGGCGAGCCGTTCCTGATCTAAAAACCGGAGCAGGTTGGTTTTGCCGACACTGGGCGGGCCGATGACGGAAACACACTGGCCGCGATCCAGCGCGGAGACAATGGCCGATACTTCGTCCTTGCGATAATCCGGATGGTAATAACGTGATTGTGCCATAACGTGTCCTGGTTGTTATAGAACGGCGCTCTATCCTAATTTTTAGTTCGCCGACCCGTGATTGGCAAACTTGGGCAGGGTAAAACTAAAGGTGCTGCCTTCACCGAGTTCGCTGTCCACGCCCACACTGCCGCCCAATTTTTCGACAATACGCTGGACGATGGACAACCCCAGACCGTATCCGCCCCGGCTGTGGGACAGGCGGGAGAAGGGTTTGAACAAGAGGGACTGCGATTCCAGTTCGATGCCGGGGCCGTTATCGCGTACCCAGAAACGAACCAGACCATCAGCCAGGGGGGTCGCTCCGACTTCGATCACCGGGGGGGTGCCGCCGTATTTGAGCGCATTGCTGATGTAGTTGACCCAGACGAGTTCGATCCAGGGGGCATAGCCGATCACGGTCGGCCAGGAGGCCGGGATAACCAGCCTGCCGTCGAAATTCTGGAGCATATAACTCAGGTGGATTTGCACATCCTCAAGAATCTGATCCATGTCGAGCAGGCTGGTGGGCACCTGCTGGTGGTGGATTTCGGCGAGCAGCAGCAGATTGTCGATAATCTCGTTCATTTTGGTCAGGCTGTTATCGGCAATTTTGAGGTATTCGGCCAGCGTGTCATCGTCGGAATACTGGGTGATCAAAATATCGAACACATTCATAATGACATGCAGCGGGTTTTTCAGGTCGTGCGCGGCGGAATGGGAAAAGGCGTCGAGATCGCTGATGAGCTTTTCGCGCTCTTTTTCGTCACGGGCACGCTGAACGGCCAGCGCGTAAAATTCGGCCATGCGGCGAACGGCGTCGAGGTCGTGATCGGTAAAATGACGCGGGGGATCGGCCAGGGTGATCTGTCCCACTTTTTTCCCCTTGAGAAGAACCGGGACGACCAGCAACTGTTCAAAGGGCGGGCGGGGCAGCAACTGCGCCGTGGAATTGGTGTAAAACGCGATGTCGCCGATGGTGGAAAACAAAAAGCCTGGTTCTAAATCGGGCGGCATGTCCTCAAGTGAATAATTCAGCAGTTCGCCCGCCAGGTCATCCTGGGTGGAGACAAAACCATAGCGGTTGCCGATCAGGTTCTGCGCCTGGTGCAGGACGGTTTTGGAGATGTCTTCGATGGATGAGGATGAGATCAAGGGTTTGTAGAGCGCTGACAGCGCGGCATTGACCTGTAGTTCGCGTTTTAACCGGGATTCGGCCTGTTTGCGCGGCAGAATGTCGATGACCGACACAAACACTTTGGCCCAGGTGTCTTCGTAGCCGGGGGCGACTGACAGCCACATCGCGGTGGTGATCGGATTATGTTTCAGGGTGCTGCCGTTCATTTCACTGTAAAAACGGCCCTGGTTGTCGATCAGCGCCAGCAGTTCTTCGCGGAAGACATCCAGTGAATTTTCGACCAACTGATCTAACCCGACCAGGAGATCGGCTTTGCTGCTGGCCTCATACAGATCAACGGAGGCTTGATTCAGGTTGATAACTTTGACCAGCCGGGCGCATTCTCCCACATCGGCGGGATTATTCTCGAAATGGGCGCGGAAATCGGTGATGCCGGAGGCGCGCAGGGTTTCAATATGCTGGCGCACGGCGGAGAAGTCTTCTTCCCAGAGCGAGATCGGAGAATCTTCGAACAGGCTGCGATAGTAGGCGGCGTTGCTGGTCAGAATTTCTTTAGCCTGCTGCTGCTCGGTGACATCAACCGCAAACACAATGACGCCCGTGATCTCCCCCTGCGCGTTGCGGTAGGGCACTTTATCGGTGCTGACCCAGTATTTCTGGCCGGAGGCGGATTGCAGCATTTCGACAATGCCCTTTTTCGGCTGGCCGGACTGGATGACATCCAGATCATCCTGGTAGTAGTTGTCGGCTTCGTCGGGGAAAAGGTCCCAGCCGGACTGACCTTCGATTTCCGAAACCGGCTTCTGGAGCAGGGTCGAGGCGGCGCGGTTGACGCGCAGGAACCGGTTTTCGGTATCTTTATACCAGATGGTGGCGGGCACGCTGTCCAGGATAAGCTGAAGTTCTTCCTGGTGGTGGCGTAGGGCTGCTTCGGTATGTTCGAGTTGGGAAACGCGCGCGCGCAGTTGTTCGATTTCTTCCAGAAGGTCGTTCATGCTGTCCCATCAACAGTAATGGATGCCTCTTCCTCATAGGGTAACACACTTCTTCTACGTGTGAAAATATTAGACTCTATCGGAAATAAAGTCCATTGAGTTATGATCGAGCAAAAGTCGG
>CAYYNB010000216.1:0-8861 GCA_964472565.1 uncultured Anaerolineaceae bacterium
GGGGATCATCCAGAAGTTCAACAAACGAGTCATTTTTACCCCTCGATTTTCCCTCAAACGGACGCCCAAGGGGGAGTAACTTTTCGAGGCAAGATCAACAACCAGCCGCATCTGAGGGAAGCAAGTTTGATCTAAGGCACACCTCAGATCAAACTTAGGCGCACCTAAAACAACCCATCCTTCGCTCGCCTCCCCTATACAAAGCGGAAGCGAGCGAAGTTTACAAGACGAACTGGCTAACCGGCTACCCGTTGAAGGTGAAGCCGTCAATCACGACTGAGAACACGTCATTATAGATTTGGTCGAAGGAAGCATCCGGCGCTTCGAGCCAGAACACGTAGTCATTGCCGCCCACGCTGGTTACGAAGAATGCGCCGCCGATTTTTACATCTTTATCATAGGTGAACACGACCAGATACCATTCCTGGTTGCCCACATAGTACGGCTGTTCGGCCAGCAGGGTGAAACCCGGCTGCGCCTGAAGTTGGCTGACCCAGAACTGCGCGAGTTCTTCTTTGCTCTGACCGCTGGCCGCTTCTGCCGCCAACCCAACGAAGATATTCGGATCATCTACCGGGCCATACGTCGTCCAGCCCTCGGCTGCATCCGAAGTCCAGCCCGCCGGAACCTGGAACGAGACGAGGCCATCCACCAGCGACACGGTTTGCCAGCCGCTCAACTCAGCCGCCTGCTGCACCGGGAAGAAATTGATACTCTCGATCAATATCTGGAGCGCTTTTTGCGCCTCCGCTGGATCCCCCGCTGGTGCATCAATATCGAAGCCATACCCCACCATCTGATCGGGAACGTAGATCGCGATCACCGCGCCCACGCGCTGCATCCCGGCGATAGTATAGGTGTAGTCGATGACATAGGCCGGCAGGCCATTGATCTCCACCTCGCGCTCATCGCTCACCGCCAGACCTTCCAACTCCGCCCAGCTATCCTTGATCTTCTGGGCCGTTTCCTGCGCCGACGCCACATCTGTATACGGGAACAACGTCATAGCGGTTGTCGTGTTCAGATCGCCCGTTTCCAACCCGGTGAAAAGACGTTTGCCATCAGGCAAAAAGCGCGGACGTACCCAGTTAGCCGGGTAGCGGAAATTCACGCCGTAAGTCAAATCGGTGTAGCCGCGCTGTGCCGGGTCCAGCCCATCGTTACTGACCTGGATAATCGATTCGGCTAGCGTCGTTTCGCCGGCGACGTTTTCGGCCACAAAGCTGATCGAGTACTGGCCGCTTGGTGCAGGCACTTTCTCGAAGGAAATCGGCGTTGTCCCTGCTAACTGTAACGCCGTGTCGCTGAGTCGCGAACCAGCCAATTGGTTATCGGCATCCAGCATCAGCCAGAGCGGTGTAAAAGTGTCGCCCGCTTCCACCGTGAGTTCAAAGGGCTGAAGCGCGCCGCTTTGTGTTTCGTTGATCCCCCAGATAGCCGTCATCTGCCGGGTGTTCAGGTCAAAAACCAACTGAGCATCGATAGGATCGCCGCCGCGCACGGATTGGTACTGACCGTTGACAATCGCCACATTAGGATCGTCGCGGTTGGGAATTAACAGAGCATAGGTGCTGTTCGTCCCATCCGTCAGCAGCGGGACTTCCGCTTCCCACGTAAAGCTGCGGGACGTAACACCATCCGACCAGTTCACAATATCCGCGCCGGTTGCTGTCGTCGTCCGCGAGATCAGATAGTCGAAATCCAACACCGTGCGTTCGCTGTCGTTGACGATAAGTGATACGGCAAAATTCACCTGCACAATATCGCGACCCGACACATCCAGTGTCACAACGGCAGGCTGATAAATGCTCGCCACTTCAGGATACGCGCTGGTGACGGTGACAGTCGGCGCAGTGGTCACCGTTTCCGTTGCGGTGCCGTGGAACACATTGATAAAGTTGATCCAATCCGCCATCATAGGCGGCATTTCAGCAGGATAACGCGTATTAAAACTGGCAGTTTTATAGGCTTTGTAGTTGCGCGGGAAGTAAATCGCCAACCCATGCGAGCCTTCCAGTGCATCATTGTGAGAGTCATGCAGGACAAAACCACTAACCGCCTGAGTTAAAGCCTGGGCCGCCGCCTGGATATTGGGCAGCGTTGAGAGGCCGCCGAGCAGTTCACCAAACTTATAAACATCGACCGATGACCACACATCATAGTATTGTGGATCATCAAAGCCGCCAAAACTGATCGTGTTATTACGTGCATCAGCAATGGAACTCAGCGCAGCAGCAGGATTGGCCTGAACCACCTTCGAGAAGTCGTTAACGGCAGTTTCAACGGCACCAATCTGGCTCAGATCATAGGCGGACAGGCCATATGCATCAGCCTTACCCCACTCCTCATAGAACTGCATGAAGTAATCGATCACATGGCCGGAAAGTTCGGCCCCATCCATATCTGGGTTTTTGATGAGTTCGTCAACAAAGACATAGAAGTAACCAGGACCAGGAACGACTTCTTCCGAGGCGAGGCCATATTTTGCATACGGGGCAATCGTGGCCGCAACCTCGAACTGGCCCATCAAGCACATATCAAAGGCCAGCAGTTCAAATTTATCAATACCCGCTTCAGTCTGAGCACGCTGCAAAATCTGGCCGACTTCGAGCAGATCGAGATCATCACCGCTGTCATCATCGGTCAGATTGGCAATCCAACCCCCACCATGATCCCACAGCACTAGCATATACTTCTCTGCCGGATAATTCTGGATACCCCAGACGACAAAATCGGATACCGTCTTCGGATCGCCGCTGTTGATCTCGCCCATATTTTCGAGCACTGGGGAGTTAATAGCTTCCAGGTCGCGATCCTGCTGAATATAATACCGGCGGCCTTCGGTCCAGTCGCCATCGTCGTCCGCATAGTCCTCAGAGCGATCCACCTCAATCACAACATTCACATCAGGCGACGAGCCGACATACTCCATTTCGTTGATGTCAGCGAGAGCGGCAGCTTCCAGGTTGTTATCCGCTCCGATAAAAACCAACACCGTCCACTTAGCGGTTGTCTGCTGCTGCGCCACAGGATCAACCCAGGGACGATCCTCAACCGCCCACTGCCGGGTAATCTCCATTGCTTCAGTCTGATCAGCCATAGTGAATGGCTGGTTGAAACGCAGCGCGAGCCTATCGTTCGCGGCGGTGGTAGTGACAGCGGCAGCCGGCATGGTGGGAATTGTCAGCGCAAGAATGACAACGCATGCCAGCAGCATACTTAGCAATCGTTTAGTCATAGTTTCCTCCTTAAATAGTGCCTACGAGTCTAGTACACTTCCAGTAAACTGAGCAACTCGTATATCAGGTTAACTTCAGGGCGTGACTGCAACGTGACTGGGAAAGTAGGCCGCGCCGCCGCGCCTCCGCCCTTGTCAAACATCACAACCTGGGGTAGTATGTTCACCGTTTGAGTTCCAACTTTCCGCTTTGTTGGCAGGTGCCCACCTGAACCAACCGAGCAAACCCAGGGAAAGGAGATAATACCCTGTTATGAATCGACCATACGAGTTGGGCTTCATCATTCCGATCAGCGTGAACGAGTCGGAAACGCAGAATGTGATCGGGACTGTCCGCACCTGGATTGAAGGCCAGAACGGAACCGTTAATCATGTTGATTATTGGGGCCGTCGCCGCCTTGCCTATCCGGTGAAGGATTTCCGGGAAGGTTATTATGTGTTTGTGCGCATGGACTTTCCCACCGCACAACTGGGCGAATTAGAGCGCCAGTTGCGTTATAGTGATCAGATCATCCGGCATCTGATCGTCCGTCTGGATGAGTAGTCGTAGTTCCAAGTAACGGAGTCAGGGTATGGGCCGTGGACTGAATAAAGTGATGATTATCGGCCACCTGGGGCGTGATCCTGAATTGCGCTATACCCCCAGTGGGCGACCCGTGGTGAGTTTCAGCGTGGCGACAACGCGCACCTGGACCTCATCCGAAGGCGAACGGCGTGAAGAAACCGAGTGGTTCAACGTAGTGGCCTGGGGCAATCTGGCCGAAATCTGCAAAACGCACTTGACGAAAAACCAACAGGTCTATGTCGAAGGCCGCCTGCAAACACGCGGGTGGGAAGACGAGAACGGGACGAAACATTATCGAACCGAACTCGTCGCCAACGAAATGATCTTGTTGGGAGATCGCCGCCCGGCTCACGAATATGATTCCGCCGACGACGTGGATGAAGACGATTATCCGTTTTAGTAGATAAACCCGCTCAGTAGCGGAAAACCCAAGTTTATGGAGGAACGTTCACGTGGACGACTATGAGGATACCCTAGATTACGATGATGATGAGCCAAGGCGCGGACGGCGCGGTGGCGGTGGTATGGATGGCGATGACCGGCGAGGCCGTAAAGGTCGCCGCAAGGAAGACTATTTTACCACCAGCAAAACCGTGCCGAACTATAAAGAAGTCGATACGCTGCGCCGCTTCATCACTGACCGGGCTAAGATTCGCCCTCGGCGTCAGACCGGTTTGACCGCCAAGCACCAACGCCAACTCGCGCGTGAAATTAAGCGTGCGCGGTACCTGGCTCTGCTGCCCTTCACGGACGAACACATGCGCGGCTAACCCTAACAGCCCTTGCCCAGCAAGGGCTGCTTTGGAGGAGACAACTAATTTATGGCTAAAAAAAATACTACAGGCGGACCACGCGCCCGACGAATAACAGCCGCCGATATTGAGCGTCGTAAAACATACCGGTCGCGCGCTGAAAAAGAGAAGGTCTGGCAGCGCCGCGTGTTGATCATTACCAGTGTGGTGGTAGCGATCAGCGTTTTAATCATCGTCGCCGCGCTTGTCTACGAGCAGCTACTCGTGCCGCGCCAATGGATTGCCAAAGTGAACGGGACTGAAATCAAAACTAGCGATTTTCAGGATCGGGTGGAATTTGAGCGGTGGAAAGCGGCCTACGAAATCCGCAGTCTTTATGACTATGTGCTTGACCTGAGCGGCGATAAAAACAGCGCCGAACAGTACGCCTTGCAGGATGAAGGAGTTGCCCAACTCCAAAGCCCGGATACAATGGGCAGCCAGGTCCTGAGCCAGATGGAAGAAGACTTGGTGATCCAGCAAGAAGCGAAAAAACGCGGCCTCAAAGTTGATGATGCGGCGATTGACCAGGCGGTCAATGAATATATGGCGGCTTACGAATTTTTCGGAGCCATGCCGAACATCTATGCCACGGCAACAGCGGTGCCAAGCCTGACACCAACGCCTTTAGTCCCGCCGACCGCTACACCGACAACTATCCCGACAGAAGCCACCGCCGATGCGGAACCAGCAGCCACCAGCGAAGCAACCGCCGAAGGTACAGCCGAGGCAGAGCCGACAACTGAAGTAGTAGCCACCAGCGAAGTTGCAGCCACCGCCGATGCGGAACCAGCAGCCACCGCCGAAGTCTCGGCGACCAGCGAAGCAACAGCCGAGGCAGAGCCGACGGTAACACCGACTCCGACTGCCACTCTGGAACCAGCACAGGTTGAGGCGACACTGGAAAAGGCGTCATCCAATTATTACAAGCAAGCCGATGAAGATGAGGGCTTTGAACGGGAAACCATCCGCGACGTGTTCTATAATGACGCGCTGGAAAAAGCCTTACTGGAAGACATGGCGGATGAGGTTGCAACCACCGAACGACGGGTCAAAGTTCGCCATATTTTGATCGCCTTCCCCGAAACAGCCGAGGGCGAAGAATTGACGCAGGAACAAAAGGATGCGACCAAAGCTGAAGCGGAAGCCGTAATCGCGGCGCTGCAAGGCGGCGAGCCATTCGCAGACTTAGCCCGCGCCGAGTCGGATGATCCGGGCAGTGCCGCTCAGGGCGGTATGCTGATGGTTTCGTCCGACGACCAAACCGCCATCCCTGAGACGGATTGGGCTTGGACGGATCCCGAAGGTTATGTTGAAGCCTTTAAGGATGCTGTGATCAACGGCGAAATTGGCGTGATCCAGGCTCCGGTTGAAACCGAATTCGGCTACCACATTATCCAGGTTTTGGGCCGCAACGATGCGTGGGTACTTCCCGAAGCGCTGTTAACCCAAAAACAAAATGAGGCGTATCAGACGTGGTTGAGTGAAGCAAAAGCAACTGCGAAGATCGAACGCCGCGAAGACTGGGTGGATCGCATTCCTGAAGAACCAACCTACAACGACCTGCTAAGCGATATTCTCCCCGAACAGTAAAAATTTAAACGGCGCATCTTTGCAAACAGGATGCGCCGTTTTGATTCTCCCCTCGACTATGCAACAATCCCTACTATCAGCGCAGCACAGGGAGAAAACATGCATGGCTACCGGAAAACTGGTCACAATCGAGCGTCATATTCTCGAACAGCAAGGCACACATCCTGAAGCAACTGGGCGGCTGACCAACCTGCTGTATGATATCGCACTGGCGGCCAAGCTGATCGTGCGCGAAACGACACGGGCCGGATTAGCCAATATTCTCGGCGCGCTGGCAAGCGAGAATATCCATGGTGAAGTGCAGCAAAAACTGGATGTATACGCCGATCAGGTGATTTACCGGATGTGCGATCATACGGGGCGCGTGTGTGTGATGGCGTCGGAAGAACACGATGAACTACTGCATATCCCTGATCATTTTTCACCGGGCTATTATGTGCTGGTCTACGATCCACTGGATGGGTCATCGAATATCGACGTCAATGCTTCAATTGGCACGATCTTCGCCATCCACCGCAAGATCACGCCGGGCGAAGGTCGCGGGACAATGGCGGATGTGCTGCAACCGGGCAATCGATTAATCGCAGCGGTGTATGTGATTTATGGGTCCAGCACGATGCTGGTATACAGCACCGGCCAGGGTGTGCATGGGTTCACGCTTGATCCCAGTGTGGGTGAATTTTTGTTGAGCCATCCTAATATTCGCATCCCCTCCCCCGGCCAGTATTACAGCGTCAACCAGGGATATGAAAAATATTGGACTCCAGGTGTATACAAATTCGTGAAATGGCTGCAAGGCTTGGAGGGCGACGAGCACACGCCGATGGCCCAACGCTACATTGGGAGTCTGGTAGCAGACTTTCACCGAAATCTGCTGCGCGGCGGCATTTTCCTTTATCCAGGTGATCCGAAACATCCGAATGGGAAACTGCGGCTGTTATATGAAGTGCAGCCGCTGGCATTCATCGCTGCACAAGCGGGTGGATACGGTTCGGATGGTGTGGGTGATGTGCTCGATTTGCAGCCGCAAAGTCCCCATCAATGTGTGCCATTTTATGTTGGCAACCGTGAACTGGTCGAAAAGGCAGAATATTATTTGAGGGAGTACGACCAGGTGAGTCTCGCGATATATATGAAGCAGCGCAAAACCTGCTAATCTCCACCCGGGTATATGTATGTATGGTAACGTTGCTCTTCAGAAAAAACGTCGCTACACTTGAGACGAATTCGTTGAATAAACGGGGAGGAACTGGTATGAAAAAGACCGTGTTACTCGTGGTATTGGCAGTATTCCTGGCAGGATGTGGAGCCAGTCCTGAATGGATAACCCGTGATTATCTTCGCGCAATAGAAGAAAAAGACGGGGATACAATTGAAAAGATGTTTTGTGATAGCGATACATCTGATGCAAGTTATTTCGATGCACTGGATTATGCCAAGCTGAAAGGCATCAAGATCGAAGAGAAGAAAAAGAACAAATCCAGCGCCGAGGTTGATGTATCGGGCGAGATGAAAATGAAGTTAAAAGACGATGATGACAACCCGGATTGGGAAGATTTCGACACCACGATCCACTTCAAGAAACAAAGTGGTGACTGGTGCATTGATTATTCAGAATAAGATTCAGGGGCAAGCTTGCCCCCACTCGACCAAAGAGAGGAATTCTTCGTGAAACGGTATGCCATTGGGCTGGTTATATTTGCTTCGCTGTTATTGGCGGGATGTGGCAGCAGCGAGGCTGAAGATACGGTAAAAGATTTTATTCGCGCCTGGGAAGATCGGAAGCCGGATCAAATCAATCATCTGATATGTGAAGATGGGGAAACAGTGACCGCTGACACGTTTGCGAGTATCGAGTCGGTCAAATATGAAAGCATGAAGATCGAGAGCAAGGGCCAGGATAAAAGCGAAGCTCAGGTCCAGGCGAGCGGTACGGAAAAAATCCACTATTCGAACGGCGATGAAGTGGAAAATAAGTTTGATCGTCTGTTTATGCTGCGTCCTGATGATGACTCATGGTGTATCTTTGATATTCGGTAGCGCTATGGTAAAAAAAGGCCTCCTGATTCTAATAATAGGCATCCTAGCCGCGTGCGGTTCGTCTGATAATCCCCGCAAAACAGTGGAGGATTATCTGGGTCGAATTGAGGAGCGGGATGCGAAGAGTGCTAATGATCTATTGTGCAATGGCAGCAGCGTCACGCCACTCGATCAGAATGGATTTAAGGATGTACACAGTGTTGATTTTCGGAATATGAAGTATATCCGGTTGAGTGATGAGTCTGGATCGTCTAGCATCCGTGTTACGGGGCTGGTCGTGATGGAGCAAGGGAATCAGCATGTCGAGATGACGATCAAAACCACCTTTTTGCTGATTGCACAAAATGATACATGGTGCGTTCAACAAACCGGGCTTAGTCCAATTTGGTTTGATAACTGATAGGGAAATCAGGTCGCATTAGCCCTTGACAGAGGGACAACCAGGGCTATAATACCGCCATGTTGTTTGGCAATACGTCAAGAAAACGCACCCAAGCAAAAGTAAATTCAAATCGAAAACCAATCTCTCTTGTAAAAAGTTATAAAGTGTGCTACCATAAGCACACTAAACAAGAGGGACGATGCGCAAAGGAAACTTTGCCATCCTAACAACGCAGCAGTCAGGAGGCAGCAG
>CAYYNB010000217.1:0-8841 GCA_964472565.1 uncultured Anaerolineaceae bacterium
CCCCGCATTGTTATATACCCGCACCTGGGGTGACGCCATATACGCCGGCGAAGCAGAGATCGTCGCCGCAGTTGGAATTTGTGCCACCAACGAATCACCGAGAAGAACCGCATCCGCCCCCGAAATCCAGCCTTGATCCCGCGATTCCAGCGTGATCAAATACCAGGGTGGATCACCATCCCAGCGGGCCTGTACTACAAACAGTTCAGCACTCCCAACCATCGCAATCGCCGGATACGCTTCATCCGGTCCACTCCGCACCACGCCCCCCGCGCCGTTCTGAACCAGTATCTGGAACGGCGTGGCGGCGAGTGTTGAGGTCACAGTGGGCGTAGCAGTAATCATCGGTGTGGGCGACGGGCTGTCGGTGAGCGTGGGCCTGAAAACAGGCGCAACATGATTCCCGCTGGTAAAACTGGTAGTCGTGGGCCTGTCATCGTCTCGTACGATCCGCAGCACCAAAAATGCCATCAGCAGCACCAGCGCCGCCACCAGAACCCAGCGCCCAGCCTGATAGTTCTTTCCCCGTTTGGACTGCCACAAACTGACCGGGCTGATCTGGCTGCCGCTGGCATCATTCAGCCGGATCATCGTCGTGGTTTGGCCCGCCACACCAACCGCATTCGCAAAATCGCGCGCCAACTCGCCCGCCGTCGCATAGCGCGCCTCACGATTTTTGGCCAGCCCCTTGAGCAGCACCTTATTCAGTGCCTTTGGCAGCAGGGGATTCACGCTGGTGGGGGTCGCTGGATCAGCCGTCAGATGTTGGTGAAGAATCGCCAGCGCTTCGCCCCCCGTAAATGGATGCTGTCCGGTTGCCAGCAAATACCCCATCACCGCCAGCGCATATACATCCGTCCGCCCGTCCACATCCCGCTGCCCGCGTGCCTGTTCCGGTGACATAAACAGCGGCGTGCCCGGCATCAGGCCCGTTGAGGTCAGGTGCGTCGCATCGAGAACGCGCGCAATACCGAAATCAGTCAGCACCACCCGCCCCTGTCCGTCCAGCAGCACGTTCCCCGGTTTGACATCCCGGTGAATGATCCCCTGCCGGTGGGCGTAATCCAGTCCCGATGCAACCTGCGACAACAGCCGCGCCGCCTGCTGCAAGGTGATACGGGTCGGCTGTTGCAGCCGGTCCAGCAGGCTCCCCCCGGAAATATATTCCAGCGCGATATAAGGGATCGTGTCAATTACGCCATAATCCACCACCCGCACAATATGCGCATGTTGTAAACTCTGTGCAATCTGGGCCTCTTGCTGAAACCGCTGCACAATAGCGGGTTGGGCGGCAAAATTCGCGTGTAAAATTTTGAGCGCCACCCATTCCTGGCGGTTCTGGTCAAACGCCCGGTAGACCGTCGCCATTCCACCCGCGCCCAGACTCTCTTCAACGTGGTAAGGGCCAAAATCAATTGGCAGAGAGGGGAAAATGCTCATCCATACTCCCGCAGCCGTCATTTACTTATTGCTTATCTTATAGCCAAATGCAGATTTAATTTGTGAAGGTTGTATGAAAAAAAACAGGAGCGCAAACTGGCTCCTGCAAGGTTTTTTTGTTATTTCCGCCTCGGTATACGGGCTACTCCGGCGTGGGGATCAGTTCTTCCGTCGGAATAGGCGTCGTCACCGGAAGTTCCACGCTGATGTCCCGCGTGGCTTCTGCCGTGATCTCCACCGGTGGAGCCTCCGTCGTAATCTCTTCCGTCAGTTCCGGCGTGATCGCCTCAGTTGGCTCGACCGTAATTTCTGCCGTCGGCTCCGGGCTAGCCGCTGCTGTCGGCTCGACGATGACTTCTACCGTCGGTTCAGGAATAACTTCTTCTGTCGGCTCAGGAATAACTTCTTCCGTCGGCTCAGCGGTGACTTCTGCCGTCGGCTCAGGAATAACTTCTTCTGTCGGCTCGGCGGTAGGTTCGACAGTCTCATCATCAGTCTCATCGTCAGCCGCACCATCATCCGGCTCGGCCACCTCGATCTCCCGCTCCAACAACTGGACCGGCAGCGGTTTGACCTCCTCCATCGTATACGCGGTTGGCGGGCTGGGCTGTCCGGCGGGTTTCGCGTCAGTTTCCAGCGGCACTTCAATCCGCTGGCCGGCTTTCGCCTCCGACTTCGCCCCCATCGCTTCGACCTTTGCGGTTCCTTCCACTACGTTAACTGTCAGCTTTTTTCCCGGTACCGCCTGAAAATACACCGTCGAACCGATTTCAATATTAACCTCATTAATCAGCAGCGAGACGTGCGCCACGCCTTCCGGCGTTTGAATCAATATCCCGCTGTCGGGCGCTTCTTCGCACAGCGCATCATCACTCCCCGTCCGCAGATAAAACGCCCGCATCGGCCCATAGTCCGCCACCGTATCATCGATCACCGGCAGCGTCATCAAATCGTCGCCGCTGCTGATCACCAGCGGCCCATACACCCAGCCATAACTCGCCCCGTCCGGCAGCAGCACCCGCACCCATGATCCGTCATTCAGGCGGCCATTTGCCACCAGCGTCTCACCCGGATCAAACGTTGCCACCTGCGCCGCTTTAGCGTCCGGCGACTCGCGAGCGCGCACCAGCACGCTGGCCGTCACGTGGATTTCGGTCTGCTCCCCGCCGGTCACACGGTTTTCAATCTCCACGTCCCCAAACAGCAGCACCGTCACATTGTGTTCCGCCGCCGCACTTTGCAGCCGCAGCAGCGCCACGCCCCATTGTTCCGTCGCTTCGTCCATCGCGCTCAGCCGCATCGTCTGAATATCCGCCACATTGGTAACATCCCCGGCTTCTTCAAATTCAAAAAGGGCGGTGGGCGAAGACGGCAGCGCTAAAATCGAAGAATGTCCATAACAGGCTTGGTTGCGGCCTGTCACATCGCATAGATCGTGCGTCGCCAGCAGAGCCGTTTTCACTAACTCGGCGCACGTGTGTTCCGCTGCTTGCGGCCCAGGTTGCGCGGTGCCAGGCAGCAGCAGCAGCAAAAACAGAACAGCATGACCTGTAATCTTGATCGGTTTCATCGTCAAAATCCCTATGATAACCTTATTTATATAATAGTCGGTTTTTTAATTTTGCACATCCCCTCCGCTAAAATACTGGCGTACGCACGCCCCACGCGGTAATCTATCGCACATGCACCGTTATCCTGCTTTTTTAGCCGATTTTTCCGCCGGAATCACAGGCGCAACGGCGGGCGCGCCCCAGGCGATGGCCTTTGCCATTGTCGCTGGCATCAGTCCGGTTTATGGCCTCTACACCGCCATCGTTTCGACCATCATCGCCAGTCTGGTCGGCAGTTCCACCTACATGACCACCGGCCCCACCAATTCCCTCGCCATTGTCGTCGCCAGCACCCTGGCCCCCTTCGCCGGGCAGGATGATCTGCTGGCGCGCCTGATCACCCTGACCTTCCTTGTCGGGGTGATCCAGCTTATCATGGGACTGCTGCGCTTGGGGGGTCTGACGCGTTTTGTCTCAGCCGCCGTGATGACCGGCTTTGTCACCGGGGCGGCGCTGCTCGTGCTGCTCGGCCAGTTGAATCACCTGACGGGCATCCATACCGGGGAATACGCCATCCTTTTGCAGGCAACGGGTGAACTGCTGCTCCATCTGACCCGCCTGAATGTGCCCACCTTTCTCACCGGCACGGCAGCCATGCTGCTGATCGTAGCGCTGCACCAGTCGCGCCTGTCCAATTTCGCCACCCTGATCGCCATCATCATCACCAGTCTGGGCGTGGCGCTGCTCAATTGGGATGCGCACGGCGTCCTGCTCGTCTCCGACCTGTCGCGCATCCCGCGCCAACTCCCGGCGATCCAGCTCCCCGACGCCCATCTGATGCCCGAACTGCTGACGGCGGCGCTGGCAATCGCCGTCTTAGGCCTCGTCCAAACGGCGGCGCTCTCCCAGACCCTGCGCGAACCCAACAACCGCACTCCCGACGCCTCGCGCGAATTTCTAGGTCAGGGAGTGGGTAACTTGCTGGGATCGCTTTTCCAGAGTATGCCCGCGGGCGGATCACTCTCGCGCACGGCGGTTAATCTCAAAGCCGGGGCGCGCACCCGCTGGGCGAATGTCTGGGCCGGGCTGCTCGTCGCCCTGATCATGATCCTCGCGGCCCCGCTCGTCGAGCACATCACCCTCGCGGCATTGGCCGGACACCTCATCATCGCGGCGATCTCCCTCATCAGTCCCGCCCGCATGCGCTTTATCTGGAGCGCCAGCCGTCAGGGGCGCTGGGCCATGCTCGCCACGTTGATCGCCACCCTGATCCTGCCGCTTCAATATGCGGTTTATGTCGGTGTGCTGCTCTCGCTGGCGCTCCATCTTCAGCAGTCGAGTCACCTCCGCATCACCCAATTGCTTCCCGTCGGTGAACATCTTTTCCGCGAAGTGAAATCCGTTCCCCATTTGCTCCCCAGCGCCGAACCCATCATCCTCTCGATTCAAGGTAGCCTGTTTTTTGCCGCCATGCGTGAAGTCGAGTCCCGCCTGCCAAGCCCCAACGGTTCGCGCTACCCGGTAGTGATTCTGCGCCTGCGCGGGGATGTCGGGCTGGCTGGCACCGGCGTCTCGACCCTGGTTAATTACGCCGAACGGCTCCGCGAACACAACGGCAAGCTCATTTTATGCGGCGTGGATGATCAGGTGATGCAAACCCTGACCCGCACCGGAGCCTTGAACCGTCTGGGCCGCGAAAACATTTTCCCCGCCACCGATGTACTGCTGCTCTCCACCTCCGACGCCCTCCAGTACGCGCACGCCTGGCTGGACGACATATTACCTGACCGCCCCGCCTGATCAACTCAACTCATACGCCAGATCGAACGGATAAACCTCCAGATGCCCAATCTCCGATGATCCGCCGCCGCTCAACCCCGCCAGTTCACCCGTCCCGGACTGCGGCACGACGGTCCAGCTTCCCTTCGCCAATCCATCCTCGAACACGCCCCGGTGTTCCACCACAAAACTCCCCTTCCGTCCCGCCAGCGTCCCCTCGATCTGTTCCAGCCCGGTAAAATGCGCCGTTCCATCCTCGCGATAAAACATAAACAGTTCCATCGTCCCGCTGCCTTCAAGATCACCCTGATAGGCCTTCTCCACCACCGCCACCGTCAGCTTGGAACCGGCGACCTCCTGCCAGGATTTTCCATCCCACGTCTTTTCATCCCACGTTTTCAGTTGATAGGTGGACTTTGCTTGTGTGGTCAACTTTCATCTCTCCTGCTAACCCATACTCGAACTGCGTGTTGCAGTCACCACCGCTGAGTACGATCAACTCGTCTCATTCTACCGGGACGGTCTTGGCCTCGATCCCGCGCAAATCTGGACCAACGACGCCAGCCGCGCGCTGATCTTCGATCTGGGGCGCGGTACGCTCGAAATCTTCAACGAATCCCACGCCGCGATGGTCGATCAGCTTGAAGTCAGCCAGCGCGTCAGCGGCCCGATCCGTTTCGCCCTGCGGGTTCCCGACCTTGACGCCGCCCTGAAGCGGGTGCTGGCCTGGGGCGCGACGCTGGTTCACGCGCCAATCACGACGCCCTGGGGCCGTGTGCAGTCGCCCGATGGCTTACAGATCACGCTCTTTTACGTGCCCGACGACGAACGCAGAATTTAGCAAAAAAGCGGGCTGGTGCCCATATCACTCCGCGAATAAGCGTGCGAAACCTGGATACGCCACCAGCGGCATCAGTTCAAAACTGATCAGCCCCGCCTGCACCAGCGGCAGCGTATCCAGCACCTGCCGCGCGGCGTCCATGTCGGCGCATTCCAGCATCAGCACGGCGATATGGTCGTCGCGGTGAAAATACAACTCCCGAATGCTGCCCTCCTGATACAACTCCCAGGCACGGGCCGCTTCGGCTTTCAGATGGGGCGCGAAATCCGCCGCCGTGAGGTTCGGCGCTTCTTTTTCAATCGCCAGAATGCGCATCGCTTCTCCTTATATATATATAATGCTACACTTAAATCCGGTAACAACCACCTTCATTCACGGCTTGCCCCGCTCATTTCCCCTATTTAGCTGCACGGAGTTTTACCACATCAATGTGCATTCCCAGGTGGCGTCCGGCGTTTTGCAGGCGATGAAACACGCGCACAATGCGCGTATAACCGTACAGAATCACAAGAGGAGAATCGATGATCAAGTATACCCATAAGGCCTTAAATTTTGTTTTAATTGGATGCATCGTGTTCACTGTGTGGGCCGGAGGTAGTCGCGCGGTGGCACAAGAAACCCCGCGTTTTGAGCCTGCCCCTTGCGCTTTCGAAGTACCTGCTGGTTACAATGTAGATTGTGGTTATCTCGTGGTCCCCGAAAACCGTGAACAACCGGATGGCACATGGATCAAACTGCATGTGGCGATTTTTAGGAGTCGCAGCGATCATCCACTGCCTGACCCCGTAATCTATCTGGCGGGCGGCGGGGGGTACAACCAGCTTGACGCGGTTGGGCACTATCTGGGCGAAGCCGGAGGTGATGCGATTCTGGCCGAGCGTGACTACATCCACTACAACCAGCGCGGCGCAGACTACAGTGATCCGGTTGTAGATTGTCCCGCTCATATCACCACACTGGCGGAACTCGCCGCGCAGGGCCTTCCGCTGGTGGAGCGTAACGCGCGTGAGCAGGAAGCGCTGTTGAACTGCTGGGAGACGCTGAGCGCGCAGGGAATCGATCTGACCCAGTACAACAGCGCAGCCAACGCCGCCGATGCCAACGATCTCCGCATCGCGTTAGGCTATGACCAGGCCAACTACTATGGTACATCCTACGGCACCCGCTTGGCGCTTACCCTGATGCGTGATTATCCTGCGGGCGTGCGCAGCGTGATTCTTGACTCGGTTTACCCGCCGCATGTGGATTACTACAGCGAATATACGTCAAATGTGGCCCGTACATTCGAGCTTGTATTTGCCGCTTGTGCTGCCGATGCGTCGTGCAGTGCGCGTTATCCAGACATTGACCAGACCTTGTATGCGGCTATCGACCGGCTGAATGAAACCCCCGTCACGCGCACGCTTGGCGATTACACAGTGACCGTGAATGGTAACATGCTGCTCGAAGCCATGGAATTAATGCTTTATGCACCGGCCTCTATTGCGGCGCTCCCCTGGCTGATCGACAACGCCAGCCAGAACCACTTTGAGCCGATAGATGGGTTGTTCTACGCGCTGCTCACGGACATTCCCAGCAGCATTAACTGGACCATGTTTTATGCCATGCAGTGCCAGGAGGAAGTCCCCTTTGAAGATCGTGCGCAAATCGCTGAACTGGTAGCGAATATTCCTTCTCAACTCGCCACGTTCTACAGGACACGCTGGACTGAATTTGCGTTTGATTTGTGTGAACAGTGGGATAGGTCCGTCGCTGATCCGCTCGAAAATGAGCCGGTAGTCAGTGATATTCCGGCCCTGGTGCTGGCCGGATATTACGATCCGGCGACACCCCCCGCCTGGAGTCAGAGCGCCGCTGCCTATCTCAGCCACAGTTATTATGTCGAGTTTCCGACGATGAGTCACGGCATCATGCGCAATGGCGGCTGCGGATTGTCGATTGGGATGCAGTTCTTAAACGATCCCACTACGCCGCCCGATACGAGCTGCATTGACACGCTGCGGCTGCCGGCATTCAATTAGCAACACTAGTGAATGTTCCAGTTTTTGATGAGGACGCGCTTCGTTCAAGTCCCATCGAACGCTTATCCAGCCGCGCGCAGCTCACATCTTTCGCGGCACAATCGACACATGCCCGTAGGGGCGTATCGCCATACGCCCCGCTTGTTCCCCCCCTCACCCCATCTTCTTCACAATCGGAATCCAGATTTCGCTGTGAAAATCCGGCGCGCTGGTATCCGGATGCTCATTCCACAACATCTCCGGCCCCACGCTGATCTCATACCCCGACATAGCGAACCACTCCCCATAGATGCGCGCCCAGACGTTTTGCAGCGTTTCTGGAAACTTCCCCCGCGCCGTGAACACGCCCCACGTCGAAGCGGGCACATCCAGCACCGCCCATTTTCCCGCCGCCGCGTCCCAGTGAGTCGTCGCCGCGCCGATATACTGATCCAGTTCCGATCCGTCGCCCCGACCTTCCGCAAAGTTGATCGAAGCGCTCACCAATCCGGTAGGCTCCGTGTTCGACATCGCTTTCAACGCGCGAATGTCATCCATCGTCAGGCTGGCCCACATCGCCGCAATCTCTGGATTCACGCCCTCGTATTGTAGCCTGACACGTTTTTTCAGGCCCACGATCTGAAATGCCCCTTTTTCGACAATCCGGTAATCCATATCCTCTGCTCCTTGAACGGTTAGCTGAAACGTCATCGGTGGCACCGCTTTGAGCACAACTCCCTCGCGTCGAGCGTCGGATGGCATAACACCGTGCAGCTTGTAGAAAGCCCGCGCGAACGCATCCGCCGAGTCGTAGCCATACGTCACCGCGAGATCGATCACCCGGCTGCTGCTCTGGCGTAATTCGACTGCTGCCTGTGACAATCGCCTGCGCCGGATATACTCACCCAGCGTCATCCCCGCCAGAAAAGAAAACAGCCGCCGAAAATGATATTCCGAGCATCCCGCCAGTTGCGCGACCTGTTGAAAATCGATCTCTTCCGCCAGATGGGCCTCGATGTAACGCATCGCCCGGTTGAGTTGTTGGAACTGATCCATGCGTGTGACCACCTTTCAACCGCATCATAGCAGATCAATTCTATCCCCATCCGACATTGGCGGTACGGATTTTATCGGTTATCGGACGCGGTTGGCTATCCCCCGCCGATTCGTAGGGGTACTGCTTGCTGCGCCCAACTTCCCCCTCTTCCAACTCGGTTGGAGAGGGGGACCG
>CAYYNB010000218.1:0-8804 GCA_964472565.1 uncultured Anaerolineaceae bacterium
CGTTTTCCCGCTGCAAAGATTAGGCAAGCAACGTTCTCAAGAAACTGCCTGTTAACCGGGGAATGGGTTCAACTGGTGCAAAAGGCTGTTAGTTTTGTTCAGGCCATCTAACAATGTATGGCCGAGGTAGACCCCTGGCACGCGATCCACCCAGGCCGGATCGTGGACAAAAATATACCCGGCGTAGGCAACCAGCGGTGTCTCATTTTCTTTTTTAGGGGAGAACCATTGCGGCCATTGACTCAAAGCCCGGGCTGCATTTTCGGTCATGGCTGCAAAAATGATCATCGAAGGTTTGAGTTTGTCTACAAACGAAGCGAGGTCGGCTAGTTCAACCAACTGCCCCAGGTAAACTACCGGCCAGCGTAAACGCTGAAGCAGCAAACCCAGTATGAGCAAACCGCCTTCATGCAGTTCGCCTGGCGCGCAGGCCAACACCACCGGTCTGACCGGGTATTCGGGTGGTGCAGTTTGCATCCACATCAGCAGTTTCTGGCGCAGATAAGTGGTGGCAAAATGTTCGGTAGCAATACCGATGCGCTCTTCTTCCCAGAGCTGTCCAACAGCGGTGAATAGAGGAGCAATCACCGTCAAAAGCAGATGCTCTAACGAATGCACAGCCAGCGCTTCTCCAATGATCTGTTCTGCTCGTTTTTTGTCCAGCGCGATCAAGGCCTCAAGCAGTTGTTCACGCATCACTTCACCAGATACGGGAGATTGCGCCGCAGAGTGGAAATCAGGCATGGCTGCGGGGAACTGGCCCGCGGCTTCGCTCTGTTCCAGGGCCTGGATCGCGTTGCGAGTTTGCATTCCCGCATCAATACGCTGTTTGACCCACTGGACGCGCGCGACCTGCTGCGGGGAATAGAGGCGGTGTCCCCCCTCGGTGCGTGTGGGTGTGGGGAAGTGGTAACGCCGTTCCCACATACGCAGCGTATTTTCAGGGATTCCGGTCATGCGTGCCACGATCCCAATGTTGTAAACGGCTTCCTCGTTCATAGCCCTATTCCTCGATGTTCAGTCCACTGGCAGCCGATCTTGCTGTCGTCTCTGTCTGATATTAGCTTATCTCGTGGCGCACTCATAATGTGCATCCAGCATAGAATGAGAGGGTGGGCGATCTTCTTGGTAATGATTCAGAGATAGGCTGAACATACCGAACAATGGCAGAACAATTCGTTGGCAAAGTCCACACAATCATAAAACCGTGCAGGAACCATAAGGAGCGTTACAATTATAGATAGAGTTACACCGATTCAGCTTATGGGACAGGAAAACACCTTGAGAAAACTCATCGAGTCAACCTCTCAACTCATTCTGATCGCGGTGCTGTCGTCGCTCGTGTCATCACTGGCCGCGTTTGCCTGGGGAACCTACAAAGCGGGCTATGCGATCTACCACCTGCTGCAAGATTTCGACTACCCCCTGGCTGCCGTTTCATTTGTCGAAGTGATGGATGCCTTCCTGATAGCCATCGGCCTGTACATCTTTGCCATTGCCGTCTACAAGTTGTTTATTGGCGATCTGAGCCTGCCATCCTGGTTGGAAGTGCATAACCTGTACCACTTGAAGGTAAAGATTGTCAGTATCATCATTTTGGTGATGGGCATCAAGTTCTTGGAGAAGTTCGCGGTCAGCAAGGATGCTCAGGACACACTCATGTTAGGGGCCGCTTTCGCCATTGCTTCAGCCGCCCTGATTGGTTTCAATGCCCTGATCCGAGACGAATAGGTATAAATCACCTGGCTTAAGGTTTTGACCAACGGGTCTCAAGGACAAAAAACGGCATATCTGATCGATCAGTTTCTGATGTAAACATCAGCCGATCCTTTTGGAATACTTTTTGTTATTTTACCGCTTGAGTGATTTAAATACGGCCAGCGTACGTACGCTGGCCGAGGCATGATCCACGATAGGCCGGGGATAGTCGGCGGGAGGTGAAGCCATCTGCCAGGGGGCATGAATAAAGGGTGCGAGCACCTTGCCTAATTCTGGAACCCAGCGCCGGATGTAGTCACCATTTGGATCGTACTTTTGTGATTGAGACACCGGGTGGAAAATACGAAAATACGGCTGGGCGTCAGTCCCGGTTCCGGCGGCCCACTGCCAACCGCCGTTATTGGCAGCGAGATCACCATCGATCAACCAGTGCATAAAATGTCGTTCGCCTTCCTGCCAGTGGATCAGCAGGTCTTTGGTCAGGAAACTGGCCACAATCATCCGGGCACGGTTGGGCATCCAGCCGGTTTGAGTCAGTTGTCGCATGGCGGCATCAATGATCGGATACCCGGTTTGTCCCTCTTTCCAGGCTTGCAGGTCGTCCGGTGCATGACGCCAGGGCAGCGCGTCGTATTCAGACCGGAAATTACCCCGGTCCACATGCGGAAAATGATAGAGGATGTGCATATAGAACTCTCGCCAGATCAGTTCGTTAATCCAGGTTATGACCGATTGACGCGCCTGCTCGCCTGGAGCAGTTTCCAGAGCGTCGCGTGCAGCCCTATAAGCCTGGCGCGGCGACAGCATCCCAAACCGGAGATAAGGTGACAGCCCTGACGTTCCTACCGGAGAACCGGCAGCAAAAGGATCGGCACTTAACGAATTGCGCGCCGTGTCGTAGCTGTAAATTGGTCCGGCGGCAAATCGATCCAACTGCCCTTGAGCGATTTTCTCTCCGGCAGCAGGAATCTCAAAAACCAGGTTAAAACCAAGATCGGCCAGATCAGGCACGGGGGAGTTGGGTAGTCTGTCTAATGGGTGAAACACGCTTGAAGCAGAAGGCGTGAGCACCGGAGGAAGCGGAGCGGGCAGCGCTAACCACCGTACTTTGAAAGGCGTATACACCACATAAGGCTTTCCGTCTCCCTTAACCACCTGGCCGGGCGCACGCAGCAGCGCATCGTCGTAGGTATACACAGGGATTTGTAGTAACGATTCAACGGCATCATCGCGTTGGCGGGCAAACGGTGAATAATCGCGGTTGAAATAGACTGCCTGGGTCTTCAATTCATCCACCAGAGCGGGCAATACCCGGCGCGGATCGCCCTGCCGTACCAGCAGACGACTTCCCTGTTCCCGCAGCGCAGAGTCCAGCGCCCGCAGTCCCTTGAGCATAAATGCCACGCGCGGCACCCCCAGATGCGGACTTTTCAGGAGGGCAGGATCAACAATGAACAGCGGAACTACACGTCCCCCACTACCGGATGCAGCGTTCAGGGCCAGATTGTCCGTCAGGCGCAAATCCCGGCGGAACCAGTGAATAACGGTAAGTTCAGTCATGATTCACCACTTCCGAAGTCTGGCGATAAAAGACAGAGTGTGCTGATCTCAGCGGCAGGGTACGCTGAATATCATGAGCCACTCGTAGTGCGCCAGCGGTCACACCTGCCGTGGATTGGCCGGGAAAGATCGAATCGCCCACCAGCCGCAGATTCGCCAACCCAGTACGGGGTCCACGAGCCTGGAACAGCGAGACTTGCGGAAATCCACCCACCATTCCCCGGTAACGGTGTGTCCAGGTCTGATAGGTAACTGGTGTGCCGGACATCACGCGCGAGATACTGCTACCAAAGCCGGGGATGGCGTGCTCTATCGCCGTCAGAACCCGTTCAGTGTACTCCGCTTTGCGTGCTTCATAGGCTTCATGGTCACGCGCCAGCATCTCCCACCAGGGCTGGATAGCTGTATGGGTAGTTACGGTCACGGCGCGCTGTCCGGCTGGCGCACGACTGGTATCCCAACGAGGGGACAGCGAGATAAAAAGACTACGTCCTTCTCCTAATGGTCCCTGCATCTCGGTGATAATCTGGTGATGATCCGGCAAGTCTGGCGGCAGTGCAGCGTCCTGTACTCCCAGGTATAGCACAAATGCGCCCCATCCGAATTTCCGGCGCTGCACTTCGCGCCGCAGCTTTAATGGGCTGGCCTCCCCCAATAACTCATCCAACGACCAGGGGGTCAGGTTGGCAACTGCAAAATCGCACGCGAAATACGTTTCGGAGCAGCGGCCCTTAACGGCCTTCACACCGACCACCCGCCCATTTGTTACATCAATTTGGGTTGCGCGGTGTTTGTACAGAACCTGCCCGCCCAGGGACTGAACCTGATCGGCCAGCGTTTCCGCAAGCCTCCCGATCCCACCCCGGACATGATACACCCCCTGGCGCGGCAGATCGAGCGCTGTCGCGCTGTAGAGCGCGTTGGCATAGGGGGCTGTCGTTTGGGCCGAAATCAGCAGTAGGGCATCGATCAGGCGGACAAATGCTTCATCTTGTTCCACATGATGATGCTGCAACCACTGGCGCACGGTGCGAAAAACAAACGGCAGCAGGCGCAGATCACCCGGCAGATAATGTATTCCCAGACGCAGCAGATGTAACCACTCGGCGCGACTGGCCGAGGGCCAGGGAATACCCCGCGAAGCAAGCGACCAGCCCAGGTCGGCAATCTGTTTCTGTTCAGTCCAGAAACGCGCGGTGTGCGGAAACTGGCGCAGCACGTCAGTATGATCATGGGTGAGTATCACCTGGCGGTCTGGCAGGTGGACCATCCAGGCCGGATGGGCAGGTTGCACCGGCCACTCGATTCCCAGGCGGTCCGCGATCAAGGCGTGCGGACCGCCTGGTTGAAATCCCCCGGCCAGTGTCGCACCAGCATCATAGCGAAACCCCTGGTGATAGAATGTGCCTGCCGAGCCACCAGGGTATGTTCCGGCTTCCAACACTGTCACCCGGTATCCTGCCTGAGCCAGCAGTGCTGCGGTGGTCAGACCGCCGATTCCCGCGCCGATAACCAGCACTTGAGGGGGCGAAATGGTCATATTGATCTCAGGGCACGCCGTGTCCGCCAATGACGGTACATGAACAACACGCGCAGCGGCATTCCATCAAACATCAGCCGCGTGAATAACCCGGCCAGGCCGGGTTTGTGTGCCAAAGTAATGCGATCCACCAACCGGACACCGTCGCCCATCGGCTCAAAAATATGTTGGTGTTCCCAGGAAGCCAGTGGGCCGCGCACCATCCGGTCAGTAAACGAGGTCGGGATCGGGCCAGGCGCGTGGGCGGCTACCCACCGGATGGGAAATAGCCCCAGCCATAAATTGAATTCAATTTCACCGTCGGTTAAAGACGTGCGATCATCGCGCAGAATCTGGATAAAGGTGGGCGGCAGGGTCAGCTTTGACAGCGCACGCGGGTTCTGGTGAAACGCCATCACCTGCTCCACTGGAGCGGAAATCAGCGAATGATGTTCAAATGTTTTGGACAGCACCATGACAGTTCACCTCAGATTCTCCCACTCATACCAGAATCGGCCCGGTCTGGAAGAAAATAGTGGCACAGCCTAAAGCCTCGATAACGACTCCCGTTTTTTCTTCTTGAGAGACTGCTCACAGCGTAACCGAGCATTCGATGATCTTATCCAATTCGCTCCGGTCCAACCAGGGACCATTGATCCTGCATCCGCAGTGCTGCTGTCTTTTCTATTATCATTTTCGGGCCTGAAGTCCGCAAAACCATTGAGTGAAGCTCACTTTGACAGGTCGAAAAGAACACAAACCCTGTAACTTGACTGGCAACCTTTTCCCTTATATTCTTGCTCTCAAAACGAATTCCAAATGAAATGAGGCGAGCTTAGAAATGCTCAAAAACGATGAAATTGTCATAGACTGCCGCAAGGAAGGCGAACCGCTAAACCCATATTGGAGGGTGTGTGTAGGCGGCGGGCGGGTTGGTGAAGCCCTGCGCGCCGATTTCCAAAAACATCTGGAACTCGTCCAACGCGAGATGCCCTTCGACTACCTTCGGATGCATGGACTTTTCCACGACGATATGATGATCTACCACGAGCAAGACGGACAGCCGATTTTGAACTTTCAGTATGTCGATCTGGTGTATGATCACTGGCTCTCTATCGGGATTCGCCCCTTTGTGGAACTCAGTTTCATGCCTTACGATCTGGCGAGCGGAGAGCAGACCGTTTTCTGGTGGAAAGGCAATGTCACGCCGCCTAATAACTGGGAGCGTTGGGAATGGCTCATCCAACAGTTCATCCTGCATGTGATCGAGCGTTATGGCCTGGATGAAGTGCGGCGTTGGTATTTTGAGGTCTGGAATGAACCAAACTATCCGCCCTTCTGGAAAGATGCGGATTTTGAGGCTTACATAGAGCTGTATGAACGGACCACCCGCGTGATCAAGCAGATTGATGTGGCACTCCGAGTCGGCGGTCCCTCTTCTACAGGAACATCCGGTGTGCCCGGTCAGGCCCCCTGGGGAAAAGAGTTTCTGGCCGCCTGCCGTGCAAGAAATCTGCCGATTGATTTTTTCTCAACGCACCCTTATCCCACCTTTCATCCTGCTGATCTGGAAGGAAACGGGTATATGACCTGGGATGGACCGGATCGCCTTCTGATTGACCTGACCGGCTATGAAAAAACGCTGGCGGATGCCGGTTTTTCCCATCTCGAAAAGCATTATACCGAATGGAGCAGCAGCCCCAGCCCGCGTGATCCCACCCACGATACCGCCTTTCTGGCTCCATTTATTGTTCAGAACAACTGGCGTGGGCAAGGGCACGCCGATTCGCTTTCTTTTTGGGTAGTCAGCGACATTTTTGAAGAAGGCCGTCTGGGAGATACGCCGTTTCACGGCGGCTTTGGCTTGGTCAACACTCAGGGGCTGAAAAAACCCTCGTATCATGGGTACTGGTTTCTTTCGCGCCTGGGTGAAGAAGTGCTGAACAGCGGCGATTCGTTTGCGGTGACACGCCATGCCAGCGGCAAAATCTCGATTCTGATGTGGAATTACTGCCATTATGCTGCCGAAGGCAACGACAGTCGCGCTCTTGAAAAAGCGGTAGGTAGTTGCCAGCTTTACGATATGTTCGAACACAAACCAGAGAAACAGTTTACGCTGCGTCTGTCCGGCCTTCAGGGAAACGTGCGCATCCAGACCACGCGCTTCGACCGTGAGCACGGAAGTGTTTTAGATGCCTGGCTGGATATGGGGTCGCCCAACCACATTCGGCGCGAGGACTTGGCCGTGCTCAGGCAAAAAATGGAATTAGAGGTTACAGCCCAGCACCTTTCAGCCTGCTCAGACCCGTTGACCTGGACTTGCACAGTGCAGCCGCACGGGGTAACGCTTTTGGATATTTCGGAGAGTGTTTAGCGTAAGGGTGATTTAAGAAAATATTTATCCCCTTCATCCGGTTTATCTCCCCTTCCCAGCAGGAAGGGGAGATGGGGTATGGCGCAGCCATACAGACCAGCCCTGCTCGCGGTGGGAGATACTTAAGCCGCCTTTATCTTCATAGCCTTTTCCAAATCGCCCGTACTGTCCACCGGTTTGCTCCCAATCTCATGTTGGCTATCGCTTTTAACATTCAATTACTCCCTTTGGGCCACATCTTTTGAGACGCAGCTTAACGGCTCCTCGTAGGACATTACTTGCTGCGCCCTGCCCTACAAACTCGAATCACCCGTTTCGAAAATCAGGAATTTTAGCGGGCAATAAGTAAATCACTATTCTTGCCAACGATGGCAAAAATTGGTATCATCTAATTGCCAACGATGGCAAATAATATTTTTTGAGGCTTTTGGTCCATGGCAACAATCAAAGAAGTAGCACAGCGCGCCGGCGTTTCCATACGGACAGTCTCTCGAGTCCTCAATGATCATCCCCACGTGACCAATGTAACGCGGGAACGCGTGCTCAGTGTCATCGAAGAACTCAATTTTCGCCCCAATGCTGCGGCCCGCTACATGCGTACCGGCCAATCAGGACTGATCGGCTTTCTCACAGATGAAGTTGCGCAGAATGTTTTCAGCTATGACATGATTATCGGCGCACAGCAGGCCGCCTGGGAACAAGAAAAGCTCCTGTTTTTGCTTAACACAGGGAATGATCCGCAAGTCGAGATGCGCGCCATCAACATGATGCGCGATCACCAGGTCGAAGGCATCATCTATGCGACGATGTACCATCGCGAGATCAAACGCTCGCAATTCCCAGAAGATATTCCAACGATATTGGTCAACTGCTTTGCCGATGATCGTTCATTGCCTTCGATTGTGCCGGACGAGATTGGTGGCGGACAACTGGCTACCGAAACGCTGCTGAAGAATGGGCACCAGCGTATTGGATTTGTCAATGTCGCGGCTAAAGAACCCGCCCCTCTGGGACGTTTGGTGGGCTACCAGCAGGCCCTGTCCAATTACGGCATACCCTTCGATGAAGCACTCGTATGTTTCATCGAGGAACCATTTGAAGGTCTCGCCACCAGCACATATGACTGCGTATTATCTCTCCTGCAAATGAGTGATCCGCCGACCGGCATCTTTTGTTTCAACGATCTGATGGCCTTGGGTGCTTACGACGCGATCCGTAAATCCAATCTGCGGATTCCTGAAGATGTTGCTATGGTTGGTTTCGACAATGTAGAGATGCTTGCTGCTCAAATCCATCCGCCGCTCACGACCATCGAACTCCCCCTGTTCGAGATGGGGCAACTCGCTATTCGGATGTTATTAGCGGGAGGAGAGATCGCTCAGCGCGAGCCGCCTATCCAACACATTATCGAGTGTCCACTAATCGTCCGTCGATCTGTGTAAATGGGTATACATCATGAGAAAAAAGCAAAAAGGAGGTGCTATGAATGAATAGCCAGCAAGTTGGGTAGTCATGTTGGCAGGCATGACTACCCATGAATAGTGCCGTTACGTCCCGTCCGGTCACTATCTGGGAGCATTAGACTCTATCGGAAATAAAGTCCATTGAGTTATGATCGAGCAAAAGTCGGCA
>CAYYNB010000219.1:0-8789 GCA_964472565.1 uncultured Anaerolineaceae bacterium
GATAGCCGCTTATTCTACCGGTTTCAGAAGATTTTTAAACACGGGCTGGCCTTATACCGGTCTTACGAGGGAAATCAGTCCGGACCAATTAAATGACCCCCACAGGTGGGCAACATTCTGCGCCGCCATAACATCCCACCGTCACCTGAACGCGAGACGTCACCGAGCTGGCGTCACCTGATGACGCACTACAAGGACCAGTTGCTGGCCTGCGATTTCTTCACCGTCGAAACCTTGTTTCTCCAAACGATCTACGGGTTGATTTTCATTGAAATTGGGAGTCGGCGCGTGCATTTCGCCGGTTGCACGGCCCATCCGGACAACGCCTGGGTCACTCAACAAGCCCGGCAAGTGCTGTGGGAGTTGGAGGACCGCGAATTGCCCATGCGCTTCCTCATCCACGACAACGACACCTCATTCACCCAGGCCTTTGATACGGTGTTTCGCGCCGAAGGCATTGACGTCATCCACACCCCTTGTCGCGCCCCCAATGCCAACGCGTTCGCAGAAAGATGGATTCGCTCGGTGCGCGAAGAATGCCTGGACAAGGTGTTGATTATCAATCAAGCCCATCTGCGACAGGTGATGCGTGAGTATCGTGAGTTCTTCAACACGGCACGCCCCCATCAGGGTATTGAACACCAGATCCCCAACCCAAAGATAAGCCACGAAACCTCTGGGCCAGTGCGTTGCCGCCCGGTGTTGGGGGGCATTCTCCACGACTACTATCGCGACGCCGCGTGAGGGGAAAATCAGCTATTGCACTGATTTTTTGAGACTACGGGCCGGCCGCGTCATCCTCCACGAAAGTCGCCAGCTTGAAAAAGCCCAGGTCGTTGAGCTGGAGCGCGCCAGTGGGCAGGGACTGCGCCACGGAGCCGGTGCGTTGATCGTGCACCGTACCGCTGCTGAGCCAGACCCCCAGCCCGCCACGCTGCAACTCCCACTGCACGGCGACCTTGGCCGCGGCTGTGTCTTGATTGGCTCCTCGAAATACCGCGGCCAGCGCGTCTGGCAGCCCCACGATGGTGCTATCGCTGACATAGCCCCCTGAACCGCGCCAGCAGACTGGGCGCCTCCGGCACCGCGCCGATAACCTGCTGCATCGCTTCGGCCAACAGGCTGTCCAGAAAGTAGGCTGCTTTCGCGTTGAACCGTTGATCCAGCCCCTGAGTGCTCAGCGCCATCCCCGCATTCACCACTGTTTGTCCGACATCCTGACGGGGCGCTTGGGGCTTGGTCATGAAGCTGAAAATCAACGCCTGGGCAAATCCCGCCCCCGTCACTTGGCGCTTGCGTTGGATCAACCCTGTTTTTTTGCCAACTCATTCGCGGTTGTGGTCAACAACGTTTGCTTTGTTTCAGCTAACTCGTGTATCGTTGTCATGGGAGATCGGTATCCTTTCTTGGTCTTAAGCTACCATAAGGATACCTGTCTCCTTAACTTGGTGCACATAGGCACGCTTTATCGTGCCCGTACACCCGTACCCAAAACAGTATCCGGTTTGAATACCGTTCGATTACTGCGCAGGAATCAACGCGTCAACAGCGGGGAGGAATAGTTCTTCGGTATATTGCTCGATTTCATCCGGCGCTCCAACGAGCATAATCAGGTAAATCTGGCCGTCGCCAGCTGTAATAGCTACCCTGGCTGGCTGTCCCTGCATTTCCAGTTCATACAACTCCCAGGTCAGGCCGTTGGCTTCACGTGTGCCAGTACTGGCAGGAAAGTTCTCTAACCCCAGTTGCTGCTGTAAAAGACTGATCATGACGTTGGCATCCTCGCCGGGCATAGCCTGCTGGACGATGGCGCTGCGGCTCATAACCGATTCGGCATAGACTCCAGGCGCAATTTCACTCCAGCCATCGGGGATCACGCCGCTGATGGCAAACTGTTCGTTAGTGAAGGGCACCAGGGTGATCGCCGTTGGTCCAAAGGTCAGATCGGGCATTTCAGCAATACAGCTCGCATCTGGCTCAACAGTGGGATTGTTAATAAAACTTGCCGTCACCTGCTGCGCACATGGACTGGAGCCGTTGGCATCATGACCAATAGCGGGAAATTCGTAGAAATACGCGCCAGACATATTTTCTGCAACATACTGCGCATACCGTGATGGTGTTACTGGGTCATACTCACCACCCAGAACTAACGCGGGGATATCCGTTTCTGTTACCAGATTTTTTACCGACGGGTCAGATTGCGGTATCGGCCACTGGCGGCAGATACCAAAAAAACTGTACTCAATCACGTTCTCGATATCGGTAGCCCCCTGAAGCTGACGTGGCAGCGCCGCGTAAACTTCGATGAGGTCCTCTGGCGTGCGGCCAATGAGATCATCTGCGCACAAAACCGAGAACATCATTCCCCTGCTGATATTTTTATAAGACGCCAGAGTAGAGCTGCTCAGTTGGGTCATCAGCGTGTAATCGCCAACGGCCACATCTGCAATTGCTTTCGGCAGCAGCGGCAGCAGTGGGGCCTGATAAAGGAAGACGGTGAGATTACCAACTGCTGTGTCACCCGTTAGCAGCATCGGTACATTTTCGCCCGTGGCTGGGTTGGTCAGTGTTAGTTCAACTGGCTCGGCATTCAGCCGGTCAATCATGTCAAACAGAACCATTTTTAGATCAGGGTAAGTGGCGTTACAGACAGCATCAGCAGCACAGGCATCTACCAATTTGAGCAGCGATTCACTGGAAGTAGTTGCCACATCCACTGTCAGGCTGGCATCGAGCGGCATTACAGAGTCGATCACCACGCTGCGAATCCCCTCGGGATAATCCCGCATGGCAGCCTGCGCCAATAACGAACCATACGAAACGCCAACCAGGTTCACTTGCTCATAGCCTAGTGCGACACGAATCGCATTGATATCGGCTGCGTTTTGCTGCGTTGTAAATACATCCAGAGGGTAGCCCTCGCTCTGCAAACGTTCGGCACAAGCCAGAGCGGCATGATACTGATCTTCGAGACTCACATTCGGGTCAGCTTCCATAAAGCCGTCCAACAGGGCCTCTTCCCATTCCGGACATTCCAATGCCGGTTGTGACATGCCTGCACCGCGTTGGTCAAAGACGATAAAATCGCGATTCTCGCCATAGAACGGTTGATAGACCTGCGCAACCATTCCGGCTTCCGAGTCCAGCAGTTTTTGCCCAGGTCCGCCAGAGAGTAACATCACCGGGTCGGACTGGCGTTCAGCACTGGTGCTTCTGAAGACTGCCACTGCCAGTTTGATGGTATTGGTATTAGTGGGGTCAAAATGGTCTTCCGGCACAATAACGTAGCCGCAGTCGACGTTCTCCCCAACCGCACCAAACCAGCAGTCTACCGGTTCAAAATTCGAATTTTCCTGGGCAACAACCGAACCGGCCAGACCTGCCAGAAGCACAACCAATACCAAACTGGTGAAGAGCAGACGCATAATCATCCTATCCTTTTCGTTATAGAGCCAATCTACAAGTTCAATACGTCTCAGGCCACCACAAGTTGCAGGGACGTATGTGTTCAGAGGGGTAGCAAAGGGCGGTCTTAATGAAGTAGAATAGCCCAGCATGAGCAATAACTTGACTCCTCCACTCAACAGCGGCATCTCGTCGGAAAACTGGCAGCACACGTCGGAGAGTGCGCGGGTATGGATCATGGTCTTGAGGGCGGAAATCAAGCACCTTAAAGCCACGGTCGAAAGACTTCAAGACATCGTCCGCGGCGGAAGCGATACGACGGGGGATCGTGGCTACCATCTCCGAGCGGCAGGTCGGGCGTTTCTTAAAACGAGGCGGACCTTAAGCCGCACCTGAGCCGCTACTGGTTGAATACGGCCGAGAAAGACCCGGCGGTGTTTCAACAGCAGGCCGAAACGGTGTGTGCCGTCTATGCCGCCGCTCCTATGGGCTATCAAGCGGAAGAACACACGGCGAGTACCGATGAGGTGACAAGCATCCAAGCCCTGGAACGTACCTATCTGACCCAGCCCATGCAGCCGGGTCAGGTGGAATGACGTGAATTCGAGTACATTCGGCATGGAACCCTCAGCCTGATCGCCATCTCAAAGATGGCGATCAGGCGAGTCATTATTCCGCCGTTGGGTCCGACTCGCACCGAGGTCGATTTTGCCCAGCATATCGTGCAAACCATCGCAACCGATCCGGATGCCCGCTGGACCTTTGTCCTCGACCAGTTGAACACCCATCAGTCTGAAAGCCTGGTTCGGTTGGTCGCCAGCCTGTGTCACCTGCCCAATGATTTGGGAGTCAAGGACAAATCTGGCATTCTCAAATCCATGCCGTCGCGCGTCGCGTTTTTGGGTGATCCGGCTCATCGTATCCGTTATTGTGTATACACTCAAGCCTAGTTTCTGGCTGAACCAGATTTCGATCTGGTTCAGTATTCTCATCCGTCGCTCGCTCAAACGGGCTAGTTTCAACTCTACCGAGGATTTGTGTCTGCCTATCCTGGCCTTCGTCGACTTTTTCAACCGTACCACCAAACCCTTCAAGTGGACTTATACCGGGCGTCCACTCAAGGTTTAGTCACTCCTGGTTAGTTATTTCTGCCGATGTGTGTACTACGGCCTGGCATGTATCGCGCAAAATCAGCGTTGTCTCTAGCTCAATACGATATCCAGCGCGTAGCGGTTCTTTGATACGCTTAATTAGCATGTCAACTGCTACCCGTCCCATTTCACGCAGGGGTTGTCGAACAGTTGTTAAGGCGGGGCGCATGGCTTCAGCTTCTTTGATATCGTCAAACCCTATGAGGGAAATATCCTGGGGAATGCGCAATCCATGATTGCGTATCGCATCAGCAACGCCAAACGCCATTTGATCGTTTGAAGCAAAAACTGCCGTTGGTGGGGCATCGAGTTGTAGGAAATATTCACCAGCTTTGTGACCGCTGAGTTGCGTGAAATCCCCCTCGCAAACCAACGATAGATTAAACGGCAAACCGGCGTCGAGCAGGGCTTGTTTATAAGCGGCCAGACGAGCAGCGGAACAGCCGAGAATCATTTCACCAGTGACGAATCCAATCCGTTGATGCCCCAATTCAATTAGATAATTAGTCGCTTGATAAGCGCCCTGCCAATTGCTAACACCGACCGATGATGTAACGCTACCGTCAGCCTGATAGTCGATCATAACGTGAGGGTAGTTTTGCTGTGCAATCGGTTTGAGATAGTCTTCCGTTTGGCCAGGAACCAGGATCAACAGGCCATCTACCAATCCTTTCGTAAGAGCCTCCACATAGGCTGACATTTTGGGAGTACGGCGGCGTGTGGTGAACAACATCAGGTGATAGCCGTACTCAGCCAGCTCATCGTCAATGCCGCGGATAATTTCCCCAGCATAGCTTGAGCCAATCTCCGGAGCCAATAGTCCAATGACCTGGGTTGTCCCTTTAGCAAGGCTACGGGCAATAGGATTCATTTGGTAGCCAAGTTCGTTAATTGCTTTCATTACGCGGACCGTCAGTTCTGGACTGACATGATGGGTACCATTGATCACGTGTGATACGGTTGATGTGGATACCCCCGCCGCCTGAGCAACTTGTTTAATTGTGACGGGCATCGTAATTTTCCCTCGGTATATCGAAGCGGTTCGAAGCTGTAAATGTAGCAGACTTGTTTTTGTCAAGCTATTGCGCGCATTTACGGCGCAATTTGTTTGACAAACAGCACAAATAGTGCTTTAATGCTATCGAAGCGGTTCGATCATGTCCGCAACTTCATTGAATCGACTTGATAACTGCATTGATAACTTAAACACCATTGCGTTATGTTGTCGTTCAGAAACTGGAGCGACGTTTTCCGATCAGGAGTTGATTGTAATGAATAATGCATTTCCTTTCCACAACCCCACGCTCGAACTGGACCAACGCCTTGATGATTTGATCAGCAACATGACCCTCGCTGAAAAAGTGTCTCAGATGTTGCACGAATCGCCTGCCATTGAACGCCTCGGGATTCCGGCTTATAACTGGTGGAACGAATGTTTGCATGGTGTGGCGCGAGCTGGCGTGGCAACCGTGTTTCCGCAAGCCACCGGTCTGGCAGCCATGTGGCACACAAACTTTCTGCACGAAATCGCCCAGGTGATCGCTGAAGAAGCACGTGCTAAACACCACGAAGCTTTGCGCAATGACGAACACAACATCTATCAGGGTCTCACGTTCTGGTCGCCCAACGTAAATATTTTCCGTGATCCACGTTGGGGACGCGGGCAGGAAACATATGGTGAAGACCCTTACCTGACTGCCCAATTGGGCGTTGCTTTTGTACGTGGTTTGCAAGAAGGCGATGACCAGCGCTATCTCAAAACGGCAGCTTGCGCCAAGCATTATGCCGTTCACAGTGGTCCTGAAGCTGACCGGCACCACTTTAACGCCGAAGTTACGGCACGCGAACTCTGGGATACCTACTTGCCCGCGTTTGAAGCGTTGGTGCGTGAAGCACAGGTTGAAATCGCGATGGGAGCCTACAACCGCACTAACGGCGAACCCTGTTGCGCCAGTCCGACCCTGCTACAGGGTATTTTGCGCGAGCGTTGGGGTTTTGACGGACATGTCACGTCGGATTGTTGGGCCATAATGGACCTGTATAAGCATCACCACGTCGTCGAAACACGTGAAGAAGCTGCCGCAATAGCTGTTAAGGCGGGTTGCGATTTGAACTGTGGCTGCACATTCGATGCGCTCCTTGTCGCCGTCAAACAAGGTTTAATAGACGAAGCTACCATTGATCGTGCGGTTAGACGCTTGTTCCGCACGCGCATCCGGTTGGGCATGTTCGATCCGCCTGCAGAAGTTCCTTATGCACAGATTCCATACAGTGTCAATGATGCGCCTGCACACCGCGCCCTCGCGCGTCGGGCGGCTCAGGAAGCCATTGTCTTGCTGAAAAACGATGGAGTGCTGCCCCTCACGAAAGACATTGGCACAATCGCGGTAATCGGACCCAACGCTGACGATGAAGGGGTGTTGTGGGGCAGCTATAACGGGATACCGTCTGCAACCGTTACCCCGCTGGCGGGTATTCGTAATGCCGTTTCAGCTCCCACCAGGGTGATTTACGCCCAGGGATGCGCGCTGATGGACAGCGACACGAGTGGTTTTGCCGAGGCGCTTGTCGCTGTTGAACAAGCCGATGTAACGCTGTTCATCGGTGGAATTTCGCAGCTCGTCGAAGGTGAGGGAAAAATGGAGGAATATGACCCGGCAGCAGGTGATCGCACCTTTATTGACTTGCCTTCGGTTCAACAAGACTTGCTCAAACAACTTTACATATCCGGCAAACCTATCATCCTGATATTGCTCAATGGTGGACCGGTGTCGATCCCCTGGGCTGCAGAGCATATTCCTGCCATTATCGAAACCTGGTACCCCGGTGAGGAAGGCGGCACGGCGATTGCCGATGTGCTGTTCGGGGACTATAACCCGGCGGGACGGTTGCCAGTCACGGTTTACCGTTCGTTAGACGACCTTCCCTCATTTGAGGATTACAGCACCGACCGGCGTACCTACCGCTATTACCGTGATGAGCCGCTGTACCGTTTCGGTTATGGACTGAGCTACACCACTTTTGGCTATGACAATTTGCATTTTAATCGCGACACCTTAGCCACCGATCAGCCTCTAACAGTTTCAGTTGATGTGCAGAATACTGGCGACCGGGCGGGTGATGAAGTTGTACAGGTATATGTGCGCGATCTACAAACCTCGGTAAAAGCTCCTCGTCACAGCTTGCAGGGATTCCAACGCATCCATCTCGCGCCGGGCGAATCTCATACTGTGACATTTAACCTCGACCCCCGTCAGTTTGCCCTGGTTAATGATTATGGTCAGCGGATGCTTGAACGGGGTACATTTGAGATTTTTGTGGGTGGTGGACAACCCGATGATCCCCATGCTCACGCGCTCAGCCGCTTGGTCGAATTCACCGATGAGCCATTTATCTTCATGCATTTGTACGGTCTGGAGGAATAGCTTAGGGTTTGTAAAGAAATAACTTTCGGGTAGAGTAGAGAAGGAAGGGCCAAAGAAAAAATCGAGGTAGTAGGTGGAAGTGCATCAATGCGAGTGTACCATCTGTCAGGCAGGCCAAAATGCCGAGATAATAGCGTATCATCGCCACATTAATCTGGTATTGAGCCGATTGGAAGAGGCAGAACGGCGTTGGTACGTGGCTTCGCTGTCGAGCGCACCGGGTGCGCCGAGTGATGCGGAACTGGCACAGATCAGCGGACTCTCGGACAAAGCGATCGCACGGGGTCGGCAGGAATTGGAAAATGGGCTGAAGGACAGCGCCGAAGGTCGGCAACGACAAGCGGGAGGCGGACGCCCCAAAGCCGAAAAAAGGACCGGGCGTTAGTGCCCAGCCTGCTGGCAGTAGTTGAGCCACACACGGCAGGTGATCGGATGGAGAACGCCAAATGGCTCAATTGTCGGCTGAACGACGTGCGGGAGCGTCTGACAGAACGGGGGCATGGCGTGAGTTGCCCAGTCATTAGCCGCTTGCTGAAGGCCGCCGAGTATCGTCTACGGCTGAATGTCAAGGAGCATGAAGGGGAGCCGCATCCTGACCGTCAGTTTGAATATATTCGGGAGCAACGCCAGAGGCATCAACAGGCGGGACAGCCCCCCATCAGTGGGGACACCAAGAAGAAGGAATTAGTCGGGAACTTCAAGAATACGGGCCAGATTTGGTGTCAGAAGGCCGAAGCGGTGAAGAGTCGTGTCTTCAAACAACAGCTTCAGGAGCACCTGGCCGATGGGCTGGGACTAACCGTCA
>CAYYNB010000220.1:0-8552 GCA_964472565.1 uncultured Anaerolineaceae bacterium
CCGCCCCCTACCGCCACCCGCACCCACTACGCCCGCCGAGCCTGAGCCGCCCGCCGAACCTACCGATCCTGCACCCGCCGATCCACTTCCCGCCTCGGCCCCCGATCCAGTTTCCGCCTAACCTCGTAGGGGCAATTCACGAATTGCCCCGCCGTTCCCATCCCCTGCCCCACAAAAAAAGCCCCGGTATCTCACCAGGGCTTTATCGCATTCCACATGACGCTTAGCGCACAACATCCGTTGGCAGTGGCCGCCCGTTCCACACCGCATCGTAGTTCGGCCCGACCAGCTTCGCCGGAACCCAGAAGAACCGCCCGGCCATCATTCCCCGGTAGAATTGCCCCGACTCATCAAGTCCATAAATCCAGATCGTCTTCCCTGCCGTCAACACGGTGGTTGAGGCCGCGTCCATCTGAGGAGCCGAATACACGGGTGTATCGCTCAAAATCTGGCCGACGGCGGCTTGAGACGGAATCTCAACATCATCTTCACCATACTTCGTCGGGATCGTCGGGCAGTCATAGACTGTCATAAAGCTAACCTGCTCCGCGTAACCGTTGCCTTCCCAACTGATATGCATCGCCCTGATCGGGTCCATCACCGGCGCAGAATCGAAGGGGTCAGTATAGTCATCATGCCAGTGTTCCCCAAGATTATCATGATATTCGTCTGCATAGAGCAGATTTCCAAGCGCATCGACCACATAATAACCGTGATACTCTTCGCCGGCTCCGGTATTATCCCGGTCCACATCATATTCCACATTCACAGTTATCGAATCGCAGCTCAGGGAAATCGAACCCACTGCATTGCCGATAGCTTTCGTTGGTGCAGGCGGTGTAAGTGCGGCCACCAGCACAACCAGAATGGCAAGAACCAACACTTTGCGTACCATCTTCGCCCCTCCAGATAAATAAGCAAGTAAATTGATTATAATGCCACTAGTACCGAAGGCACAACCACCCTAAAACTCCTGCCGCCGCTTGAACACGCAGAAATACGTGTTCGTCCAGGGCCGCACCGCCGTACCTTCCGTCGTCCCCACCGCGACATCCTGGTTCGCCCCCACCACCACCGGCTCAATATGCATCAGTTCCCAGCCCTGGTGCCCAAGCTGATTCAACTCTGGGATCAGCGCTTGCGGTGCGAATTTCGGCGGAGTCTCCATCCGCATCGTCCGCCGCAAATACTCCTCGTGCATGCTGGCATCCGCCCGCAAAAACACCGTCAGATATTCCCATTGCTCCATGACAACCTCTCAGCTTTCGATGACCGAATCTACGTGCAGCTCGTACACCGTAACGGCTTCCGTTTTTCCTTTTAACATCAGGTTGTGAACGTCCACCGGCGTCACACGGTCCTTGATCAAATCATAGGTCCGCTGCCCGATATAACAGGTGCCGCCGCCTGCCACGCCGCACAGCCGCGACGCCACGTTGACCGAATCCCCAATCGGCGTATATTCCAGCCGTTTGCTCGATCCCACGTTCCCGACCACCGTCGGCCCCGTGTTGATCCCAATCCCAAACCGCACCGGAGTCGCAAATTTTTGTTCGTCGTTCAGCCGCTGGATCGAATCCAGCATATCCAGCGCGGCGCGTGTCGCCAGCCACGCATGATCATCTTGCAGATACGGCGCATTCCAGAACGCCATCAGGTTATCCCCGATATACTTGTTGATCGCGCCGCCGTACCCCATCACAATATCGCTCATCTCTTCCAGAAACACGTTCAGCAGCGTGACGACTTCCGTAGGTGATAACCCTTCCGACAGCGTGGTAAAGCCGCGCACATCCGCAAACAAAATGGTGATCTCGCGTTCCTCGCCGCCCAGTTCCAGCTTGCCATGATCAAACTGCTCGACGATCTTCTGGGCGATCTCTGCGGACACATAACGGCTGAACAGATCATTAATCTGCCCGCGCCGCCGCTCCTCGAACACATAAATATTGATCAGAATCCCCACAAACGTCAGCCCCAGCGCCAGCGCCGGGAACACGATCTCCACCACCAACCCCTTCATCGGGAAGGCGATATTCGCCGCCCACACAAACGCATAGATCACATACGCCACCAGGCTCAGCCCAATTGCCACGTACCACCGCACGAACGGCAGCACCATTCCCGCCACCACCGCGAACAGGAATGTGATCACCACCTGCTGGCCGAGCGGCTGTTCCCGCAGCGGCAGCGGCGTCTGTTTGATCGACAACGAAAATAGGCCTAAATCCAGTTTGGCCGTTTTATGAAAGGCGGGCAGCGCCTGGTACAGCGTTTCAATTGCGTTCGCGTGAATCTCCACCCCGAACATTTTTTCCCCGGATCGTACGCTGGGTGTCGCGTAGCTGTCCGGCAGCGCCGTCGCGTCCAACGCCCCGATCAGCACAATCTGATCCTTGAATACCGCCGGATCGATGCGCCCCTCGACCACATCTGTAAACGAGTACACCGGAAAGGTGCTCCCCGCCACGCCCACATGTGACGGCGGCCCGAAAAAGTTAATCAGCATCCGCCCAAAATCATCCGTATACAGTGTCGGCAGGTTCGGGTTTCCAAAATCGATCTGGTTTTCATCCAGATCGATCTGCACGAAGTTCATCAGCGCGCCGCTGTAGTTCATATACGCCGCCATCGACAGCGCAGGCAGCAGCGTCTCGTCCTCATGTACGAACAGCGGCATCCGGCGCACCACCCCATCATCATCCGGCACCACCGCCACATGCCCCAGCGCGACTCGACTCCGCCGTTTCGCGCAGGTCTGTTCGAGTGTCGCCGTCGGACGATCAAACCCGGCATAGGTGATCAATTCGTGCGCTTCCGTGACCCCAACCACGCCCGCGCTGGGTGCAACCGGCTGCACCACCCGGCACGACTCATCCATCGCCGCCGCCAGCACGGCATCCTGATCGGTAGGATCGGCAAACAGCACATCGAACACGATCACCCGTGCGCCTGCCTCGTCCAATGTGCGGATCAAATCCGCGTGCAGCGCCCGATCCCATTCCACCGTCGAGCGCCCATACGCCCGCAGGCTGGCATCATCAATCGCCACAATCGTGACGATCCCCTTTGTATCACGTGGATTAGCCCGGTATAACTGGTCTTGCAAGGAGGTACGAATCGTCTGGAGGAAATTGCCCTGCCACAGCCCCAGCGCCATGACAGTGCCGATCACCAATCCCACCACCAGTCCGCTGAGCAGGCGGCGTACAGGTCGTTTTGGAGTGAAAAAGAGCCAGATCAGGCGGTGCATAGTCGGTTCTCATCTGAGATGACGAATATCCCGCATTATACTATCTCAGTCCTTACGCGCCAGCGTGTTCAGTACGCCCTGGTCCTCATCCGACAGCACAATATCCAGCCCATACAGCAGCGTCAGCGCATCCGGCAGCGAAAATTTCGTCTTTTTGAGCGTGTTCAGCGTCGCCACAACCGCGTACCCCTTCGCCCCGTTGAAATCCGCTTCGGTCAGGTTGGTATGCATAAATCGGCTGTCCGTAAAATCCGTCCCCCGCGCATCGACGCGTGTCAGGTCCGCGTCCGCAAAATCGACATCATGCGCCACGCACTGGTACAGCTTCATGCCCTTCAGACTCAGCCCGATAAACGTTGAATAATTCAACACCGATTCCACAAAATGCACCGAATACAGCGTGCTGGTTTTGGCGTTCCATTTCGCCTCCGTCCAGTTGATCCCGACCACCTTGCATTTTTCAAATGTCGTATCCCGAAACGCCGACCCGTTCAGATGCACCAGGCTGAGATCGCACTTCTGAAACGTGCAGTTCACAAACCGGCAGTTTTTGAGCGTCGCCCCGTTGAATGTACACTCCATAAACCGGCAGTCATAAAACTCTTTCCCCGCGATCTCCTCCCCACCGTGCTGCACCTTCTTAAACACCTGCTGCTGATATTCCGTTTCCGCGCCAATATCCATCATAATCTGCTCCTTTTGTTGCGTTCCAGGATCATTACCCCCATCGCTCGATTCAGCCAAGTTTTTGTTCGGGCTGTTTAGATGATACCGTTGGTGGACAGGCAGATAGCCGTTGTAGGGGCAGGTTTGCAAACCTGCCCTGCCCAACAAAAACTGCCCCAAACGGGGCAGCTCGATGACTCACCTGAGATGTTGAATTACAGCAGAGGCCGGAACTTCGGTCCGTAGACGATAATGCCGCGATCCCCATCCGTCCGCAGCTTGCGAATCACCATTTCCACCCGCATCCCAATTTCAACCGGGCCATCCACATCGGTCAACTGCGCCGTGATCATCGGGCCTTCGTCCAGCTTCACCAGGGCCAGCAGATACGGCGCGAACTGCTCAAAATCCTCGCTGGGTGTCGTCACCGTCGTAAAACTGTACACCGTGCCCTGACCGGACAGCGGGAAGAGTTCAACCTCGCCCCCACGGGGTTGTGCCCGCCGAAATTGATCCCAGTACGCAAGCTGGTGCTGGACGCGCTGCTGATAATCGCTGGTTGGTTGTGTGGCTTCCGTCATACGCTTCTACCGTGCGGCCTTTGCGTAGGTCACTTCATCCAGTTGCGGCTGCTCGGCCATTTCAAACGTATACAGTTCGACCGGCTGAACCGCGCTGGCGCTCTGCTGTGGAATCACCACTTCCCCTGTGACTGGGCAGCGAGTCGCCAACAGTTGAACGCGGGCCGTTTTCAGACGCCAATTCCGTGTGATATCCATTTCAACCTCTTCCTTATTTCGTATGTCTTGCTGAACCCACCATTTGTGACATTTTATACACGCTGCCGCCTCTCAAAAGCTACCAGTTTCCCGATCTGATAGTTTTTGACAGTGTTTTTAGGGGGATTTAGAACAAGGATTATGGGGCAAAAACGGCCTGGATATATCCCGGCTGGACCTGAATCGTGGACAGCGTTAGATAATCTGATGCGGCATCCACCTGCGACATAATCGCCCGGTTGAGTCCATTCGTGACGATCTCCAATGCACTCAGCACCGCCTGCTCCGTGATCATCGGCCCGTCGCTTTGGCGTGTCGGCGCAAGTTCATCCAGCGCGATTCGCCCGTTTGCGACAGTCAGCAGGGCCTGGGTATCGAGTCGGGTTTCTTCCTTCAGAAAGTCATTATAAAACACCAGCTCGATTCGGATGCGCCCGTTATACTCCGCTTCGACAACTGGCGGCTCTTGCAGCGTCGGGTGTCCCGCATCCTGATAGGCCGTCAGCACGGCGTTCGCTAAGTCGGCGTTTTTCGCTGTGACAATCAACTGATCGCCTTCCATCACTGCCCCCGCCACGACTTCAGCCGTAGGGGTACTGCTCGGCAGCGGCGTATACGTCGGGAAAGGCGTTTCAGTGGGTGGTCGAAAATAGGTCGGCGCGGGCGACGGCGTCCATGTCGGCGGATAGGTCGGCACCGGCGGGAACGTCTCGGTAGGCGTGTTCAACGGCACGGGTTCTGGATCAATACCTGCCGGATGCGCCGCTGGCGTATCCGGTTTGTCTGGCGGCTGTTCCTTTTTTTCACAGGCCCCCGCCGCCAGCACCGCGATCAGCATCACGCTAAGAAGGGAAAACCACCGTCTCAACGACTATCCCCTCTGCGCTAACCTCAAGCTTCACAATCCCAAACCGTGTCCCTGCCCCCACCGTCTGCACCACCATGTTATTCAGCATCGTTTCGGCGGTTGCCATCAGGTTATCCACCATATCCGACTCGTAAATTGCCCCGTCATCAGGGAAGAAAGACCGGATTTTCGTGAGCAGGATTCGCCCTTCAACCGCCTCGACGCGAAGTTGGATCTGCATCTGCCGTGCCGTGCTGATGTCACCCGGTGTCGTCAGCGTATTAACGTTGATAAACAGCAGTTCGTCTTCAAAGGCAACAGTGGGCACATTCGCAAAATAGCCCCCCACGCCCGACGACATCTCACTATTGAGTTCCTCGTTGATCATATCCGCCGTAACCGTCAGCACCGGTCCCGCAGGTGTGGCAGTTGGCGGAATGGGCGACGGTGTATAGGTCGGATACGTGATCGGCGTATCGGTGGGCCGGAAATATGTCCCTGCGACGGTTGGGCGTGGCGTAGGTGGTGCTTTTGTCGGCGCAGGCGTCCACGTCGGCGGATACGTCGGCACAACCGGTTCCCCGTTGGCGTCCACCGACACCTCAGGCGACTCAGCGGGCGATCTCGTCGCGGTCACAAATCGCTGTTGAGCGGTGGCCTTTGGCGCTTCCTCTTTTTCTCCGCATGCCGCCAACGTTGCCAATGCCATCACCAGCACGAGCAGCACTCCCCATTTCCTCATCTTGTGATCCTTCCTTAGCAGGTGCCCCCGCGCTCCTGAATCGCTTTAACCATCTTCCCCTCGGCCTCTTCCAGATTCTTCCGAACCTCGGTCCATTCCGCCGGGCAGAACTTAATCAGCCGCCGCCACCCTGCATCCAAAGATCGGCACAGGGTTTCAGACGTGGCGCTTCCCATCTTCAGCGCCGAGTCCAGTGCATGCTGTCCCCGCCGGAACGAGGCTGCATCCCCCTGCCCCAACATGATCGAGGACATCGCGATGTCCATCACATGAAAATAATCGTTCGGATTCAAGATCGATTCTTGTACGGCAGCGTCGAGTGTGTTTTCAAAAGCAGGTAACACGCGCGGCAGGTAACTAGAATCGGTTGTGACGGCTTCCAGGTACAGCCCCGCCAGGTTGCCCAGCGGATACGACGAACGCGGCGTCACTTTTAGCGCGTTTTCATACGCTTCTATCGCCCCGCTCATATTGCCTTTATCCCGCCGGATGCCGCCAATCGGCCCCCAGAATGACTCTTGATTCGGGTCCAGTAAATAGGGATTCTGGCCCAGTGCGGCTAATAATTCACCCTCGGCCCGCACGAATAGATTCTGCTGCTCAATCGGATCAGTCTCTTTGGTCGCCTGCCGTCGTAGCGCGATTCCATACGCCGCCCGCGCCGTCGGCCAATCGTTCCGAAACTCTGCAACCTTTTTCAGGTGTTCCAATCCCTTTTCGAACTGATTAGGGATAAATTGCAGCTCCAGCCACCCCGCAATATACAGCGCCTGCGGATTATCGTCTTGTCCGCTTAACACCCGCAGCGCGGCGGCATGGGCCTGTGCATAATTTTTAAGCTGAAGTTCCTGCGCCGCCTCAAACAGATCATCCACAATCGCGAAGAATTTTTTCTGTTCTTTTTTGAACTCATCCGTCAGCGTCGAGGAAGTCGCCGCCAGGCCATCTTTAATCTGCTTCTCGTAACCGCCTAACTGACTTTTTGCAGCTTTATCTACTTCCGCAGGAACCTTATCGAGTTGGTCCGAAATCCGCTTTTCAAGTTCTTCGCGCGTTTCCTTTGAATTCCGAAACCCGAAATACGCCGCCGCGCCGAGCGCCAACCCTGCCAGAATCGCGCCCCCCTGCAAAAAGCTCAACAGCAGTTCCAGCGTATCGCGTGTTTCATCGGCCTCTTTAAGCGCTTGTTGGGCATCCGCCAGCGCCTGTTCAGCCGTTTCATGAGTAGTCGTAACAGGTTGTTCCTCAATCGAACGATCCGCACGGGTATTGTCAATATGCAGAATCACGCTGATCAGAATAGCAGAGACCAGCGTCAAAATCAGCACTCCGATCAGAATCTCAAACGCCCATTGAAATCCGCCCGTTTTTTTATCCCCGTTAACGGTCATCGCCTCTCCCCCCTACCGGAACTCGCGCCGCACCGGCACATCCGTCGCCGGATCACACCCTGGCCCGCCGTACAGATCGCTGGCCCGCAGCCCTTCAGGAAGCTGAATCCACCCGGCGACCGTGCCGCCCGCTTCGACCATGCGCACCTGGAACCACGTCGCAAGCAGTTCGCCATCATCTCGGCTGCGCACTTCCACCATACCGAAAACCTGCGCCAGCGTACGCACTGTCTCCATCACCGGCACAGTATCCCCCATCTCTGCGAACACCGGCAGGTTTTCCGGCGTCGTCAGGATAAAACACCCCGGCGGCAGCATCGCGTTCACCGTCGCCGTCATATTCGCAGTAGGGCTGGGCTGCGGCGTTACGGTGACAGTTGGTGTAGCCGTCCATCCCAGCGCCGTCGCCGTCAAATCCGGCGTAAGTGTAGCCGTCGGTGTGGCGGTGAAAGATTCCGCCGTCGCCGTTTGAGCCGCGACAAAGGCCGCCGCGAACGTTTTCGTCATATTCGGCGTATTGCTGGCCGTTGGGGTAATGCTGGGCGTGGGTGTTTCAGTGAACAGCGCCGCCGTGCTGGTCTGTGCCCCGACAAATGCCACCTCGAACGTTTCCGTCATATTCGGCGTATCGCTTGCCGTCGGTGTCATCGTCCAGCGCGCGGCGGTTGCCGTTTGCCGCGCCCGCCCCGTCGCCTGGACGCTGAGCGTCCGGTTCAGTTGTACGTTTTGCTGACCCAACTGCACCACCGAGGTCGCGTTGCTGACCTGTGTGGATGCAACCGCCGTTGTCGCCTGGATCAAGGCCTCCGACAGCGGGGTACGCGTGGCGGTGGCGTTCGCATCCTGGTAAGCGCGCAGCCCAAACAACCCCAAC
>CAYYNB010000221.1:0-8519 GCA_964472565.1 uncultured Anaerolineaceae bacterium
AAGCAAGGTCGGGATCGACACTTCCAGGCGATTCTGCCGCTGCGCGGTAAGATTTTGAATACGGAACGCGCACGGTTGAACAAAATTCTCGATAACAACGAAGTCAAGGCGCTTATTTCGGCGCTGGGGGTTGGGATTGGGGATGACTTCAATCCTGAAGGGTTGCGGTACGGGCGCATTATTATTATGAGTGTGGCAGGCGACGAACCTACCCTGGTCATGGATAAAGAAGGCCAGGTGGAGTTCGTGAAGATCGGTGAGTTTATCGATCAGTGCCTTGCTAAACAGCGGAATGGTGCGGATTATCAGGTGATGACGTTTGATCTGAAAATGCATGAAACACGCTTCCGCCCGCTCAAAGCTGTAATCCGGCATGGACACGAAGAAGCAATGTATCACCTGACCACACGCTATAATCGCTCGGTCAAGGTTACATCTTCTCACAGTGTATTCGTACTCGAAGATGGACAGGTTCGTCTCAAAAAAGGAAACGACGTGCGAGCTGGTGATGTGCTGGTTGCCAGCCGCCACCTACCACGCCCGGCACAGAGTCCGGTGCGGATCGATCTACTCAAGACATTGTTCGACGCTGGATTAACCGAAGCGCTGTATTTGAAGGGTGAAGGTATTCGGCAAATTGCCGGACAGCGGGTACTCGATAAGGTTGCACGTCCTGAATTGTGGAACGAACCGCGTGTCAGCCTTTCGGCTGACGATTGGAAGCCGTTGATCGCCCAGCGGCAAGCCGCTGGATTATCGCAGCAAGCTGTCGCGTCAACCGTTGGTGTCAAACAACCTATCACGATCAGTCACTGGGAGCGAGGGATTAACCGCCCGATTCGGTCACAGTTTGAAGGCTACCTGCAAGCCATCGGTTGGGAGACTATGGTTCCTTATGAACTGATCCCTTCGCGGATTGAGGAACGATTGGCGCAGGATGATAGCAGCAAAAATGCACGGTGGCGTGAAGTAAGCAATTATAAGCCGTTTGGCGACTTTACCGCTTATGAACTGGATCAACTCGGACCGGATGTCGAGATTGTTCCACAGGCGCACAGTGAGAAGGCGTTTGGACGCTTCTTACCGGTTGACCGCGATCTGCTGTGGTTCCTGGGATGGTATGTGGCAGAGGGCACCTTGAGCGCTCACCAGGTCAGTTTAAATCTCGGTACCAAAGATGAGCCGTTTATCGCGGAACTCAGCCAAGCCATTGAGAAAATATTCAGAGAGAAGCCCCGCCAGTATCATGATCCAGACAGCCAGGGCATCAAACTGTATTTTCACAGCGTAGCTGCTGCGCGGCTGCTGCGGGCCTGGGGACTGGATAGGCATGCTAATGAAAAGAAACTGCCTGATCTGGTGTTTAGCGTGGCGGAAGACCTGCAATTGGCATTCCTTGAAGGATATTTCCTGGGGGATGGCACGACAGCAGGACAAAATCTGATGGCAACTACTAATTCGCCTGAGGTGAAAGATGGGTTGCTGTATCTGCTCGGTCAGCTTGGTGTGGTGGCAACACATTCTCTTCACCAGCCGTCAACGGCAGCGGATGCACCTATTCAGACACGGTATCCATACTACACAATCACTATCTGTGGAAAAGCGCAGATGGACACCTGCCGCCCGATCTGGGAACGACATCATAACGCAGCACGAGTCGAAGAGCATCTGGCCCGACCTGCCCGAAAAGCGCTTGATTTTGTGCCGATTAGTGATGACCTGATTGGTCTTGAGGTGATTTCGGCAGAAGAGATTGAGCCAGTTGGACAGTATGTGTATGACTTCTCGGTAGAAGAAGATGAAAACTTCATCTGTGGTGTGGGTGGGTTATGTGCACACAATACAGATGCGGATGTGGACGGCGCACACATCCGTACATTACTGTTAACGTTCTTCTTTCGATACATGGTACCATTGATCTCGAATGGGCATCTGTATATTGCGCAGCCGCCGCTGTATCTGGTCGCGGCGGGGAAAAAGTCACAATATGCCTATACGGAAGATGACCGGGATCGGATTATCGCGGAATTTGGCAACCCGGAACGGATCAATATCCAGCGGTATAAGGGTCTGGGTGAAATGAATCCTGACCAGTTGTGGGAAACGACGATGAATCCCGCCAACCGGACGCTGCTGCAAGTGACGATTGAGGATGCAGCGGAAGCGGATCGAGTGTTTGATATGCTGATGGGAAGCGCCGTGCCGCCGCGCCGACGATTTATCACCACACACGCGAAAAAAGCGACGCTGGACATATAACCAACATGAAAAGAGCCTGCACATCCGCAGGCTCTTTAATTTTAGTGGAGCTGGACGAGGCTGTTTTCGGCCAACACAAAACGATGCGTGTTCGGTTTGGAGTCGGCGCGGATGACTGTGGCGTTGTCCGCGATCAAACTGCCGTCGATGCGACCTTCGATATTTTTGATCGTGCAGCAGCACATGATAATACTCTGCTCAATTTCGCTGCTCTCGATGACCACATCATCCCCAATCGAGGTGTAGGGGCCGATATAGGAGTTGCGGATCACAACGTTATCACCGATGATAACGGGGCCGCGAACTACACTGTCGATAATTTGAGCATTCCTGCCCAAAACGACACGATGGCCGACCTGCGACGTGCCCTTGATGCGCTCGTCTTCCGTAAAGGCGGGGCTAAAGGGAAGCTGCTCCAACACGAGTTGGTTAGCCAACACAATTGAGCCGGGTTTTCCAGCATCAATCCACCAGCCGTTGACAATATAGGGAATCACCATTTTGCCCTGGTCAATCAAATACTGGATGGCATCGGTGATTTCCAGTTCATTGCGCCACGAGGGTTTGATGTGGTTGATCGCATCGAAAATGTCTGGGCGGAACACATATACCCCGGCAATTGCCAGATTGGAGGGCGGGTCTTTGGGCTTTTCGATCATCCGCTTGATTTTGTTATCCCCGTTCAATTCCGCGATACCAAAAGCACTGGGATTCGGGACAGCCGTGAGCGCAATGGCGGCGCTGGCCCCGGTTTCTTCAAAGCGGTGGTAGAGCGGTGTCATCTGGTCCTGAAAAATATTATCGCCCAGGTACATCATAAACGGTTCATCCCCGATGAACGGCTGGCAGAGTTTGACGGCGTGGGCTAATCCCTGAGGGTCTTCCTGGGCAATATAGGTCAGGGGCACGCCCACCGTTTGCAGGCCATCGCCCAGCCGATCTCGAATGGGCGAGTCCAAATTATTGACCACCAGACCGATCTCGGTGGCTCCCATATTCTGTAAGGTTTCGATAGCATAGATCAAAAGCGATTTATTGGCTACGGGGACGAGCGGCTTGGGCATCGTCAGCGTGACAGGATAGAGACGAGTGCCTTTTCCGGCACACAAAATCACAGCTTTCATGTTACCTACCTTCTAGTAGATGCCGCAACTGAACAAAAAAGATGCTAACGCACACGCTGGGCGTGCTGCAACAGTTGATACAGGATTTTATGACTTTTTAAAAAAAGACAGCCATTTCTGCGCCAGCCTGTGCCGTTTGTCAGCAGCCTCGAAGTGATCGATGGCAAACTCCATATCGCGGGCGGCCTCATCATCGTTATCCAGCAGATGGAGCGTGATGGCCCGATAGTAGTAGATTTCGGGACGTTCCGGCGCAAGCGGCTGGGCGCGCGAGAAATGATTCTTGGCGCTGTTAAAATCGCCCTCCTGAAAGGCCAGCATTCCACGCGCATAATGGGCCAGCCACTGCTTACGATCCAGTTTGAGCGCATAGGCAAGATCGAGTTCGGCGTCTGCGGTGCGCCCGGCCTGAAGCAAGATCAAACCCCGTGCCGCGAAGTATTCGGCCTTGTTGGATTTTAAATGAATGGCTTCGTCCAGGTCGGCCACTGCCTGCTCATATTTTCCTTTTTCGTACTGCAATAAACCGCGCTCATAATAGCGCTCATCGGGACGAAGATGTTTGCCGCGTTTGGGTAATCGGGTTGGTTCTGGCATAGAATCATATCCATTGAATACAGCGATTAAGTATAACCGGAATCGACTGCTTTTGTAGTTATGGGTCTTCATATATACTTTGAACTGCATGGGTTAAAAGGGGAAGAATGCTGTGATTAAATGTGTGAAATGTGGTCATGAGAATCCTGAAGGAGCGCTTATTTGTGCGGAATGCGGCCAGCCTTTTATTCTTGATATTAAGGACGGATCGACACGTCGCCTGAATGAAGAAGTGGAACGGGCGCGTTATTTACATTGGGGAACAGCGCGCCTGGGAAACGAACGTAAGATTCTGCTGCATATCCAAAATGCTGAAAAACCGCTCATGGTATCGCTGATACGCCAGATCGTGATTGGCCGGTTCGATGTGGATACCAACCAGACTCCCGACATCGATTTGTCGGAATACGGTGCCCAGGAAAAGGGCGTTTCGCGCCGCCATGTAACGATTATGATCGAGGATGAAACGATCAAAGTGATGGACATGGGAAGCGCCAATTGTACTTTCATGAACGGGCAAAAACTGATCCCGAACCAGGCTCGTATTTTGCGTGATGGGGATGAACTGCGCTTAGGCCGGTTGGTGATGCGCGTCAATTTTATTTAAGCGGTGGGTTTTACACCCGCCCAATCCGCTTTTGACGGATTGAAATTTCAGGGCAGGTACGCAGCCTGCCCTGGCTTGGTTTAGTCCTGGGGTTCTTCACTGGAAGTTTTCACGAGTCGTGTGCCGAGCGTACTGGCAATAACCAGTGCTACCGATTCGGCCCAACCGGATGCTGCATCGTAAGCTTCCTGATCGACCTGATGTTTGCGTAAATACTCAATGCCGCTTTCGGGATTAACCGAAAATTTATCATTGAGGTCTGTTGCGCGATGGTGCGATAACTCGCTGCTGGTGGTATGGCTGGTTTGCGCGATCAAGAGCGATTCGTCCGGCAAGGTAAGATAAATTTCCCACAGATGAGTTGTGAGCATTGATTCTACGATCAGGCCCTGGCTGTCTTCTTTGGTGACGGCTTCTTTGAGAACACTGTGGCGGAATTCGACATTGCGTATATCTGCCGTTTTGACTGCGCGCCCCTGCTGGCCGGATAAAAACGAGCCTAACAACCCGGTGGGCGGCATAAGGCGAATGGTAGATTGATCAATCGATACCTGATTAAAGGAGGGCGTGACGCCTCGCTTGTGGGCGCTCGCCTCTTTGCCGAGACGCAGTACCAGCCCCGAACGCGTTTTTTCCAGGCGCATGTTGGGATATTCCAATGGGAGGTGAATCGATTGCGCCAGCAGTTTGACCTGCTGCGGGCCGACATCTTCACGCTTGTGCGGCACCAGCGGCCCGGTAACGCCCCCCACGGCTGATGGGGACAGCGGGCGCGTTAGTTTTTTGGCCCCAAAGATTTTGAGCGGACAGCCGATGTGTTCAGAGAGGGTGCGCCCAGCCTGCTGCGCGGCTGCGCCATGTGTCATGTTATCGCCAGGGGGCCAACGCACCAGTTCCAACCAGCGCGGCGGATCGTTGGCGGTGCGGGCAATATGAAAGCCTAACATCCAGCGCTTCGTTTTTTCATCATAGCCAATCACAATGGCGCGAACATATTCGACAGAGAGAACGGTGCCCGGCAGCCGGTGATTTTGCCCGAATGCCGGTGTATATTCCATGACCCCCGATCCGCGTGAGACCTGGAAGACAGGCTGTCTGGATAGGGTGTCGCCGGTTGGGATCAGTTCCCAAAAGCCATGCTGGATGGTGATTTCCACTTCATCTGCTGGAATCGTCGTCATAACCCGCAACCCTTCCACTCGATTCACCATTACACTAAGTGTAGGAAAAATTAGAGAAAGCGTCCAGCAGGTCGGCAGTACTAAACTGCTTGACAGGGCGGAATTGTCGAGTAGACTGCAAATCAAGTTTATATTTCATTCAGGAGGTGGGTGTATGGCCCGACGAAAAGATAAGTCGCCCAATGACCCCCAGGAAAAAGTAGTACGGCATCCACTGCTGGTCTACTACAACCTGGGGAAACGTTACCGTTCGCCCGGCATTTTATTTATTCTGCTGGGTATGCTCTCATTTTTGCCATTCTTTATCGAAGACCTGGAAAATGATCTGATTGATCCGAATGTTGCTGCTGTTGTGGGGATCGCGCTGATCCTGGTCGGGCTGGCATTTGTGCTGTTTGCACGGCTCGCAATGCGGCGTTCGTATGTGCAGTGTATGCCGGATCTGATGCTGGTTCGCACACCGTTTTATTCGGCACTGGTCAGCTACCGCCGGATCAAACAGTCGCAGTCGGTGCAGGTATCGCAGATTTACTCCAAGGAGAGTCTGAAGGGAATCGGCAAACCGCTGATGCGTCCGCTGCTGGCGATGACCGCAGTCGAAGTGCTGGTTAGCTCGTGGCCCGTACCCAAGAAAAAGCTGCAACGGTACCTGAGCAAATATCTCTTTTCGGCGCGCTCAGAAGCGTGGCTGTTCATCGTCCCGAATTATGCAGCCCTGAACCGCCAGCTTGACTCGACTATTGGCCGCCAGATGGATGAGCGAAAAGGTACATCCAGCGGGTATCTGGACCCATTTGAACGGTTGAAACTTCAGCAGAAATGAAATCGTACGACTACAGCAACCGGGAGGATATTCTTCCGATTTCGTGGAACGATTTTCACGGCCTGTGCAAAGCGTTGGCCCAGGCAGCGGCCCGCTATGATCCGCAGATCATTCTGGCGGTGGGGCGGGGCGGCTATTATCCGGGCACGTTGATCGCACATCTGCTTCAGGCGGAGATTTTTCCGATCCGGCTGTCGCGACGGGTGCGGGATGTGGTGACTTACGAGACTCCACAGTGGATAGTCCGTCCGCCCGAACTCGTCAAAGATCAGCGAGTGCTGGTGGTGGACGAGATTTCAAGCACCGGGGAAACGCTCAATGTGGTCAAGGCGGAAGTTCAACGGCTGGGGGCGGCAGAGGTCCGGTGTGCGGTGCTGTACGCGCACACGTGGGGGTTGGAAGCGCCAGATTATGTGGGACTCATCTCGGATGTGCTCCTGCTGAATCCCTGGGATCGGGAGATTTTCAAAGACGGGGCGTTTCAGGTCCATCCTGAATATGTGTCAGCGCTGGCACAGCAGGGGATCGAGGCTGATGAATCCTGGCTGATCGATGCGCCACATATTGAGGCAGCCAAAAAAGTATGAATCAAAAAAAGCGGCTCTGGAAGTGCAGGGCCGCTTTTTTGATTGGCTGTTGGGTCGATTACTTGACGTCGATGACCGCGCCAACGGCTTCGAGTTTGGACTTCGCGTCGGCGGCTGCTTCTTTGCTGACGGCTTCCATCACATTGCTGGGAGCGCCTTCAACCAGGTCTTTAGCTTCCTTGAGGCCGAGGTTGGTCAGGCTGCGCACGACTTTGATGACTTCGATCTTCTTGGGGCCAACTTCCTTGAGGATGACGTTGAATTCGGTCTGTTCTTCAACTTCTTCCGCCGCTGCGGCAGCCGCAGGAGCAGCGCCCGCCATCATCATGGGCATGCCCATCGCCATAGGCGCAGAAGCTTCAACGCCCCATTTGTCTTCCAGCAGTTTCTTGAGTTCAGCCGCTTCGAGAACGGTCAAAGCGCTCAGTTCGTCCACTATTTTATTCAGGTCAGCCATTGTAGATTTCCTTTCGTGAATTCAGATTAATCTCTGTTAATTGCTTACGATGATGGGTGCAGCCGTTAGGCCGCGTCTTTCTGAACATAGGCGGCCAAAACATTGACCAGCCCATCGGTGCCCGCGCGAATGACCGCGACGACGCCCCGACTCGGTTCTTCGAGCAAACCAACCAACTGCGTGAGCGGCATAGTGACCATACCGAGCAGTTGCGCCCGCAGAACATCGATGCTGGGCAGTTGGGAAACGGCTTCCAACTGATCGCCACGAACGGCGGTTGCGCCTACGATACCACCCTTAACAATGAAAATCTCATTGCTGGATGCTTGATCGAGAACGGTTTTGATGGTGGTTGCGAGATCATCATAGGCTATCGCGACAGCGACAGGGCCAACCAACTGATCTTCGGGAACGGCCATGCCAACCTGTTTGAGTGCGATCTTAAAAATGGTATTTTTCGTGACCGCAAAACCTGATTTCGCCTCACGCAGTTTGGCGCGCAGGACATCCAACTGCTTGACTGTCATGCCGCGATACTCGGTGATGACGACACCTTTGGCATTCGCAAGCATATCCAGATATTCTTGCAGAATCTCATCTTTGCGTTGTTTTGAAATAGCCAAGCGTGCATTCCTCCTTTCATCGAGGGTAAGCTGCTCGCAGTGGAGACACAAAAAAACGGTCCCCGCACACAAGACGAAGACCGTAACACGCTCAAATGACAAACCGAGCAGTCCGGTTGGGTCTTCACCTCGGCAGGCGTCTCGCGATTAAGCCCACAGGGGGCACCTGCTGTCTGCGGCAAAGGGCCAGTATAAACTGGTTTCACTTTGAAATTCATCATACCAGCCGGGAAACCGGGCGTCAAGACCGGGTTGTGCCCC
>CAYYNB010000222.1:0-8493 GCA_964472565.1 uncultured Anaerolineaceae bacterium
TGAGAGGAATGATTGATGTTTGAAGATTTCGCGCCCAAACTTGCCGCCGTATTGACCGATTATTCCGCGCCGATTCAGAAAGGGGAGATCGGGCTGATCCGCACGACCACCGCCGCCCAGCTGATGATCGAGGCGCTGGCGGAAGCGATTCTGCGGCGCGGCGGGCATCCGATCATCACTGCTGAGTCACCGAATACGGAAAATTTGCTGCTGAAATTGGGAGATGAGGATCAGATCGGGTTCCTGAATCCGCTGCATATGACCGCCATCGAAAAGGCGGACGTAATGTATTCGATCATCGCGCCGTTTAACACCAAACACGGCACGCGCGTGGACCCGGCTAAACAGGCGCGGCGGCAGGAAGCGTACCGTTCGCTGTGGGCCGTCTATCATCAGCGGGTGGGCGCGCAAGAACTCCGCTGGAATGTGGCGCTGTGGCCGACTGAAGCGGCGGCGCAGGAAGCAGAAATGAGTCTGCTGGATTATACGGAATTTGTCTACCGCGCCTGCGCGCTCGATCAGGCGGACCCAGTGGCCTATTGGCAGGAATTCCAGGCCCAGCAGGAACGGTTGGTCGGCTGGCTGAAGGGCAAAAAACGCGCCGAGGTCAAGGGGCCGGGCATCGACATAACCTTCGAGTTCGCGGGGCGGCCCTGGGCCAGCGCCCACGGCAACGTGAATATGCCGGACGGCGAAATCTACTGCGCGCCGCTGGATGAATCCGTGAATGGGCGGGTGGCGTTCAGCTTCCCGACGGTGTATGCCGGGCGCGAGGTTAACGGCGTCCAACTGACCTTCAAGGATGGGCTGGTAATCGAGGACAACGCGGCGAAGGGCGAAGATTTTCTGCGTTCGCGCCTCGGCCTGGACGCGGGCGCGCGGCGGTTGGGCGAATTTGCGATTGGCAACAACCCGTTTATCCAGCAGTTTACGGGCGAAACGCTGTTCGATGAAAAGATCGGCGGCACAATCCACATGGCGCTGGGCAATGCGTATACGGATGTCGAAGGCACGAATCAAAGCGCGATCCATTGGGATATGGTGCATGGCATGCGGGACGGCGGCGAAATCTGGATCGACGGCGAGTTGTTCTACCGCAGCGGGGAGTTTATGGTGTAACCCCTTGCCCCTTACGCTCGACTTGAAGAAAACAGCGGCGCAGCCTACGACGTTTTATTCGCTTTGGTTGCTTTGGCGGCTTTTTCTTCGAACTCATCCAGAATCTGCTGGCGTTCGTGTTCCTGCTCCGCGCGGATCAGCGTTTCTTCTTCGAGATCGCCTGTATCCTGCCGGATGAACAGATCGCCCGGTTCGCATTCCAATACTTTGCAGATGGCGTTGATCTTGCGCAGATCGGGCGTGATCGTTTTGCCCGATTTGATGCGATACAGCGCCGCAATGGTGATCCCCGCCCGCTCAGCCAATTCTTCATACGTCATACGCTGATTATGCCGGGCCTGCCACTGAAGCAGCGCGCTTTCAATATTGATGATGAGAGGCATGATGACGACTCCCCACGTATATAAATGCCCTGATTATGTCACACAATTCATTAGATAACAAGTTACTTTATATTAAACGCCAGCTTTCAAGTCATTCAACGGCGATCAACTTAACATTAGATGTTGCAATCCCTATCATTTAATGATAGTATATATTTCACTTGCGAGTTTCACGGGGGAGCGGCCATCATTTCTCGCATACCACATGATGCCGCTGTTATTTCAAACCAACCCAATGCATGATCTTGGTTCGCGGCCCGCTGTTCTGGCGGGACAAGGGTGGTTTGTTTTTATTCGCAGGGGGGTGCCAGTGGTAGATGATGATTATCTTTCAGCGAGCAGGCTCGGCGGCTGTGGGGTGGGGCTGTTAGCTGAATCATCTACCGCTGGCTTTTTTTGCTACGAGGCCCATTCCCCCCATGAGGGTTTCCCCTGACGTTCCTTGCTGCCTGGTTAGAAGCTCGTTAGGAAACCATCGCCTTCTGCCTGATTTGTTCTATAATCGCCATAGGGATACTTAGGGAGCGGCCATGTCTCATATCTATATTTCGTACAGTCAGGATGACGGCGAGTTTGTTGGTGATCTCATCCGTCAGATCGAAGATGCCGGTTTTCAGGTGTGGACCGACCCGGAAGGGTTGCGCGCGGCGGAGGAATGGTCCGAAGGCATTGACCAGGCCATCCGGGACGCCTTCGCCATGATCGTCATTCTCAGTCCCACTGCCAAAGCATCTGAGCAGATGATGTACGAATGGATGTTTGCGCTGGGTGTCGGCGTTCGTATTTTAACCGTGACGCTCCATCCGGTGACCGTTCACCCCCGCCTGGAATCAGTTCCGCGCCTCGATTTTTCCGATACCAGCGCCCTGCCCTGGGGTAAGCTGATCCGCCATCTGCAAGATGCGCGCGGCACAGATCGCCCCTTTTCGCCCTTCCGCACGCGCCCTGGCGCTTCCACGCCCTCGCCCTTTGGCGCACCCCGTCGGCCTTCGGCCCCGCCACCCGCCGGCGGTGGCCTGCTGGATCGGATTCGCCGCCGCGAGGATATTTACGACGATCCGGACGACGACGACGATCTTTTCGGGTCCAGCCCTGCGCCCCAGGATGATGTGGCCCGTTTGATCAAAGCGCTCGATCATGACAACCGCGACGAACGGATCGCCGCCGCCCGCCGCCTGAGCGAACTGGGCGAAAAATCGGCGGTGCCCGGCCTGGTCCGGATGCTGCGTGATGAAGACTGGCGTATTCGCGATGCCGCGATGCAGGCGCTTGGCCGGCTCAAAGCCGCTGCCGCAGTAGCCGCCATGCTCGAAGGGATCCGCACCACCCGCCCCAGCCCCTTTGGCGGCGGCCCCAACACCACCGTGATCGAAGATGCCCTGGTCGCCATCGGCAAACCCTGCATCCCCATTCTGATGGATGCCATGAGCGACGATGACGCGCGCATCCGCCTGATTATTATCGAAGTTTTAGGCCAGCTCAATTCTGCCGAAGCGCTGCCCGCCCTCACCGAAGCCCTGCGCGATCCTGAATGGCGGGTGCGCTGGCGTGCCGCCGACGCGATCGGCAAACTCGGTGATCCGTCTGCGGTCCCCGATCTGATCCAGATTCTGCGCGATCCCACCAAAGATGTCCGCATCGCGGCGGCGTGGTCGCTCGGCCAGATCCGCAGCGCCGAGGCGGTACCCGGTTTGATCAAACTCCTCTCGGATCGGGATTGGCGCGTTCGCTGGGCCGCTGCCGAAGCCCTGTGGACTATCGGTGAAGAAGCCGCCGCCCCCTTGATCAATGTCCTGACCGAGCGCGACGAGTATATTCGCCGGGCTGCCTCGCGCACCCTGGCCGAAATCGGCGCGCCCGCCATTCCCGCCCTGATCGGCGCGTTGAACCACACCAACTGGGATGTGCGCTGCGCCGCGTGTGCGGCCCTGGAACAAATCGGCGAGGCCGCGATCCCCGCGCTTCAGGCAACGATGCAAACCGCCGAGTGGCAGGCCAGTTGGGCCGCCGCCGAAACCCTTAAGCAGATCGGCACCCCCGACGCCCTGAAAGCCGTTGAAGCCTGGGACGAACCGCCCCCCGCCTAGCTGGGGGAATCTGTTTTCCACTGCCCCGAAACCTGTTAAGATCACCGCATGAATGACTGGTTTCACGAGGCTCGATCACTATGGCACACCTTTTCCTGTCTTACCATCATGCCGATGTTGATTTTGCATTTCAGATTCACGCCCAGCTTGAACGCGCGGGGTTTGCCATTGACATCAACCCCGATCCCGAAGCGGGTATCACCTGGGCCGCCTGGACCGACCCGCTGATCCGGTCCGCCTTTGTCCACCTCCCTCTGCTGACCCCCGCCAGCCGCGCCTCGGAGATCATCGCCTACGAATGGGCCTATGCGTGTGGGGCGGGTGTGCCAATCATTCCGCTTGTCGCGGCAGGCGTGATCCCCCATCCCCGGTTGGCGGCACTGGAATCCATCGTGTTTACAGATGCGGCCTTTCCCTGGGATGCGCTGCTGGCCCGCGTCTACCAGATCGCGCTGGCCTATAGCCAATCCCACCTGACCGTCCCCCCCGACGCGCCGCCCGCCGTGCTGGATGCGGCCAAAGCGCTGCACAGCCCGGAGTTCGAAGATCGCGCCGCCGCCCTCGACACCCTCGCCCACCTGGATGATCCCGCCGCCCGTGAACTGTTGATCGCCGCCGTTCGGCATCCGATCTACTGTGATGTCCGCATGACAGCGGTGGAAAAATTAGCGCAAGCCAGAACGGGATGGGCCATGAACGGCCTGCTGGCCGCGCTCTACGATGACGATTGGGATGTCATGCGCGCGGCATCACAGGCGCTCGTTCCGTTTGGCAACGCCGCCGTTCCCGGCCTGCTGACCGCGCTGCACAGCACCACACGCGGTGCATGGAGCGGCGCAGTCTGGGCGCTGGCGGGCATCCAGACCCCGGCCTGCGTCCCCGGTCTGATCGACGCCCTGCGGCTGCGCGGCTGGTTTGGCCCGCGTTCTGCCGCCGTCGTGCTGGGCGAAATAGGCGATCCCCGCGCCATCCCCGCGCTGACCGAAGCCCTGAACAGTGACGACGAAAGCCTGGTCGCCCTGGCCCAGGAGGCCCTGCGCAAACTGGAAAAATAGAAAATCCGTGCTATGATTGGAGCCATTGTTATGAATGATTCCCGACGCCCGCTTTCCCCCCTTCCTGCTTGCGGGAAGGGGCCGGGAGGACAGGGGTTCATTTCAGGTTTCCACTCATGAACATTTCGGCTCAAACGCTCCTCCACCACATCGAATGCGAGCGCCGCGTCTGGCTCGATGCCTTTGGCGATCCATCCCACCGCCGCGCGCTGCCACCTTCCGCGCCCAGTCGTATCGGCGTCCAGCACGAACAGTCGATTCACGCCGCGACTCTCAGCCCGCTGCAAACCATCGAGGTTTTTTCGTGGGATGAAGGGGTGCAGATCACCCGCGATCTGCTGCGCCAGGATGTCCGCGCCATCACCGGGGCGCACCTCGAACACCCGCTTGATCTGGATGGGCAGCATTTCACCGTGCGCGGCCAGGTCGATCAGTTGGTGCGCATCGCCCGCCACGAATACGCCATCGTCGAGATCAAACAGCGCGCCGCCCCCGCCGACTCCGACTGGTTGCAGCTCGATCTGTATGTCTGGCTGCTACACCAGTTTCAGGGCTTCACCCCGCCCGCCGAACTCTGGCTGGGCATCAACGCCTATGGTCAGCCGCGCGCCCGGATCGAGCATGAATACGACGAATCCCGCCTCTTTGCGGCGTTCGCCCAGATCGCGGCCCTGCTCGATCCGTCCGTCGAGCCGCCTGTCACCATTGACTCGTACTGCAAACCGTGTCCCTGGTATGCCGCCTGCACTGCCGTTGCCCAGCAGCAGGGCAGCCTCGATCTGCTCTATCACGTCTCGCATAAAACCCGCGATTCGCTGCGCGCCGCCGGGATCACCACGCTCACCCAGGTTGCCGCCATGAGCGCCGCCGATCTTCAGCAGATCAAGGGGATCGGCCCCATCACCGCCCCGGCAATTCGCGCCAACGCCCAGGCCTGGACCGAATCCCGCCCCATCCATTACACCGCCCTGCCCGCCGTCTGCACCGAACCCGGCTGGATGTTCGATCTCGAAACGCTGGACAGCGGTCTGCCCTGGTGCCTCGGCTGGTGTGACGTTCACGGCCAGACCTCGATTGCACTGGTCGCCCCGGTGGATCACACCGCCGATCACACCCTGCCCGACGGTCAGCATGTCACGCTCGCCCCGGACACCGCTTCACTCTGGCGCGCCCTGGCACAGGCTCTCAGCAGCAGCGACTGCCCCATTTTTCACTGGACCGGCTACGATTCGGGCATTCTCCACGCCACCGCGCCGGACGATGTGCGCGCCGCGCTTGGCCCCCGGATGCACGACCTGCACCGCAGCTTTTCGCGCAGCATCAGCCTGCCCACCAAAAGCACCTCGATCAAAATCGTCTCGACCTATCTCGGTTATCCCTGGCCCGGCTATAACGATTGGTTCGCCGCCTTCATGGATTACCGCCGCTGGCTCGAAGACGACGATCTGGACGCGCTCATGCGCGCCTGCAAATACCAGCGCGCCGACGTGGAATCGATGGCCTGGGTCTGGCGCTGGCTCAACCCCTGATTTTCCCCGCTTCCAACGGTTGGCGCGGGGGACGGATTACAGGCATCACTCGCAGCCTGAATAGGTAAAGGCGTCGAGCATCGCCTCCAACAGCGGCGCGAATTGCGGGTAATCCTCGACGGGTGCGGAAACCTCGATGATGTACGTCTTGCCGATCACGCTCACATACCCCTGGCGGTTATCGATCTGGAACGCGGTGGTTAGTTTGTCGTTGCAGGCACCGGTGATGAGGTCAGTGGCAGTCCAGGGTACTTCCGTTAACTGGTAGGTGGTGATGATCTGGGCCAGCAAATTTTCGCCGCGCGCGCCGCGTTCGATAAAGGTCATATCTTCCTCGCTCCCTGGGGGAGCATAGACCGGTATCGCGTGCAGATAGGGCGCGTCCGGGTCGCCGGGCTGCACGCCGTCCGGCGTGATCCATACCTCGAAGCTGTCCAGGGTATGGGCGGTCCAGCCCTCCGGGTAACCGATCCGCGCCAGGGGATAGCCGTTCGTGGTGTGGCTGCCCGGATGGGTGAGGAACAGCGTGTGTTTCAGATCGGGACTGATTTCGTACTGGTGCGCAACGGCGTAATCCAGCAGGGCGGTGTACAGCGCTTCATGCGCAGTCCAGTCGTCCTCGCTGGTCAGCACAGTGACCCACGGCGCATCATACTCGGTATATACTTCCTTAAACGGTTCATAGCGCATGCGTATCCGCTTCATCCAGGTGCGGTCATCCTGCGGATAGTAAAAATCGTAGTAGTAGGCGGATTCGAGCGTGTACCACTCGTACGCCCATTCGAAGTGCATAATCAGCATCGGCGGGGTGGGTTCTCCGGCGAAATACGCTTCGAGCGTGGTCAGCGTGACCGGCTCCGGCGCAAGGACGGGGAGGCTATGGGTGTACGTACCTTCGCTGTCGGGCCGGATATGGTCTGGGTTCAGGGTGTAACTCAGCTCGATTTCACTGAGCACCCAGTCCGCCGGGTGCGCCAGCTCGATATTCCCAACTCGCGTGCGGCCTTCCGGCAGTTGTGCAAGGGTGTCCGGCGTGAGCGCATTCGCGCTGCTGCATCCCCAGTAGGCGATGGGATCAGCGGCGCGGCGGTCGAGGATGTTGGACACCAGCGGCGCGGACTCGTCCGGCTCGAAAACCGGATCGACGGTCATCTGCGCGGGTCTCATCTGCCCGTGAAAAACCGTGACAGCCGGGTAGCGCTCAATCAGCGCCGCCATACTGTCCGGCGTTTTGTCATCCAGCAGCGCAGACGATGGCCCACTGTACCGGGTAATGAAGGCGTGTCCATCATATTCATGCTGAATGCGGCTCAACTCGATCAGCAATGAGCGGCTCCGGTCTTCGGTGGGGTGGTCGCGGTAGCAAAGCTGCCCCAAATTGGCGAACGGTTCGGTCAAGGCATTGACGGGGGCGTTGATGTTTTCGAGATTGATGGCGGCGTGCGGGACGTTCGCCGGGACATAGGGCGTGTCCGCCAGAATCGAAACGGTGATCGGGACAGTGCTCGTGCTGTCGGCCTGTGACATCAGGCGCAGCGGCAGCATCGGCGTTGTGCCCGGATAGGTGATGCGCACATTTTGGATGAAGCCCCAATAGGGTTGAGTCGGGGGATAATCGAGTGCCAGGAAAACCCAGCCCGCCGCCGCGTACTCGTCCAGGAGCGTTGCCATCTGGTCGGTCAGGGTGTAATCGTTCGTGGTGATCCAGGTCTGTACTGCGTCCGGTGTGGTGAGGACTTCGTACTGTGTCGTCGCCGGTTCCCCCCACTCCATTCCGCCGCTGCCGCAGTTGCCCCAGAACGGGACCAGGCCGGCACATAGTTCAACCGGGGGCAGAATCTCAAATTCTGTATGGTAGTAGATCGTATCCAACAGACTCTTCAGTGTCCGGTCTTCGTCGTCAAACTCAACGGCGGTAGGCGGCGCGGGCAGCGGGATAAGCCATCCGAACGGTCGCAGGACGACATAGTCGTAGGGGCCGCGATACGCCGCGTCGATGGTCTGCATGATGGTGCCTGCCTCGGCATCGACCACGTAGTTGACGTGCAGCGCCCAGGGGGCGATCCAGTTCCCATCTGAGACAAAGCCGCCCGACCCGTGAACAGTCATGAATGGGGCCAGCAGCGCCAGCACCAGCAGCCCGGCCAGCGCTGCCCGTTGGTGTGTGAGATTCATCGTCGCTCTTCCTCCTGATTCAGTTGGTGGATACCTGAATCGTATATCAAAATGTGGCGGACGGACAGATGAGCGCTGGCGTGATTTCGGGGCATCGCTTCGGGCACTATCAATCAAAAATAGCCGGGTGTTTTTGTCGGGGCGC